>JANNKM010000234.1:0-10866 GCA_031396305.1 Rhizobacter sp.
CATCGACGGCCTGATCGCCAAGGGCGCCAAGGCGCTGATCATTCTGGCGATGGACAAGGACGCGATCGTGCCGGCGCTGACCAAGGCCAAGGCCAAGAACATTCCGGTGGTCGCGTATGACCGCCTGATCGAAGCGCCCGGCGTGTTCTACATCACCTTCGACAACGTTGAAGTGGGCCGCATGCAGGCACGCGCCGTGCTGAAGGCTCAGCCCAAGGGCAACTACGTGATGATCAAGGGCTCGCCCACCGACCCGAACGCCAACTTCCTGCGCGGTGGCCAGCAGGAGGTGATCGACGCCGCTGTGAAGAAGGGCGACATCAAGATCGTCGGCGAGGAATACACCGACGGCTGGAAGCCCGAGGTGGCGCAGAAGAACATGGAGCAGATCATCACCAAGAACGCAGGCAAGATCGACGCCGTGATCGCCTCCAACGACGGCATGGCAGGCGGTGTCGTCGCCGCGCTGACCGCCAAGGGCATCAAGGGCATTCCCGTGTCGGGACAGGACGGCGACCACGCCGCGCTGAACCGCGTGGCGCTGGGCTCGCAGACGGTGTCGGTGTGGAAAGACTCGCGTGACCTGGGTCGTGAAGCAGCAGCCGCGGCGTCGGCGCTGGGCGCCGGCAAGAAGGTGGCAGGCGCGACGTCGTGGAGTGGCGGCGAGAAGAAAGTGGCGCTGGATGCGCAATTTCTCAAGCCGATTCCGGTGACCCGCGACAACCTCGACGTGGTCGTGAAGGCCGGCTGGATCAAGAAGGATGCTCTCTGCAAGGGCGTCAGCGGCGACAAGGCACCCGGCGCCTGCAAGTAGGCACCAGATCCGGGGGTACCGACCCGGCTCGAGCGATCAAGACGCGGGCGGCATGCCCGCGTTTGTTCTTCTGCTACACAAACGTGAAGGAGGCAATGCGTCATGAGCAGCATCGTGCAATCGCTGCGCCACGCTGAACTCGACTGGCGGATGATCCTGATGGGCGGCGTGCTGGTGGCCATCGCGCTGGCATTCAATATGCTCACCGGCGGGATCTTCCTGTCGCCCGAGAACCTTTACAACATTGCCCAGCAGACGGCGGTGGTGGGCATCGTCGCCACAGTCGTGGTGCTGATCATCGTGGCACGCCACATCGACCTGTCGGTCGGGTCGGTGATGGGTTTCGTCGGCGTGCTCGTGGCGTACCTGATGTACACGCTGGGCTGGTCCTGGCCGGCGGCGTCGCTGGCAGGACTGGCGGTAGCGATTGCGGTGTCGATCTACCAGGGCGCGCTGACCGCGTTGCTCGGCGTGCCGTCATTCGTCGTCACGCTGGGCGGATTGATGTCCTTCCGAGGCGCGGCGTTTCTGGTGGCCGATGGCAAGACGCAGCCGGTCAACGACGAGTTCTTCCAACGCCTGGGCGGCGGCTATGACGGCGCCATCGGCGTGACGGCGAGTTGGGTGCTCGCCGGCGTGATGTGCCTGGCCGTCGCATTCAGCGTCGCCAACAAGCGGCGCATGCAACGCCGCTTCAACGTGCCGAGCAATGCGCTGTGGGTCGACGCGCTGATCGCCGCGGTGCCCATCGTCATCGTCATCGGATTTGCGGCGGCGATGAACGGCTACAAGATCCCCAACAAGGACGCGCCGCAAGGCATTCCGATACCGGTGCTGATCTGGGCCGCAGTGGCGCTGCTGCTCTCGTTCATCGTGCGGCGCACGAGGTTCGGCCGCTACGTGTACGCGATGGGCGGCAACCCCGACGCGGCGGCGCTGGTGGGCATTCCGGTGAAGCGAGTGACGCTGCTGCTCTTCGTGCTGCTGGGTGTGCTGATCACCGTGGCCTCGATCGTCTCGATCGCGCGCTTGAACGCGGGCACCAATTCGCTGGGCACCGGCATGGAGTTGTATGTGATTGCCGCGGCGGTCATCGGCGGTACGGCGCTTGCCGGCGGCAGCGGTTCGATCGTCGGCTCGGTGCTGGGCGCGTTGATCATGCAGTCGCTTGACAGCGGCATGCTGCTGCTCGACGTGTCGATCGGCAACCGCATGGTCATCATCGGCCAGGTGCTGATCGCAGCCGTCGTGTTCGATGTCCTTTACCGCAAATGGACCGGAGAACAATGACCCCCCCGAAGCGGCTACGCCGCTCCCCCCAAGGGGGCAACGCCAGCGGCCCGGCAAAGCCGGTTCCGCGGCGTTCGCTTGGGTGTAGCGTCTGTGCACATCGCGGGTGGCGTGTCCCGCAAGATGGAGAGTGGACATGAGTACCGCCACGAGCGAAGCGATCGCAGCGCCCGCCACCGGCACCGCGCCGCTGGTCAGCCTGCGCAACATCTGCAAGGCCTTCGGGGGAGTGCACGCCGTCGAAGACGCCAGCGTCAACCTTCACCCCGGTGAAGTCGTCGCCTTGCTGGGCCACAACGGTGCTGGCAAGTCCACGCTGATGAAGATGCTGGCCGGCGCCTACCCGATCGACAGCGGCGATATTCTGATCCGCGGCGAGAAGGCGCACATTCGCAGCCCGGCAGATTCACAGGCGCTCGGCATCGAAACCATCTACCAGACGCTGGCGCTGGCCGACAACCTGGATGCGGTGGCCAATCTGTTCCTCGGCCGCGAACTGCTGACGCCCTGGCGCACGCTCGACGACCTGCGCATGGACGCCGACGCGCGCAAGGTGTTCGCGCGGCTGAACAAGAACTTCAGCAACTTCCGCGTGCCGGTGCGGCGCCTTTCGGGTGGCCAGCGCCAGACCGTGGCGATTTCGCGCGCGCTGTACTTCAACGCGAGCATCCTGATCATGGATGAGCCGTGCGCGGCGCTGGGCCCTGAAGAGACGCGCATGGTCGGGCAGTTGATCAGGCAGCTCAAGATGGAGGGTGTGGGCATTTTCCTGATCAGCCACGACATGCCCGACGTATTTTCTCTGAGCGACCGGCTGTCGGTGATGAAGAACGGCAAGATGGTCGGCACCTACAACACCCGCGACGTGAACGAAGACGAGGTGCTGGGCATGATCATCCTGGGCAAGCGCCCCGAGGGCAAGGTGCAGGCGCAGCGCGACGGCGGATGAGCGCCCCAAGGCCGGCCGAAGCCGGCCGTCCCCCGCGGGGATCAAGGAAAGTGGCGAAGCCACATTTCCTTGAGAGCGCCCCCAGGCCGACGACATACGTCGTCCGCCCCACGGGCCACGAAGGGGCCCCTTCGTGGCCCTGGGGGTTGAGCAAAGTGGCGGAGCCACATTTGCTCAAGAGCGGGAGCCCCATTCGTTGGCGAATGGCCCGCGCAGCGGCGCACGGCGGTACGATCTTGGCATGAGCTCCAAACCCATCCCCACGGTCGAATACGCCGGCGTCACCTACAACAGCCTGCGCGGCAAGAGCGTGGTCATCACCGGCGGTGCCACCGGCATCGGCTCGGACATCGTGCGCGGTTTTGCCGGGCAGGGCTGCAAGGTCGGTTTTCTGGACCGTGAAGTGGCTGCGGGCCAGGCGCTGGCGGCCAGCCTCGCCGACGTTCACTTCGAGGCCTGCGACGTGATCGACGTGGCGGCAATGCAAGCGGCGATCGCGTCGCTGATGCAGCGCATCGGCGGAGTCGACGTGCTCGTGAACAACGTCGCCAACGACCAGCGCCATGCATTGGACAAGGTGAGTCTGGTCGACTTCGACCGCAACGTGGCGGTCAACCTGAGGCCGCACTATTTTGCCGCGCAGGCGGTGCTTGGGGGGATGCGCGAGCGCGGCGGCGGCGCAATCGTCAACCTGGGCTCGGTCAGTTGGAAGAACAAGAATCTCGACCTGTCGGTCTATGCCACCTGCAAGTCGGCGATGTCCGGCTTCACCCGCGTGCTGGCCAAGGAAGTCGGCCGCGACCAGATCCGCGTCAACTGCGTCGTTCCCGGCTGGGTGATGACGCAGCGCCAGGTGTCACTCTGGCTGGACGACGCGGGGGAGCAGGCGATGGACGCGAACCATTGCATTGCGGGGCGAATCGTCGGTGCCGACATCGCCCACATGGTGATGTTCCTTGCCGCCGACACGGCGCGCATGATCACCGCGCAGGAGTTCGTGGTCGACGCAGGCTGGTCCTGAGATCTGAGGCGGGCTGATGGCCTCCTTGAACGCGCTGCGTCAGGAGCGCCAGCTCGCCTGGATTGCCTCGGGTGCTGAGCTCTGCGTGGGCGATGCAGCCGATGCGCCTCTGCCGCCCGAACAACTCGCCGCGCTCGACGCGACTTCACCCGGCGTCGAGGCGGTCATCGAGGGCGGCTCGACGGCTCGCGGCTGCACGCCGATTCGCCTGAGGCGGTCTCGCCGCTGCGGTGTAAGGAAGGGGCACGGGGGCCGACTGAATGCAGGCCAGGCTGCCGGGCACCCTACGGCACACCCACTCACCCTGAACTGGAGACCCCATGAACACGATCAAGGCATTTCTCGCCGCGGCTATCGTCGGCGCGACCCTGAATGTGGCCGTCGCCGGCCCGGCCTACATGGCCGAAATGAAGAAGGTGGACGCTGCCCTGAAGGGCGGCACCTACACGCCCAGCACCACCGATGAAGCGCGGCGCCTGCGTGGCGACGCCGAGCGCATGATGAAAGAAAACCGCGAAGCCGAAGCGATGAAAGCGCTCGAGCAGATCAAGGCACTGCTCAACATCAAGTAGCCGACGCAAAGGGCGCGGGAACGCCAGCGCCCGCGTCAGGGCACGGCACGCACCGCCGCGGCGGTAAGGGAGTTGCCGAGCAACAGGCCTTCCGCGCGCACCACAGGGTTGGTCTGCAGCGCCGCAAAAAAGTCCGCCTGATTCTGCGCTTGGCCCTGCGCGTCGAAGAACTGTGCATTGTTCGTCGTCACCAAAGTGCCGAGAATCTGAAACGTGCTGCCGGAAACGTTCGTGACCCGACCACCAATGCCCGAGCCCGGCGTGAGGATCGGCAGTCGCTGCACGAGGCCGGCATCGATGCGTCCGGCATTGACCCAGCCCAGCGCGAGCACTTTATTGCCCACTGCCAGGTTGTCCAAGGTCAGGCCGCCGCCTGCGAGGGTCAAATCGCTGAGCAGTGTGCGCGGCTGCACCTGAACCTGCACTCCCGGGGCGACCTCCACGCTGAAGCGTCGCGCGGGCAGGTCGACGCTGGCAATCACTCCGCGCACATAGCCGTCGATCGCCGGTCGATAGACCTGCACGCGCTCGGCGACGAGTACACCGTCGCTGCCGCGCGTTCCAACCACGCCGACGCGCGCGCCGTCGCCGATGTCGGCAAGGTCGCCATCGACGAACTGGGTGGCCGGGTCGAGCCGCACGCTTTGGCGGTTCAGCAGGAATGTTCGCGCCTGCGGATCCCATTGACTGACAAGGCTGTGCAACAACAGCCTGCGCAGCGGGCCAGCCAGCCCTTCGCTGAGCAGGACAAGGCGCGTGGCGACCGCCGCGCCGCCGCTCGGCGGTGCCTGCAGCACCACGCGCACGCCCTGGCCCACGGCGAGCGTGTTCAATGCGGCACCGCCTTCCAGCGTGGCGCTGCTGATGTCGACGTTCAGCCCGGCGACACGCACGACGCTGCCGTTGCGCGCAGCGATGAAGCCGGTCAACTGGGGGGTGACGGCACTCGCCTCGAGCCGCACCCAGGTGGCGCGAAACCCTTCGCCTCGATAGAAGCCGGAAACCTGCAATGGGGCACCGGGCTGCAATTCGGCGGCACTGCCGACGCCCTCGAACAGCGTTGTCGAATCGATGTCGATGCGGCGTCCGAATACGTAGAAACCGGTAGTGTCCGCGGCGCTGTCGAGTGTGCCGCGCAACAGACTCTCGTAGACCACCTTGGTCGCGCTGCCGCCCGTGGCGTTGGCCGACAAGGTGCCGCTCACCGTCACCACCATACCGACGCGCAAGTCGGCCTGGGTGCGGCCGGATGTGCCGTCGGTGACGATGTCGGCGCCGCTCAGGTCAAAGGGCACGCCGTCGACGATCACGCTGCCAAATCCGGTGACGACGCCGGTGGCCTGAGTGTCGGGTGCGGCGCCGGTGCCGTCTTGTCCCACGCCGCAGGCGGCGACGAGACAGGCGAGCAGCCAGGCGGCGCCGCGGCGGGCGAGGATGCGGGTGCGCGAATTCATGCGGAATCTCCAGAAGCATCGCCTGGCGGGCGGGGTGATTCGTTGGCGGCCGATGCCGGCGCCGGGGTTGCCGGCACCTCGCTGTAGTACACGCCAAGCGTGACGCGACGTGCCTGGGCGGTGGCGACGCCGTCACCGGCGTCGTTGGTCACCAGCAGCTCGCGTGCGTTGCCCAGTGCCTGCAGCCCGGCGGCGCGCAACGCGTCGCGCACCGCCTCCAGGCGCTTGGGCGGAATGTTGTCGGCGAACACGCGCTGCTGCAAAAACGCCTGCTCGGCAGGCGCGGTGAGGTTGTGGTCGATCGTGCCCAGCAGGTCGGCGGCGTGCTGGCCCAACAGCGTGATCTTGCGCGAATCCGTCGTTTGCGGGACGTAGCCTTCGCCGCGCAGGACGTAGCGGCCGTCCTCGGTGATGGATACCGCGCCGGCATGGCGCAATTCGTCGAGTACGGCGCGCACCGGCATGTCACCGCTGTACTTGCGCACCAGCGTCGAGAACTGTGCGTTGTCCAACGCGTGCGCTTCACCGTTGGAATGGTCGTGCCGCCAGCCGAGCACCACTTTCGCGGCGCGGTTCATCGTCGCGGCCAGCGCGGTTTCGCCCGGCTCCCCTTGCGCGTTGAGCGTTTGCAGCCGCGCCACTTCCTTGCGGTTCAGCCCGGTGATGACGGAGATGCGCGATGCCGTTTGCTTGCGGCCACGCAACGCGAAGTCGCTTTGCGCGACTGCGACATAGGTTCGCCGTGCCAGCTCCGAGAAGTCGTCGTACGCCACGCCGTGACGCAGCAGTACGCGAACCAGCGGTCGCAGCAGGTGCAGCACCGCAGCGGAAAGGGCGTGACGCAGGTTCATCGGCTCGCAACTGAAATTGAGAGGCGGTCAGAAAACCGCCATGGTGCAATTGTTAACCAAATTTGGTCTGTTTGTCCCAAAACAAGCTTGCGTTTTCTAATACTTGGGAAAATAATCCCAGACATGCGCTGATAAACGTCTTTGTTCCGCGCAGTTTTCGCAACTACTCAAAGGGACCCACCATGAAATCTCAACTCAGACGCGTGCTCGCCGGCTTCAGCGCCGCAGCGATGGGCCTGCTCGTCGCGTGCGGCGGTGGCGGGTCGGACAACGGCGCGGCCGCCACCCCGGCGGCGCAATACGAAGGCACGATCAGCGGCTTCGGCAGCGTAATCGTCAATGGTGTGCGCTTTGACGACAGCCGCGCCTCGGTCACGATCGACGACACGGCCGGCAGCGTCGGCGCGCTCAAGCTCGGCATGCGCGTCACGCTGAGTGGTGACGTCGCCGACGGTGCCGACACCGGAACCGCAACCCATGTGATCGTGGAGACCGCAGTGCGAGGCCAGGTTGCGAGCATTGACCTGGGCGGCGCCAGTTTCATGATTCGCGGCATCACGATCCAGACCGACGCCAAAACCGTGTTCGAAGGCGCCAGCGACCTCGCCGCGTTGAAGGGCGGCGACTGGGTGGAGGTTCATGGCAGCGTCGACTTCACGAATCGCGTCGTGCAGGCGACGCGCGTCGAGGTCACGGCGCCCGAAGATTTGGGTCGTGTCGTGCTTTTCGGCAGCGCGACTGGCGTCACCGCCAACACCTTCACCCTCGGCGACCTGACGGTGAACTACGCGACAGCCCGGCTCGTCGGGTTCGATGCGAACCAGATTCCCGAAGGTGCCGTCGTGCGCGTGCGCTCCAATGAAGCACCGGTCGGCAATGTATTGACAGCGACAGTCGTCAAGGCCGTCAAGGCACCGCGCCTGCTGGACGGAACGCCCGCCGCGGTGGAAGGGCGCATCCAGCAATTTGCTGGCCCGGCCGACTTCCTGGTCAGTGGCACCGCGGTTGACGCGAGCAGTGCGACTTTCGAAAACGGCGTGGTCGGCGACCTCGCAGAAGGTAAGCGCGTCATCGTACGCGGCACACTCTCCAGCGGCAAGATCATCGCCAGGAAGGTTCGCTTCTTCCTGCCTGATCAGGATGGCGAGATCCGTCTCATCGGCCTGGTGAGCGACTATCTGTCCACGGCAAGCTTCAAGGTGCGCGGCGTGGCGGTTGGCGCCGCCAACGCTCAGTTCATCAATGGTGACGCCGCGCAGCTCGCGAACAGCCGCCTCGTGCAGATCAGGGGCCAGGCCGTGGGTTCGCTCGTCACGGCCACGAGCGTCGAGTTCCTGGACTCGAACGCGACGCTGGCACTGCTCACCGGCGTGGTCAGCGAGGCCAATTCGACGGCCGATTTCAAGGTCGGCGGGACGGCTGCAAAGGTGGGTGTTGTCGTACGCTACATCAACGGCAATCCATCGAGCATCGTCAACGGCGCAACGCTGTGGATGAAGGGCCATCGCGACGCTTCCAATGTCTTTGTCGCCAACGTCGTGTTCGTCGTGCCCAACTGGATCGTTGCCACGACGCAGGCTGCCGGCACCGTGACCGACCCCGATGCGCCGAGCGGTTCGTTCAAACTGAACGGCACGACCGTCACGACGTCGCCCGCGACCGTCTTCGTTGGCGGCACCGCGAACGACCTGCTTGCCGGCAGCTGGGTCATCGTGACCGGCAAGATGAACAGCGGCGTGCTCGCGGCGGAGACGGTGATCTTCAAGCGTGACCGCAGCCACGAAGCCTGCAAGGCATTCAAACTCGAGGCCGTGGTCTATGACTACACGTCGGCGGCCGACTTCAAGATGTTCGGTTTTCAGGTCGACGCAAGCGCGGCCACGTTCACCGGCGGAGCTGCGAGTGATTTGGGCGACGGCAAGGTCGTGCAGGCCTGCGGAGACGAACTCCCGGTGGGCAACGTGCTGAAAGCCAAGAGCATCGAGTTCCGCGCCGTCCGCTGAGTCTCGGCACGCATCGCTTGGCGCCCCGGGGTGAAGGCCCCGGGGCATTTTCTTTCGCGCTGTTCAGGCCGGCTGCAATTCCCTGCGAAAGCCCTGCATCGCCAGCGCGGCGATCACCAGGCCGAAGCCAATGGCGTCCGACACTGCGCTCGGCACCACCAGCGCGATGCCGGCAACGATGAACATGCATCGCTCGAGTAGTGTGGTGCGCTTCAACGCCCAGCCTTGAAAGCCCGCGGCGAGCGCGGCGATGCCTACCGCCGCGGTGAGGGCCACATGCGCGATCGACCACCAGCTTGCCGTGGCGAGCGCCTTCGCCGAGCCCATCAGCAACAGCCCCTGGCCTTCTGGCGCGAGCACGAACATGAAGGGCACGAGGAACGCGGGCACCGTGTACTTCCAGCATTGCAGCGTCGTCTTGTAAGGGTCGCCACCGGTGATGGCGGCCGCGGCGAACGGCGACAGCGCGGTGGGCGGCGACACTTCCGACAGCACGGCGTAGTAGAAGATGAACATGTGCGCGGCGAAGTCGGGCACGCCGAGCTTGATGAGCGCCGGCGCGGCGATCACGGCGCAGATGATGTATGACGCCGTCACCGGCACCGCCAGACCGACGATCCATACCACCAGCGCGGTATACAGCGCGGTGAGAAAGAGTGAACCGCCGGCGTAGTCGATGACGATGCCGCTGAACTTCAGGCCCAGGCCCGTGAGCGTGACCACGCCGACGATGATGCCCGCGCCGGCACATGTGGCGCCGACGTTGAGCATGCCGATCGATCCGCCTTCCATCGCCCTCACGAATGGCGACTGCAACAGATGCCGAACCCGAGAGCCCTTGCCCTGAAAGAAGTCGTAGGAGATCAGCGCGCAGTCGCGCCGCAGAAAACTCGTGGCGAACGCCACCATCGTGGCCCAGAACACCGACAGCACGGGCGAGAAGCCGAGCATCATGAAGGCAACGATCGAGACCAGCGACAGGAAGTGAAAGCCATAGTGGCGGGTCAGGTTCCACACCGAATCAACCTTGTCGAACGCGACGTTGCCCATGCCGTATTTGCGCGCGTCGATCTCGACCATGAGGAACAGCGCCAGATAAAACAGCAGCGTCGGAATCACCGCCATCAACAGCACGTCGAGGTAGGAGATCTTCAGGAACTCGGCGATCAGGAACGCCGCCGCGCCCAGCACCGGCGGCGAGATGATCGCGCCCAGGCCCCCAGCGGCGAGCAGCCCGCCGGCCGCGTTCTTCTCGTACCCGACCTTGGCGAGCATCGGGTACGCCACGGCGCCCAGCGTCACCGTGGTGGCCACGCCCGAACCCGAAGGGCCACCCAGCAGAAACGACGCGAGCACCACGGTGCGCCCCGCACCGGTGGGCTTGCCGCCCATCGCCGAGAACGAGAAGTCGATGTAGAACTTGCCCGCACCCGAGTGCTGCAGAAACGCACCGAAGATCGTGAACAGGATGATGAGCGAAGCCGACACGTCCACCGCCACACCATAGATGCCCTCCAGCGTCATGTACATCACGCCGACCAGCCGCCCGACTTCGTAGCCCTTGTGCGTCCACGGCGCCGGCAGCATCGGGCCCAGCAGCGCGTAGGCGATGAAGCACGACGTGATGATCGGCATGATCCAGCCGTTGGTGCGCCGCATCGCTTCCATCACGAGCACGATCAGTGCGATGCCGAAGGCGATGTCCCACGGCGCGGGCGATGTGTTGCGGTCGGTGAAGTCGTCGCCGCCGCGGATCAGGTACACGACGATGCCAATGGCCAGCGCCGCAGCACCCCAATCCCACCACATGATGCGGTGGCGAAAGCGGCTGCTCAGCGGGAATACCAGAAAGCACAGGAACAGCACAAAGCCCACGTGCATCGGGCGCAGTGTTTGCGTCGGCACGATGGCG
>JANNKM010000250.1:0-20023 GCA_031396305.1 Rhizobacter sp.
CCCGGCGAACGCCGGGATCCACTGCTTCGGAAGGGCGACTTCGCCAGCGGTGGATCCCGGCGTTCGCCGGGTTGAAGCGAGACAAAGGAGACAACGTGAGACTTCTGGAGTCGCTGGCGAAGCTCTGCGCCATCGCCGCAGGCGTGCTGCTGACGCTGATCACGCTGATGACGTGCGTCAGCCTGATCGGGCGCAACACCGCGGGCTGGACCATCGTCGGCGACTTCGAGCTGTCAGGCTCCGCCGCGGGCGCCGCGATCGCGCTGTTCCTGCCGTGGTGCCAATTCAGGCGCGGCAACATCATCGTCGACTTCTTCACCACGCGCGCCCGCGCCGCCACGCAGTTGCGGCTGGATCGCCTGGGCGCGCTGCTGATGGCCGGCGTGATGGCGCTGATGTGCTGGCGCACCACGGTCGGGGGCCTGAGCGCCTGGAAAAATCAGTCGGGTTCGATGATGGTCGGCTTTCCGGAGTGGATCGTCTACGGCGCGATGATTCCGCCGCTGGCGCTGTGCGCGCTGATCGCGCTGGTGCAGGCAGTGCGCGGTTTTGACGAGCGCGCCCCCGCATGACGCCCATCACGCTGGCGCTGCTGATCTTCGGCGTGATGCTCGTGCTGATGGCGATCCGCACGCCGATCGCCGCGGCGATGTTCATTGCCGGCTCGGTGGGCTACCTCTTCCAGGCCGGCTGGGTGCCGTACTCGAGCTTTCTCAATTCGCAGGCTTTCGCGCGCTTCGCGAGCTACGACCTGAGCGTGATCCCACTGTTCATCCTGATGGGCAACTTCGCCACGCGGGGCGGCATCTCGAGGGCACTGTTTGCGTTTGCCGCCGCCGTGATGGGGCGCTTTCGCGGCGGGCTGGCGATGGCCGCCGTGCTCGCCTGCGCTGCGTTCGGCGCGATCTGCGGCTCGTCGGTGGCCACGGCAGCGACGATCACCTCTGTGGCGTTGCCCGAGCTGCGCAAGCACGGTTATTCGGGGCGGCTTGCCACCGGCACTCTCGCCGCGGGTGGCACGCTGGGCATCCTGATTCCGCCCTCCGTCCCGCTCGTGATCTACGCCATCCTGGCCGAGCAGAACATCGCCAAGCTGTTCGCCGCGGCGATGATCCCGGGCATCATCGCGATGCTCGGCTACATGGTCGCGATCGCGATCTACGTGCGCCTGGTTCCCGGCCATGCCCCCGAGCACGACGACGACCTGCCGCGCATCACGGCGCGCGTGCTCACCGGCGTGGCGCCGATCGCGATCATCTTCCTCATCGTGTTCGTCGGCATCTACACCGGCAAGTTCACGCCCACCGAAGGCGCGGCGGTCGGCGCGGCGTCTACTTTTGTGGCCGCGCTGCTGCGCCGCGAAATCACCTGGACGGGCTTCAAGCAATGTTTCTATTCCACCGCTGAAGCGTCGGCGATGATCTTCATGATCTTTCTCGGTGCCGACCTGATGAACGCGGCGCTTGCGCTGACGCAGGTGCCGAACCAACTCGCCAAGGAGGTGCTGTCCTGGGGCCTGTCGCCGTTGATGGTGGTGAGCGCAATCCTGCTGCTTTATGTGGTGCTCGGCGCCGTGATGGACGAGTTGTCGATGATCCTGCTGACGATTCCGATCTTCTTCCCGATGGTGATGGGCCTGGACTTCGGCATGCCCAAGGAAAGCGTGGCGATCTGGTTCGGCATCATGGTGCTGATGACAGTGGGTTTCGGCCTGCTCGCGCCACCGGTGGGGCTGAATGTCTATGTCGTCAACTCGATGGCACGCGACGTGCCGATCGCCGAGAGCTACCGCGGCGTGATGCCGTTTCTGATCAGCGATGTCTTTCGCACCTTGTTGCTGCTGTTCTTTCCGGCGATTTCGTTGTGGTTGGTCAAATACGTGGGCTGAGAGCTTGAGAGTTTTTCTGCTGCGGCCGGTATTGCTCCCTCGCCCCTTCGGGGAGAGCAACTGTCATCCCGGCGAACGCCGGGATCCACCCTTTGCCGCGCTCCATCGTCCTGGATCCCGGCCCCGTGTCGAGCACGGGGTGGCACTTTCGCCGGGATGACATACAAGGGAGTCAAGCCGATAAACTCTCAGCCTCTGATCTAACAGAGTCCGCGCGCCAGGCGCGTGAGGCGGCGGGCGGATAATTGTGCGCATGAACGAACCCCTTCATCCGGTTCAGATCGCGGGCTTTCGGCGCATGACCCCGGCACAAAAGCTGCGGATGGTTGCCGATCTGTACGACGCGGGTATTCGCTTGAAGGTTGCCGGCCTGCGGCTCAAGCACCCGGACTGGCCGGTGCAGCAGCTTCTGTTCGAAGCCAGGCGTTCGCTGCTGTATGCCGGCACCTGACTCGCCAGCCGGCCCGCTCGCGCCGTTTCTCGAGCCGCTGGAGGCCCTGGGCCTGCCGTACTGCATCACCGGGTCGGTGGCGGCCAGCGTGTATGGCGAGCCGCGGCTGACTGCGGACATCGATGTCGTCTTGCTGCTGAAGTCGGGGGACATCGCAGCATTGCGGACCCTGTTGCCCGGGCTCCTAGCCTAGGGTAAACCTGGGGCGCCGCGCGAGCCGCTGGCCGTTAAGTTCCTGCTCGTTCCATTTTCGCAAAGGAGAGATTCAATGAAACGTCGTTCCCTGCTGCAAGGCGCAGCCGCATCCGCGCTCGGTGTGCCGCACCTGATCGGCCTGGCGCAGCAAAGCGTCACGCTCAAGTTCCACACCTTCATGGCGCCGATGTCGAATGTGTGGCTGTCGATGCACAAGCCGTGGATGGAGAAGGTCGAGAAAGACTCGGCCGGCCGCATCAAGTTCGAGGCCTATCCTGCCATGCAGCTCGGCGGCACGCCGGTGCAGCTGTACGACCAGGCGCGCGACGGCGTGGTTGACGTCTCCTGGACATTGCCGGCGAATACGGCAGGGCGCTTCCCGCGCATCGAGGTCTTCGAGCTGCCGTTCATGATGAACAACGCCGAGGCGACGTCCAAAGCCTATTGGGAATACTTCCAGACGAATTGCCCCGACGAGTTCAAGGAGACGCAGGTTCTCGCGTTGCATGTGCACGGCCCGGGCATGTTCCATTCGGTGAACAAGCAGATCAGGAGTGCGTCCGATCTGAAGGGCATGAAGGTGCGCGGCCCGACGCGCCAGGTGACGAAACTGCTGGGCTCGATCGGCGCCACGCCGGTGGGCATGCCGCTGCCGCAGATTCCCGATGCGCTGTCCAAGGGCACGGTCGAGGCCTGCGTCATCCCGTGGGAAGTGGTGCCCTCGGTGAAAGTGCACGAGCTCACCAAGTTTCACAGCGAGTTTCCGGCCAGCAGCCCGGCGTTCTACACCACGACGTTCGTGATGGCGATGAACAAGCCGAAGTACGACTCGCTCGCACCCGACCTGAAGAAAGTGATCGATGCGAACTCCGGCCTGGCCACCTCGGCCTGGCTGGGCAAGACGCAACAGGGCAATGACCCGAACGGGCGCAAGTCGGCGACGGATCGAGGCAATTCGATCTACACCTTCTCGGCGGCCGAGACCGAGGAATTCGTGAAGCTGTCGAGCAAGGTCGACGACGAATGGGTCGCCGATATGGACAAGCGAGGTTTCAAGGGCGCGGCGCTGCTCGCATCAGCCAAAGCGCTGATTGCGAAGCACGGGCGCGGCTGACCTGGCGCGTTCGCGCCGCGTGGCGCGATGTTGAAGAATGGGCCGCATTTGCGGCCCTCTTTTCGTGCGCCGTGAATCTTTCACTGCCTGGGGCAAGCGCGCCGCTGCCCGGCGTCGGACCGATTTCGCGGTTCAGCGCATTCCCCGATCCCGAGCCCTCACAAATGAGCCAGATCAGCCGCTATACAGGGTGACGCTCAAGCGAGGCCGAAGCGCCTTGCTCAAAGGGAGGTGCGCCATGTTTCGTCGTCTGAGACTCGTCGCCGCGGTCGCGCTGTGCTTCGGCGCCGGTGTGGCGCACCCCGGAAACGCAGAGGAGATCTGCGCCCAAGGCCCGCGGTTCTATGCGGCGGGCGACACGAGAAGCGCGTTTCGCGTGTTCATCGCGTGCGCCATCGGCGGCGACTCGGCGTCGCAGTACAGCGCGGCGATGATGATGCGCTCGGGTGAATCCACCGAGGACGGTACGCCCAATCCGTTCGGTGCGCGTGTCTTTCTCGAACAAGCCGCATCGCAGGGCTACCGCCAGGCGATCTACGCGTTGGGCAAGGAATACGACGTGGGCAGCGTCGCGTTCCCGCACGACGTGCACCGCGCCACCGAGATGTTCCGCATGGCGGCGATGCTGGGCCACGTCGACGCACAGGTCGAGCTGGCGACGCAATACCTGCTCGGCCGTGGCGGTGTGCCGCAAGACGACCATGTGGCTGCGCGATGGTACGAACTCGCGGCCGAGGCCGGCCACGAAGGGGCGCAGTATCTGATCGCTTCGATGTATGAACACGGCAACGGGGTCAGCCGCGACGAAGCCCTTGCGCTTCAATGGTACGAACGCGCCGGCCAAGCCGGCGACGAAGTCGCGCCACTGAAGGTGAAGCAGCTCAGGTCGCGCCTGGCCGCCAAGGCGCGCCAGCTGCGGCTGGACTGAGCAACGGTCATCCCGGCGTACGCCGGGATCCACCCTTTGCCTCACTCGACCGTTCTGGATCCCGGCGTTCGCCGGGATGACATGCAAGAGGCTGAGTGAATTTTCGAGCGTGTCCGAGCAGCGCGCCTGAGGCGCACCCCGCCGTCAGATCCTGGACGGAGTCGGCTCGCCGGGCTCGCGCCGCAACACCGGGCCGTTGTTCGCTGCCTTGGCTGAACCCGAGCCGTCGAACATGCAGAACAGCAGCCAGCCCGCGCTGCCGACGATGCCGGCGATGAACACCCAGTCGAAGATCTGGCGCAGCGACTTGTCCATCAGCGGCTGCACGATGAGCAGCATCACCGGATGCGCACTGGCCACGACGATCAGTGTCGCCAGCGGCAGCAGCAGCGACTGGACGATGCGCCAGCGCTCGCCTTGCTCCTGCAGAACCGACGTTGCGCGATAAGCGGCAAGCCAGAGCACGGCCAGCGCGCCACCAAAGCCGAGGAAGCGCACCAGGTGTGACGCGGTCAGCGTCTTGCCGATCAGGCGCGTCTTTTCGAACAAATCCGTCGAGCCCAGCGCGGCGGCAAGGATCAAGGCAACGACGCTCACCACGGCATAGCGTGGCAGCCAATTCCAGCGTTCGTTCATGTCAGGTTCTCCAGGTAAAAGCTCAAGGGGCCAGGGTGTGACAACGGCGGTGAGGGTCAGCCGGTTTGAAGTTCACCGCGGATCGCCAAGGCACAATGCCTGTCCCTGGGAAAGAACCCTCGAATCGGGTTCTTCGGCTGTTCGCCGTCGAACTTGAGCGGCGAGTTCGCGCCAGGGGGAGCCCCAGCCGCGGCTGGTGTATGACGAATCGCCAGACGATGCGAGGAGATCGAGTGTGACTGAGAGCGAAGTGCCAACCGGCACGATCGTCATCGTCGGCGGCGGCCACGCCGCGGCGGCGCTGTGTGCCGGCCTCGCGGCGGCCGGGCAGGGCGCTCGCGTGCACCTGGTGTGTGAAGAAGCGGAACTGCCTTACCAGCGCCCGCCGCTGTCGAAGTCTTTCCTGAAGAATGCGCAGGAAGCTTTGCAGCCGCACCGCAGCCCGCAGTGGTACCAGGACGCCGGGATCACACTGCACCGCGCCGACCCCGCGACCACGATCGACCGCGCGCGCTCCTTGCTGCGCTTGCGCTCGGGACGCGAAATCGGCTATGCACAGCTCGTGCTCGCCACGGGTGCGCGGGCGCGGCGCCTGCCCAACCTTGCGCAATCGCTGGGTAACGTCGCGGTGCTGCGTGGCGCGGCGGATGCCCAGGTCTTGCGCAGCCAGTTGCAGGCAGCGCAGCACCTCACCGTGCTGGGCGGGGGTTTTATCGGCCTGGAGATTGCCGCCTCGGCGCGTGCCCTGGGCAAGGAAGTGAGCGTGATCGAGGCCGCGGCGCGCCTGTTGCAGCGCTCGGTGTCGGAAGAGCTCGCCGAACACGTGCTGCGCACGCATCGCGACAGCGGCATCGATGTGCAACTGGGCGTGGCCGCGGTCGGATTCATCGTCGATGGCGAACGCCTGATGTCGATCGCGGTGGATGGCAAAGCCACGCTCGTCGATCTGCTCGTGCTGGGCATCGGCGCCGCGCCCGAGCAGACGCTGGCGCAGGATGCCGGGCTGGAATGCGGCAGCGGGGTCAATGTCGATGCGTGCATGCGCACCTCGGACCCGGCGATCCTGGCGATCGGCGACTGCGCCAGTTTCCCGCGCCACGACAACGGTGCAAGAGCGCGGCTCGAATCGGTACAGAACGCCAACGACCAGGCGCGCACCGCGCTGGCCACGCTGCTCGGCCGTGAAGAGCCCTACCGCGCGTTGCCGTGGTTCTGGTCGGAGCAGGGCAGCATGCGCCTGCAGATGGCCGGCCTGATCCCCGAAGTCGGCCAGCGCCACCGGCGAGCGGGCGCGAGCCCGGCGAGCTTCTCGGTGCTGCACTACGTGGGCTCGGCGCTGGTCTGCGTCGAAAGCGTGAACGCGCCGCTGGACCACATGGCCGCGCGCAAGTTGCTCGAGGCCGGGCGCAGCCCCGAGCCGCTCGTGGCGTGCGATGCCGCGGTTCCCCTGAAGGCGCACCTGTGATGCTCGGCGCACTGCCTGACGCTGAAGTCGAAGCCCTGGTCCATGCGCAGCACGGCGACCCGTTCGCGGTGCTGGGCCTGCACGCCGACGCGAGCGGCGCGCTGTGGATACGCGCGATGCTGCCGCAGGCTGCCGAGGTGGCGCTGTTCGATGCGCAAGGCGCCGACGATGCGCGAATGAGTCGGCGCGTCGCCACGCTGAAAAAGCGCCATCCCGCCGGACTGTGGGAAGCCAAGGTCCCGCGGCGCAAGCTCCGCTTCGACTACCGGCTGCACGTCCGCTGGGACGATGGCGCGCAAGGCAGCTACGCCGACGCGTATGCATTCGGTACGCTGATCGCTGACGCCGACCTGCACTACTTCGGCGAAGGCTCGCACCTGCGCCCGTTCACGTTTCTCGGTGCGCACCCGATGCGTGTGGGCGACGTGGATGGCGTGCGCTTTGCTGTGTGGGCGCCCAACGCGCGGCGCGTCAGTGTCGTCGGCGATTTCAACGCCTGGGACGGCCGGCGCCACGCGATGCGCGTGCGTCATGGCGGCGGAGTGTGGGAAATCTTCATCCCGCATGTATTGCCCGGCGATCGCTACAAGTACGAAATCGTCGCCGCCTCTGGCGCGCTGCTGCCTCTCAAAGCCGACCCCTACGCGCGCGCGACGCAAATGCGGCCCGAGACGGCGAGTGTTGTCGCCACGCTGCCACCCGCCGCGCCCTTGCCGGCAGGGCGCGATAGAGCGAACCGGCGCGACGCGGCGATCTCGATCTATGAAGTGCACCTCGGCTCTTGGCGGCGCCACCCCGATGGGCGCTGGCACAGTTGGGACGAGCTCGCCGCGGCGCTGCCGGCCTACGCCGCCGACCTTGGCTTCACCCACATCGAGCTGATGCCGATCACGGAGCATCCTTTCGACGGCTCTTGGGGTTACCAGACCTTGGGCATGTACGCACCCACCGCGCGCTTCGGCACGCCCGAGGGCTTTGCACGCTTCGTCGCCGCCTGCCGGGCGCACGGCCTGGGCGTGATCCTCGACTGGGTGCCGGCGCACTTTCCAAGCGACGCCTTCGGCCTGGCGCAGTTCGACGGCACGGCGCTCTATGAATACCAGGACCCGCGCGAAGGCTTCCACCACGACTGGAAGACGCTGATCTACAACTTCGCACGCCATGAGGTGCGCAACTTCCTCGTCGGCTCGGCGCTTTATTGGATCGAACGCCAGGGTGTGGACGGCCTGCGTGTCGACGCCGTCGCGTCGATGCTGTACCGCGACTATTCGCGCGAGGCCGGCAACTGGCTGCCGAACCAATATGGCGGGCGCGAGAACCTGGAGGCGATCCAGTTCCTGCGCCGCACCAACGAAGTGGTGGGCATCGAATGCCCGGGCGCGATGACACTGGCCGAAGAATCGACGGCGTTTGCCGGCGTCAGCGCGCCCACCTATCACGGGGGTCTGGGCTTTCACTTCAAGTGGAACATGGGCTGGATGCACGACACGCTGAAGTACATGCAGGAAGACCCGGTGCACCGGCGCTGGCACCACGACAAGATGACGTTCGGCCTGATCTACGCGTTCAGCGAGAACTTCGTGCTGCCGCTGTCGCACGACGAAGTGGTGCACGGCAAGGGTTCGATCCTCGGGCGCATGCCCGGCGACGAATGGCAGCGCTTCGCGAACCTGCGCGCCTACTATGGCTTCATGTGGGGGCATCCGGGGAAGAAGCTGCTCTTCATGGGTCAGGAATGGGGCCAGACGAACGAGTGGAACGACGCAGGTGAGTTGCCCTGGGGTCAGCTGACGCATCCGCGCCACGTCGGCGTGCAGCGCCTCGTGCGCGACCTGAATCATTTAATGGTGGAGCACGCCGCATTGCACCGTCTTGACTGCGAGGGCGCAGGCTTCGAGTGGATCGCTTCGCACGACGCGGAAACGTCGCTCTACGCCTGGGCGCGCCGCGACGGCGCGGACAGCGTGGTGCTCGTCGTCTGCAATTTCACGCCCGTGCCGCGCCTGCAGATGCGGCTGGGCGTACCCGATGGGGCTGACGCGTGGCGCGAAGTGCTGAATACGGATTCCGCGTTCTATGGCGGGTCCAACGTCGGCAATGGCGGCGCATCGTTGCCGGTGGAACACCATCGGTGCCATGGCCGCAGCCGATCGATACTTCTCAATCTGCCACCGCTGGCGACGGTGTTCCTGGTTCCCGAGCCCGCACCCGCCGTCGTGCCGGCGAAAGCTGGCATCCACCCTGGGTAGGATCGCAGCCATGAACGACGATCATCGCCCTGGCGAAAGTGGATCCCGGCGTACGCCGGGATGACGCACATGAAGCTGGACCAACGCGCCAGCGGCGTGCTGTTGCACATCACGTCATTGCCCGGGCCGCATGGCATCGGCGACTTCGGGCCCGACGCCTACCACTTCGTCGAGTGGCTGGTGTCGGCGGGACAGAAGGTCTGGCAAGTGCTGCCGATGACGCCCATCGGCCCGGGCGACTCGCCTTATCAGAGCGTCTCGGCGTTCGCCGGCAGCCCGCTGATGGTGGCACTCGAGCCGCTCGTCGAGCGCGGCTGGTTGGAACTTGCAGAGGTACCGCGGTTCGATGCGACGCGCATCGACTTCGAGCGCATCACGCCCTGGCGCATGCAGCGCCTGCGTGACGCGGCCGCTGGTTTCGAGGCCCGCGCCACTGCCGCCGAGCGGGCCGAACTGGCGGCGTGGTGCAAGCATGAATCGGTCTGGCTCGACGACTACACGTTGTTCATGGCGCTTGAGGCGGCGCATCACGCGCGTCCCTGGTGGCAGTGGAGCACGCCGCTGGCGCGCCGCGAGCCGGCAGCGCTGCGCGCGGCGCGGCAAGCGAACCGGGCAGAAATCGCTTTCTGGCAGTTCGTGCAATGGTGCTTCGACACGCAGTGGCAGTCGGTGAAGCGTTACGCCAATTCGCGCGGCGTGTCGGTCATGGGCGACTTGCCGATCTTCATCGCCCACCACAGTGCTGACTGCTGGGCGCGGCCCGACCTGTATTTTCTCGACGAGCACTTCCAGCCCAGCGTCGTTGCCGGCGTGCCGCCCGATTACTTCAGCGCGACCGGCCAGCGCTGGGGCAACCCGCTGTACCGCTGGGACCGCATGCTGCAGGACGGTTGGCGCTGGTGGACCGCGAGGCTGCGCCGCGCGCTCGCGCAAACCGACATCTTTCGCATCGATCACTTTCGCGGCTTTGCCGCGTACTGGGAAGTGCCGGCGAGCTCGCCCACGGCGATCGACGGGCGCTGGGTGCGCGGCCCCGGCAAGGCGCTGTTCAACGCGATGGCGCGTGAACTCGGGGCCTTGCCCATCGTCGCCGAGGATCTGGGCGTGATCACCGACGACGTGGAAGCGCTGCGCGACGCCTGCGGCTTCCCCGGCATGCGCGTCCTGCAGTTCGCTTTTGGCGGCGACGCCACCAACGCCTACCTGCCGCACAACTGCGTTCGCAACTGCGTCGTCTACACCGGCACCCACGACAACGACACCACTCTGGGCTGGTGGCACAGCGCAGCGCCGCGCGAGCGTGTCTTTGCGGGCAGCTACCTCGCCGCGGGCGAACACGACATTCACTGGGCGATGATCCGCGCCGCCAGCGAGTCAGTGGCGAACCTGGCGATCTTCCCGATGCAGGACGTGCTGGGCCTGGACAGCCGGCATCGCATGAACATTCCCGGCGTGATGGGGCAGGGCAACTGGACCTGGCGCTTCGCCTGGTCCCAGGTCGACGGCGAACCGGCGCGGGTGCTCGGGCTCATCAGCGCGGCCAGCGGGCGCGGGCCGATCGAGAATCTCAAGCTGCCAGGAAGTCCGGGCGAGCCTTCGGACGAGCCAGGCGAATAGTCGAAAGACGGTCGCGCGCTATGCGTCGTTTTGGTCCGGTTTCGTCGAAGCCGGCAACGCCACCATCACCGCCTGCCCGGGCAGCGTGCACCCCATGTCGCAGCAACGCCCCGGCTGGCGATTGCGCGTGATGGCGCGCGTCTCGTCGCGAGTGTTTGACTGAAGCACGCCGCGCTCGAGGAGTCGCTCCACAAGGTCCACCTTGTTCCCCAGCGGGTAGTGGCGCCAGATCTCCTGCTTCATCGCCGCGGGCGAGCCGCCGCCGTGCAGGCTGATCACGGAGTACCAGCCGCCCTGGTACGACGCTGTCAAGTCCTCGATGAAACGCGCGACTTCGATGCGCTTGTCGTACGGCACGGCGGGGTTGGCGCGAAGCACTTCGGCGAGGATTGCCGCGGTGGCGGGGTTGTGGTCTTCGTCGGGGCCGGGCAAGGTGACGATCAGGCCACCCGAAACTTCATGCGCGAGGCGGTGCATGTCGTAGATCTGCGTCGCCAGCAGCAGCTTGCCGATATTCGCGAACACCGGCTCGGGCATGAAGCTGCCGCTGTACGCGTCGCGCGTGCCGTACACGCTGGCCGCGACACCGCAGGCGAAAAAACCTTCCGTGATCTTGATGAGTTCGATCATCGGCTCGCGCAGGTTCGGCTCGGCGCCCGGGTCGAAGCCGTTCGCCTCGCACATCAGCGCACCCGCGCCGATCAGCAGGTCGCCAAAGCCGGCGCGCGCGGCGATGCAGGTGTGGCGGTGGTGGGTCGCGTAGTTGTACGTGAGTGCGGCGGAGTGCTCCCACTCGCCGGCGTAGAACACGCGCTCCCAGGGTACGAAGACCTTGTCGAAGATGACGACGCCGGTGGACTGGCCGTAGCGCCGCGAGAAGAGAGCCGCGCCGTGTTCGAGCTTCTCGCCGGGGCGTCCGGCGGGGCGCGCGACGATGGTGATGCCAGGTGCATCGACCGGCACGGCGCAGCACACCGCAAAGTCGGCGTCTTCCTTCGTCATGTTGCGACAGGGCATGACGAGGAACTCGTGCATGTAGGCGGCACCCGTAACGATCGCCTTCGTTCCCGAGATCACGATGCCCTTGGCGTTGCGCTCGACGACGTGCACATAGGTGTCGGCGTTCGCCTGCTGGTGCGGGCGCTTCGAGCGGTCGCCTTTCGCGTCCGTCATCGCAATGCCGAGCGACAGATCGTTGTCGTGCACATGCTTCAGGTACGCCGTGAAGCGCGCGCGATGTTCGGTGCTGCCGCGCGCGTCGTCGATTCTTGCGCTCACCTGCGCCAGCGCGTTGAGCGCGTCGTGCGCGAGGTAGCGCTGCGCGCAGCCGGTTTCCTGGCACATGATGCGCACCGCCTCCAGCTTGTTCAGCAGGTCGCCTGCGGATTCATTGACGTGCAGCATGCGGTTCACGCTTCGGCCGTCGCTGCTTTGTGTGGCCGTCATCAGCGGCGCCAAGGCGGGGTCGCGTGCGATGTCGTAGGTGTAGCCCAGTGCGTTCACCCCGGGCGCGAGACTCGGCGCGTCGGCCACCGATTCGATCAACTGGCCATCGACGTAAACGACGGGCTTGAGCCGGCGCAGCGACTCGCGGTAGTCGGCCGAACTCATCATCGGTGCGGTGGCAGCAGCGGGCGTGGGCAGGGCAGCGTTCATCGGGGTCCTCGGTCGGGGTCGGTCGGGGTGAGAGGCGACGATATTTGAACACCACGAACGTATGATGGCTGTCCCATGAACCTGATCGCCCGATCCGACGTTGCCCTCGTCCTCGTCGACTACCAGCAGCGCCTGATGCCCGCCATCCACCGAGGCGCGCAGGCAGTCGCTCAGGCGGTGTGTCTGGCCGATGTTGCCAAGGTGCTGGGCATCCCCGTGATCGGGACCGAGCAGAACCCACGCGGCCTGGGGCCCAACGAGCCGGCGATTCGCGAACGCTGCGAAACAACGCTCGCCAAAATGCATTTCGACGCCTGTGCCGACGGCCTGCTCGACGTGTTGCGCACGGTGCGCGAACTGCCGATGCGCGAAGTCGTGATCGCGGGTTGCGAAGCCCACGTGTGCCTGATGCAGACGGCGCTGGGCCTGCTGCACGCAGGCCTGAAGGTGTGGGTCGTCGCGCCGGCTTGCGGCTCGCGCGCAGCCGGGAATCACGAACTGGCGATGCAGCGCCTGCGGCACGCCGGCGCGCAAATCGTCGGCTTGGAGATGGTCGCGTTCGAGTGGCTGCGCAGTTGCGAGCACGAACGGTTCAAGGCAGTGCTGAAATTGTTGAAAGAGCAGCCGGTTTAGCCTGCGGTGACAACGAGGGTGATGGCGTGCCGACACTGAGAATTCGCGGACTCGGCGAACGTGCGACGACTCGGCTCGAGCGCCAGGCTGATCGTGAAGGCAGCAACGTCAACGCCTGGGTGGCCCCGATATTGGCGGGTGGCGGCAGTCGCCCCGGGCTGGCACGCAACCGCCGGGTCTTTGACGACCTCGACGCGCTCGCCGGGACTTGGAGCGCCTCACAAGCCAGGGCGTTTGCACGCGACACCTCGCCGTTTTCGGAAGTCGCGCCCGGGCTGCGGGGGCAGCGTATCGATCGTGGCGGGCAGCGAACGACCCATGGGGTGAGTCGGGTCAGGCGGGGTGGAGGTCAGGAATGGGACGCAGAGCGTGCCGTCACTTCATGATTCCGTTTGGCTGGAGCCGCTGCTTATGTGGAGCTCTCCACAATGGCCGCGTGCAGCCGACCAATCCTGCATGCTGAACGGCAGCTCCCGCTCGCTTTGCCGGCGTCCACGAGATCCCCGTACAGGCCGCGCCTTCCTCGCCGCAACGAGCCCGAGTCAGTTTCAGCGCACCGCCTGAAGCCGCAAGCGCCGCGCCGCCTCCTCAGCGCGCGCGTCGTCGATTTCGCGCAGCACGTCGCCGACATTTGCCGGCGCGTGGTCGCGTGTGAAGCGCCCGGTCAAAGGCACGCCAGGGTGCAGCACGCCTCGCCGAAACATGTCCCAGATCTCGTCGCCATGCTGGCTGTGCAGCAACTCCGGCGCAAAGCGGCTGAAGAAGTTGTTCAGGTTGCCCACATCGCGCAGCAGCATGCGCTGCGCGTGGTTGTTGCCTGCCGCGTCCACGGCCTGCGGCAGGTCGATGATCACCGGGCCGTCTGCCGCCAGCAGGATGTTGAACTCCGACAAATCGCCGTGCACGA
Source organism: Rhizobacter sp. (assembly GCA_031396305.1). GTDB lineage: Bacteria > Pseudomonadota > Gammaproteobacteria > Burkholderiales > Burkholderiaceae_C > JAEMQF01. The sequence goes on from JANNKM010000250.1 coordinate 13,740, forward strand.
TGCCGGCGCACAGCATGCGCACCACTTCCTTCAGCAGCGTCGCGTGGTGCGTGCGCGCTTCGTCCGCAGTGAACTGCACGTCGTTCAGGCGCGGCGCGGCGTCGCCGTTGGCGTCGACGACAAGCTCCATCAACAACACGCCGTCATGGAAGTTGTACGGCCTGGGCACGCGCACGCCGGCGCCGGCCAGGCGGTACAGCGCATCGACCTCGGCGCTTTGCCACGCCGCCTCCTGCGACTCGCGGCCGAACTTCGTGCCCTTGGCCATCGCGCGTGCCTGGCGCGTGTTCTTCACCTTGCGGTTTTCGGTGTAGTCCACGGCTTGCCGAAAGCTGCGTTGCTCAGCCGCCTTGTACACCTTGGCGCAGCGGATCTGGTCGCCGCAGCGCACGACGTAAACAAGCGCCTCCTTGCCGCTCATGAGCTGGCGCGAGACGCCGTCGATCAAGCCTTCTTCGAGAAGAGAGCGCAGCCGCGGTGGAGCTTTCAAACCGGCGCCCCGGGTGGATCCGACTCTGCCGGGCTGCTCGGTCTCCCTGGTATGTCATTCCGGCGTACGCCGGAATCCACCCTCAGCTCGCTATCCTGGATCCCGGCGTTCGCCGGGATGACAGTTGCGCGGGGGGCAGCGGCGTTTGCGCCACGTGAGGGTGCTCTCACGCGCGCGCCCTGGCACGTTGCCGGTGCATCTGCGCCAGCGGCCGCTTGCCCTTGAGCTGGCGCTCGATGCCGTCGTTCAACTGGCCGCGCAGCGCGTGTACGGCTTCCAAGTGGCCGTAGGCGCCGGGAAAGCGCAGGTCGAGCCACAGCCACAGCGTACACGCACGCAGCGCCTGTTCCATGCGTTCCAGCCGGCTGTGGCCGTCCACCTGATCGAGGAACCACGGCGTGCCGGCTTTGCCGGTGAGCGCGTGGCTGCTGCTCCACTGCAGGAACTCCAGTCGCTGCGATTCGGTGCGCGTGTCCACGGGCGCTTGCGCGTAGATGAAGCGCTCTTTCAGCGTCAGCTTGGCGGCGCTTGTGTCCAGCGCTTCGGCGAGTTCCAGCATCTGCTCCAGCTCGGCTACCGCAAAGTGCGCGTTGTCGAGCTTGAGTTGCGCCATGAATACGTCGAGCACGTCGCGCAGCTTTGTCTTGTGCAGGCGTGCCGAGATCGTGTCGATGTGCCAGCCGTTGGGCGCGACCGGCGCCTTGAAGGGATTCGGCGCACGCGGCGTCTTCGCGAGCAGTTCGCGCAAGACACGCTGCGCCGCAGGCTCCGCCTCCGCCAGCACGCCGACGAAACCCTCTTCGTGAATGCCGAAGCGCCCGGCGCGGCCTGCGATCTGGTGCACTTCCGATTCATTCAGCTCGCGGTCGTCCTGGCCGTCGAACTTGGTCATCGTGCTGAACAGCACGCGGCGGATCGGCAGGTTCAGGCCCATGCCGATGGCGTCGGTGGCCACCAGAATGTGCGACTGCCCGCTCGCAAAGCGTTCCGCCTCGCGCTTGCGCACTTCGGGCGGCAGCGCGCCGTAGATCACTGAGACGGGATGACCGCTGGCGGCGATCTGGTCGCGCAGCATCAACACGTCGCGCCGGCTGAAGGCGACGACCGCGTCGCCGAGTTTCAATTCCGACACCGCCACCGGCTGCGGCAACATGTCCACATGCTGTTTGCGGTCGAAGTGGCGGACCAAGCAGCGTTCGCCGCACAGGCCCAGCAGGTTTTCGATGGCGGGAACAGCGTAGGCCGAGCAGATGATGATGACTTCGTTCGCCGGCACGGCGACGATCGCCTGCGTCCAGGCCCAGCCGCGCGAGGAGTCGAAGATCATCTGCGCTTCGTCGATCACGGCCACATCGATCGGATTGTTCGTCCCGACCATCTCGATCGTGCTCGAGATCACTCGCGCTTCGGGCGCCGGAATGTTCTCTTCGCCGGTGAGCAGCGAACACGCGACGCCGCGCGCCGCGAGCCGGTCGCGACCTTCGAGCGCGAGAAGTCGCAACGGCGCGAGGTAGGCGCCGTCAAAGGCCTGCGCCAGCCGCTCGAACGCGGCGTGCGTCTTGCCGCTGTTGGGCGGACCCACGTACAACGTGACGCTGCGCTGCAGCCGGCGCGCTTTCTCGAACGTGTCCGGGTAGCCCTGGAACGCGAGTTCGCTGTTCAGGCCGTCGAGCGCCTCGAGCTCGGCGACGCGGTGTTCCCAGCGGTCCTGCGCGCGCGAGCACGCGGCTTTGAGTTCAGCCAGCGTCTGCGGCGTCGCGCACTCCGATTGCAGGCGTGGCAACAGCGATTCGAGGTGGCGTGGTTTGTCGGCGCGGCTGCGCGCGATCAGAGCTTCGAGATGGGCTGTCAATTCAACCGCGTCGGGGTAGGGCGGCGGTGGGCCCAGTGCTTCGAGCAATGCGGCGATGTCGCCGCTGCGGAAGTAGGCCCAGATGCGTGCGCCATCCACTTTCACTCGAAACGCCACCGGTACGCGCCAGCCGGGCTCCGACAATTTCAGGTCCTGACTCAGCATGCGTGACCACAGCCCCTGCTGGCGCGTCACACCCAAGGTATCGAGCATGGCGCCGCGCTCCAGCAGCAACGGGCGCGCCGTCGGGCCGGTGCCCAGGGCGTCGAGATGGGCGATCGCGCTGTCCATCAGCTCCGGCGCGATCCAGCGGCTCGGGCGCTGGCCGGGGACCGGCTTTTGCAGCAGCACGAAGCCGAGTTTGTCGAGGTGGAGTTCGAAACCCTTGCTGTTCTCGGCGATGAAGTCGCCGGGTTTGACGACCTGCGGCAACACATAGGCCGCCTGGCGGATGCGTGCGAGCTGTTCTTTGCCGATGTGCGCCGGCACACGTTTGGCGTGGCGCGGGTTGGGCAGATTCAGGGGTTCTGGCGCGGCGTGCGGGGGGAGGGTGGGGTTTGCGGTGACGTTCATTCAGCCTTTTCGAGGCACGATCCGCTGACCTGCCGATGGGGGCGATTATCGCGCGTGCGCGTCACAGCCAGGAAAATGGGCTGGATTGCCCTTGCGGCCCGACCCAAAGCCCGACAGGCTCCTAGGCCACGATAATCACGCATGAACATTTCCCTTGAGTCCATCGCCCTGGATCCCGGCTTTCGCCGGTATGACATACCGGCAACTGTCATCCCGGCGAACGCCGGGATCCACCCTTTGCCGGGCTCCACGGCCGCCCCCGGTGAATCCGACACGGCCCCGGCGCAAGTCGCGCCCAAGGCGGGCGCACCGGTTTCCGGCCCATCATTCAGCAGCCTGCCCCTGCCCCCCGCCGCGCTGGAAAACCTGACGCGCCTGGGCTATCTGGGCATGACGCCGATCCAGGCGGCGACCTTGCCACTCGCGCTCGCCGGCCACGACCTGATCGCCCAGGCCAAGACCGGCAGCGGCAAGACGGCGGCGTTTGCGCTCGCGCTGCTGACCAACTTGAACCCGCGGCGCTTTGCCGTGCAATCGCTCGTGCTCTGCCCGACGCGCGAACTCGCCGAGCAAGTGACATTGGAAATACGGCGCCTCGCGCGTGCCGAATGGCGCCCCCAGGCCGACGACATACGTCGGCCGCCCGCCGAGCAACTGTCATCCCGGCGAACGCCGGGATCCACCCTTTGCCGCGCTCCATCGTCCTGGATCCCGGTCCCGTGTCGAGCACGGGGTGGCACTTTCGCCGGGATGACATACAAGGGGGATGAGCAAAGTGGCAGAGCCACATTTGCTCATGACCACATCAAGGTGCTCACACTTTGCGGCGGCGCGACGATGCGCCCGCAGCTCGCGAGCCTGGAACATGGCGCGCACATCGTCGTCGGCACGCCGGGGCGCCTCATGGACCATCTGGAGCGCGGCAGCTTGAATCTGGAAGCCCTGAACACGCTCGTGCTCGATGAAGCCGACCGCATGCTCGACATGGGATTCTTCGACGACATCACGACCATCATCAAACAGTGCCCGAAGCCGCGCCAGACCCTGCTGTTCTCGGCCACCTACCCGCCAGGCATCGCCAGACTCGCCGCGGCGTTCATGCGCGAGCCGAAAGAGGTGAAGCTGCTCGAAGTGCACGCTGCGGCGAAGATCCGCCAGCTCTTCATCGAAGTGCGTGAAGACCAGCGCCTGCACGCGGTATCGTTGCTGTTGAATCACTACCGGCCGGTCAGCACGCTCGCGTTCTGCAATACCAAACAGCAGTGTCGCGATCTCGTGCAGGTGCTGCGCGCCTCGGGCTTCGCGGCACTCGAATTGCATGGCGACCTGGACCAGCGCGAGCGTGACCAGGTGCTGGTGCGCTTCGCGAACCGCAGCTGCAGCGTGCTGGTGGCGACCGACATCGCCGCGCGCGGGCTGGACATCGAGCAGCTCGAAGCCGTGATCAACGTCGACGTGACGCCTGAACCCGCCACGCACACGCACCGCATCGGCCGCACGGGCCGCGTCGACGCCGCCGGCTGGGCCTTCAGCCTGGCGAGTCTGGACGAGATGGCGCGCATCGGCCAGATCGAAAAGGACCTGGGCTTCACGACGCAGTGGCAACTGCTTGGCGAGCTGAGCAGCGTCACGAATGAGCCGCTGCACCCGCCGATGGCGACGCTGCAGATCATGGGTGGGCGCAAGGAAAAGATCCGTCCCGGCGACGTGCTGGGCGCGCTCACCAAGGACATGGGGTTCGATGCCGCGCAAATCGGCAAGATCAACGTGAACGACTTTTCTACCTACGTCGCGGTGCAGCGTGACATCGCACCGCAGGTGGCGCAGCGCCTCGGATCGGGAAAAGTCAAGGGGCGCAGCGTCAAAGTGCGCTTGCTGGAGGCTTGAGGCGCGTCAATCCGCCGCCGGCATGGCGACTGCACGATACGATGCGCGTCGCTTCGGCTTGCGTTAGATGAGCCGCTGGCTTGCAGCCTTGCACCCATGGACCCCACTGAACGTCGATTCCTGCTGTTGCGCCGCCTTGCCGGCGTGTGTGCCGTGCTGGTGCTGGCCGTCACGTCATTCAGCGCGTATCTGCGCCTGACTCACGCCGGCCTGGGCTGTGCCGACTGGCCGCAGTGTTACGGCCAGAGCCTGCGTCAGGCACAGCAAGGCGTTCCCGTCAGCGTCAGCACCGACGCGCAGACCACCACCGCGGCGGTGCGGCTCGCGCACCGCGTGCTCGCCACGCTGGCGCTGCTGCTCGTCGTGATGATGGTGCTGGTGTGCATGGCCACCCGCCCGATGCTGCGCACAGAAGGCGCGATCGCGCTTGCGCTGCTCGCACTGGCGCTGTTCCTCGCCGTGCTCGGGCGCTGGAGCAGCGCGGCCCGGATGCCGGCCGTCACGCTGGGCAATCTTCTCGGCGGATTTGCGATGTTGGCACTGTGCGCGCGCCTGGCCGTGGCGGGCGTGCCGGTGCCGGCGCTGCGGCTGCGTGCGTGGGTCGGCGCGGCGATATTCCTGCTGCTCACGCAAATCGCGCTCGGCGGCATGGTCAGCGCGTCCTACGCAGCGTTGAGTTGCAGCGATTGGACGCAATGCCTGGCTGCGGCGCAACACGCGGGCTGGGACACGCTCAACCCCTGGCGCGAACCGCAGTTGCACCCACAGCCGCCGGTGAACCCGGATGGCGCGCTGGTTCACTTGCTGCATCGCGGCCTGGGAATCGCGCTCGCCGTGTTCGTGTTTCCATTGGCGGCCTTTGCGCTGCGGCGCGGCCGGTCCGGCAGTGCTGCGGCGTTGCTGGTCTTGCTCGTGGCCCAGGTGGCAGTCGGGCTGATGATTAGCCTGGGCGCGCTGCAACTCCAGTTCGGTCTGCTGCACAACGTGCTCGCCGCCGCCCTGCTGGCCACGCTCGTGCTGCTGTTCTGAGCGGGTGCAGCGGCATCGCTCGTGAAGGCTCCTAGCCCGGATATTTCATCAGTAGGAGGTCGGCAGCCTCGTGCATGAGCGCGTTGTCATAGGTGTTCAAAGCCAAGGGACAACCGAGGACTGCCGATGCCGAAGTGTACCGATGCGACGATGGATTTGGGGCGCGTTGGGCGCCGTGTGATCCAGGCCGATTTCGAAGGCGGAGACATCAGTTCAGACGGCGGCGTGTTGTTGCTGCGCCAGCTTGATGAGCGCATCGGCTTGAGCCGTGCGGCCGCTGCAGTGCTCAGCGACCCGCGCGACCCCAGTCGCATCACGCACAGCCTTCGTGACCTGCTCGCGCAGCGCATCTACGGTCTGTGCTGCGGGTACGAAGACCTCAACGACCACGACACGTTGCGCGACGACCTGCTCATGCAGACCGCCGTGGGCCGGGTCGATGCGCTGGCCAGT
>JANNKM010000282.1:0-7960 GCA_031396305.1 Rhizobacter sp.
AGCTCAACCCCGACGAGATGGCCAACGCCGACATCAAGCAAGCCGTCACGACACAGGCTCCGGCGCGCACCAAGCTGCAACTGGTCAAGGCCACCGCGCGCCACCTGCGAAGCGTGCAACACCAGCCCGAGAGAATTCGCAAGTACTTCCAACATGATCCGGTTCGCTATGCGGCTTAATCCAAGTTCATTGATGCCGGCTCAATAACGCCAAGCTCAAAACGCACACGGGTCATCCACTGGGCGTTGCGACTACTGGTCGGAATCCAGCACAGCGCCCGTGCTCGCACTCGACGCGTTTTTCGCAAACTTCGCCAGCACGCCTCGCGTGTAGCGCGGCGCCGGTGCCTTCCAGCAGGCGCGGCGCTCGGCCAACTCGGACGGTGAAATGTTGACCTGCAAGCTCAGCGTGTGGGAATCGATCGTGATCGAGTCACCTTCCTGAACCAGCGCAATCGCGCCGCCCGCGTATGCCTCAGGTGCGACGTGGCCGACGACCATGCCCCAGGTTCCGCCGGAAAAGCGCCCGTCGGTCACCAGCCCCACGGTTTCACCGAGCCCCTGGCCGATCAACGCGCTGGTGGGTGCCAGCATCTCTGGCATGCCGGGCGCGCCTTTCGGGCCGAGGTAGCGCAGCACCATCACGTCGCCGTCCTTGATTCTGCGCGCCATGATCGCCTCCATCGCGCTTTGCTCGTCGTCGAACACGCGCGCCGGGCCGGTCATCTTCGGGTTTTTCAGGCCGGTGATCTTCGCCACCGCCCCTTCCGGAGCGAGGTTGCCGCGCAGGATGGCCAGATGGCCTTCGCGATACATCGGCTTGTCGATTCCGCGGATCACGTCCTGGTCGGTGCGCGGTGCATCCGAAACATCGACCAGCGACTCAGCGATCGTCTTGCCGGTGATCGTCATGCAGTCGCCGTGCAACAGCCCGGCCTTGAGCAGGATCTTCATCACCTGCGGAATGCCACCGGCCTCGTGCAGGTCCACGGCGAGGTACTTTCCAGAGGGCTTGAGGTCGCACAGCACCGGAACCTTGCGCCGCATGCGCTCGAAATCGTCAATCGACCACGGCACCTCCGCGGCATGGGCGATGGCGAGGAAGTGCAGCACGGCGTTGGTCGAGCCGCCGGTGGCCATGACGACGGCAATCGCGTTCTCGATCGACTTGCGCGTCACGATGTCGCGCGGTTTGCGGTTCGCGTTCACGGCGTCCACCAGCACACGGGCTGCGGCCTTCGCCGCGTTCACGATCTCGTCGTGCGGGTTGGCCATCGTGCTCGATCTGGGCAGGCTCATGCCCAGCGCTTCGAACGCCGAGCTCATCGTGTTCGCGGTGTACATGCCGCCGCACGAGCCGCTGCCGGGGATCGCGCGGCGCTCGATCTGGCGGAAGTCTTCTTCGCTCATCTTGCCGGCGGTGAACTGACCCACCGCCTCGAAAACGCTGACGATGTTCAGGTCCTGGCCCTTGTAGTGGCCGGGCAGGATCGTGCCGCCGTAAACGTAGATGGCGGGAACGTTGGCGCGCAAAATGCCCATCATGCCGCCGGGCATGTTCTTGTCGCAGCCGCCCACGACCAGCACGCCGTCCATCCACTGGCCGCCGACGCAGGTTTCGATGCAGTCGGCAATGACTTCGCGCGACACCAGGCTGTACTTCATGCCTTCGGTGCCCATCGCCATTCCGTCTGAAATCGTCGGCGTGCCGAAGATCTGCGCGTTCCCGCCCGCTTCTTCAATGCCGGCGACGGCAGCGTCGGCGAGTTTTTGCAGGCCCGAGTTGCACGGCGTGATCGTCGCGTGGCCGTTGGCCACGCCGATCATCGGTTTCCTGAAGTCGCCCTCTTCGTAACCCAGGGCGTAATACATCGACCGGTTCGGCGCGCGCGCCACGCCTTCAGTGATGTTTTTCGAGCGTCGGTTGGAGGCCATGGCAGTCTCGTGAATCTGATCGGTGAGTCGAACTATAGCCAGCGCGCCGCGGCGAGCGCCCGCTGCCCATCCTGCCTGGCCGGATCCGGTGTCTACAAGCGCCGCTTATCATCGTGCCATGCTGGTTCATCCCCAATTCAGTCCCGTCGCATTGCAACTCGGTCCGGTGGCGATTCACTGGTATGGCCTGACCTACCTTGTCGCGTTCGGTTTGTTCATTTGGCTCGCCACACTGCGCGTCAGGCAGCCGCACTTCGCACAAACAGGGTGGACGCGCCGCGATATCGAGGACCTGCTGTTTTTCGGCGTGCTCGGCGTCATCATCGGTGGGCGTCTGGGGTACGTGATCTTCTACAAACCCGGTTACTACGCGGCCAACCCCTTGGAAATCTTCGCGGTCTGGAAAGGCGGAATGGCGTTCCATGGCGGCTTGCTGGGCGTGGCTGCGGCGTTGCTGTTCTTCGCGCGCTCGCGCGGACGCAAGTTCCTGGAAGTTGCCGACCTGATTGCGCCCTGTGTTCCCACCGGGCTGGCCTCCGGGCGGATCGGCAACTTCATCAATGGTGAGTTGTGGGGGCGCGCTGCCGACCCGAGCTTGCCGTGGGCCATGGTGTTTCCGCAATCGGGGACGAATATCCCGCGCCACCCATCGCCGCTGTACCAGTTCGCCCTGGAGGGCATGTTGCTGTTCCTGCTGCTGTGGCTTTACGCGCGCAAGCCACGCGGTCTGGGGCAAGTGATGGGCGCCTTCCTAGCGGGTTACGGGCTGCTGCGATTCGTCGCCGAATACTTTCGTGAGCCGGACAGCTTTCTCGGACTGCAGGCCCTGAACCTGAGCATGGGCCAGTGGCTGTGCATACCCATGATCGTGGCCGGGCTGGGCGTATGGGCCTGGGGTGGGCGCCAGCCGCGCGTCGCGGCGCAGGCGAAGTAACCCATGCGCCAGGTCTTTCTGGATACCGAGACGACCGGGCTGAACCCGGCAAGCGGCGACCGCATCATTGAGATCGGCTGCGTCGAGATGCTCAACCGGCGCCTGTCCGGGCATAACTTGCACTTCTACCTGAACCCGCAGCGCGCCAGCCATGAAGACGCATTCAAGGTGCATGGCCTGAGCGACGAATTTCTGGCCGACAAGCCCTTGTTCGCGGCGATTGCAGACCAGCTGACTGAGTACCTCCAGGGTGCCGAGATCATCATTCACAACGCCGAGTTTGACGTGGGTTTCCTGGACACTGAACTTGAGCGTATTGCCAGGCCGAAACTCGAAAACCACGTCGCCCGCATCACCGACAGCCTGATGCTCGCGCGGGAAATGTTTCCGGGCAAGTCGAACTCGCTGGATGCGCTATGCAGGCGGCTGGAGGTCGACAACGCGAGCCGCACGCTGCACGGCGCCTTGCTGGACGCCGGGCTTCTCGCCGAGGTCTACATCCGCATGACGCGGGGCCAGAAGTCGCTCGTCATCGACGCTGACGAGTCTTTCGAGTTCGGCTCGGGGTTTGAAGCCGTGGACCTGGGCAAGCTGGAACTGGTTGTGATCGAGGCCGACGCCGACGAACTCGCCGCCCATCAAGCGGTTCTCGTCGCGCTGGACAAGGCAAGCGGCGGCAAGACGGTGTGGCGCCAGCCGGTCGAGGTGGCTTGAGCCATGGCACAATTCCGCACCTTCGGGAGCACCCGAAAAACCCGATTCGGGCGGTTAGCTCAGCGGTAGAGCACTGCCTTCACACGGCAGGGGTCGCAGGTTCGAACCCTGCACCGCCCACCAAGTCGTTCCCCCCCGGATCGAGGGCAGGCGCGAGGCCGGTCCGGCTCCTGGGCCGTTACCTGCGGGAACCTAGGGATTGACGCGCCGCAAGCGATGGCGAACCATGCACTACCTGCTGCCACTTCGTGGTGCGGGTGAGCTTGGACGCCATGACCTACCAACCCGAACGCATCGGCAAGTACGAGATCCGTCGCACCCTCGGGCAAGGCGCGATGGGCATGGTGTTCGAGGGTTTCGATTCCGTGATCGAACGCAAGGTCGCGATCAAGACGATTCTGGCCGAGCATCTGGCCGACGGCGGGGCCTCGGCCATTGCCCGCTTCAAGCGCGAAGCGCAGGCCGGCGGGCGACTGCAGCACCCAGGAATCGTGGCGGTGCATGAATACGGCGAAGACCTGCAGTTCGCCTACATCGTCATGGAATACGTCGAGGGCATCGAGCTGCGCAGGGTGATGCGCGAGCGCGGTCGTTTCGAGCTCAGCGACTCGATGGAAGTGATGCGCCAGTTGCTCTCGGCGCTGGACTATTCCCACGCGGCGGGCGTCGTGCACCGCGACATCAAACCCGCCAACGTGATGGTGCTCAAGGGTCTGAAGATCAAGGTGATGGACTTCGGCATCGCGCGCATCCAGAGTTCGTCGATGACGCAGGTGGGCACGGTGCTGGGCACGCCCACCCACATGGCGCCGGAACAGCTGATGGGTGATACGGCGGATGGCCGCACCGACTTGTGGGCGGCGGGGGTGATCTTCTACGAGTTGCTGACCGGGCGCAGCCCGTTCGCTGCTGATTCGCCCGCTGCCGTGATGCACCGCGTGATGCACGGTGATCCGATGCCGCCTTCACGGCTTGCAACGGATCTTCCCGCAGTGCTGGATGGCGTGGTCGACAAGGCACTCAGGAAAAGCGCGGACGCGCGCTACCAGACCGCGCATGAATTCAGTGAAGCGCTCGGGCAGGCGGTGGTGGCGATGTCGGCCGATCCGACAATTGCGTTCTCGGTGCATGGCGCGCACCAGACTCTCGGCGGCGCAGGTCGTTCGGTGTGGCAGCAGCAGACCGTGGTCGACCCGGCGCGCGCCGTCGACCCCACGGTCATGCTTGCCTTGTCGGCGCAGACCTGGTCGGCGGTCGAGCACCTGCTGACTGATTTGATCGGTCCGATGGCCAGGCACGTGATGCGATCCACGGCGAGCCACGTCCACAGCACCGAAGAGTTTTACAGCACGCTTGCCGACAAGATTTCGGACTCCGAGCAGCGTGCCAAGTTCAGGGCTCGCCTGGCGCGGCTGGCGCCTCACGGCCACCACCCAAGCGGCTCAGCGGGCACGGGCCCTGGAACGGTGCCGGGAGGGAGGTCGCATCCACGCCAGCAGCTGGGGTTCGACGCCGAGGCACTGGCTCGGGCGGAAAAGCAGTTGGCGCATCACGTCGGCCCATTGGCCAAGGTGCTCATCAAGCGCGCCGCTCACGATTCGGGCAACCTGGCCGAATTGCACCGCAGGCTGGCCGACCTGATTGAGTCTGAACCGCAGCGCCGGGAATTCCTCGATTCGCTGCGCTGACGGCGTAGGGCGGATCGCCCGGTTACGCTGCGCGTGCGATCGGTGGCCCGGCGACGCGCCACTCCTTCGGGTCTTGGAACGTCAGAGTGCAGCCCGAACAGCGGTACTGGCTAGTCGCCCGAATCTCGCCGGTGCCATTGCGGGCGACTACGTTTCGGTAACTCGTAGAGCCGCAGAGGCGGCAGCTGTAGTGCGCTCGCAGAGCTGGCGTCAATAGCTGATGGAACATGTTTGAGGCTCTCCCGACCGTTGATGTCGATCTCATCCGCGCAATACCAAGGCTACCTGTCGATATGCTGGTTGCAAAGGCGAAGGACCTAAAAATCTAGGGGTAACCCCCATGTTTGAAGGTCGGGTTTCTACGGATATCAGTCTAGCGAATACGACCAGCGACCGGGCTGAAGCTTGACAGCGCATTGCCGATCCGAATTTCGCTCAAGCGCCTCGCCGCAGGCAACAGCGGTGCATACTGAATCCGTCATGGGCGCTCGTCCTCCGGAGGTTGCAATGCTTTGCTTTGGCACGCTGAAACGGCTCGATCGTCTGGGGTGTTTGCGCCGCTGGGTCGGTGTGCTCGCGCTGTGCGCAGCCTCGGCGAGCGTTGCCCAGGACTACCCTTCTCGGCAGGTGCGGGTCATCGTGCCGTTTGCGCCGGGTGGCCCGGCCGACATCTATGCGCGCTTCCTCGGCCAGAGGCTCCAAGAAGTGCTGGGCCAAAGCTTCGTCGTCGACAACCGGCCGGGTGCGGGCTCCATCATTGGCACGGATGCCGTGGCCAAGAGCGCGCCGGACGGCTACACGCTGCTGTTGATGTCGAACACTCATACCGTCAACGAGTCGTTGATTCCGAACAGGCCGTTCCAGTTGCTGCGGGATTTCGAACCCATCGCACCGATCAACTATTCCGACTTGGTGCTCGTGATCAAGGCGGACTTGGCCGCCGCCAATGTTGGCGATCTCCTGAAACTCGCCAAGGCCAAACCGGGAGGAATGTCCTATGCGTCAAGCGGGCCGGGCACGCCGTATCACATGGCCGGTGAACTTTTCAAGGCGATGGCGGGCGTGGACATCGTGCACATTCCGTACAAAGGGAGTTCGGGTGCCAGGACCGACGTCCTCGGGGGCCAGCTTGAGATGATGTTCGACGCCATTCCGACGATGGTGGAGCACATTCGCAGCGGCAAGGTGAAAGCCCTGGGCACGAGTGGCAAGCAGCGCTCGGCGGTGTTGCCAGAGGTTCCGACCATTTCTGAATCTGGCGTGCCGGGCTATGAAGCGACGATCTGGCTCGGCCTGATGGCGCCGAAAAACACGCCGGCTCCGATCATCGCCCGGCTGAACGCGGAAGTGAGCCGCATCGTCAGCCAGGCGGAGGTGCAGCGGGCCTGGGGAGCGCAGGGTGCGACGCCGATGAAGATGAGCGTCGAAGAATTCTCCCGATACGTTCAGGACGACATCACCAAGTGGGCACGCATCGTCAAGATTTCAGGCGCGACACCCGGCCAGTAGGCGACGGCGCTACTCCCGGCGCCAGCCTGAGTGCCACCCTCGCGCGACGAAATCAGCCCGCGGTCGGCAGCGTCGCCGCGCGCCAGTGCCCGTCTTGCAAGATCTCGTGCGGGCCGAACTGCGCCTTGTAAGACATCTTCGCGCTGTCGGCGATCCAGTAGCCGAGGTACAGGTACGGCAGCTTCAGCAGCCGCGTCTGTTCGATCTGCCACAGCACGTTGTACGTGCCATAGCTCGCGCGTTCCTCGGGTTCGTAGAAGGTGTAGACGGCGGACAGGCCGTCGTTCAGCACATCCAGGATCGACACCATTTTCAGAGCACCCAGGCCGTCCTCGCTGGGTTCGCGGAACTCCACCAGGCGTGAATTGACGCGGCTTTGCAGCAGGAACTGGGTGTACTGGTCGACGCTGTCGTGGTCCATGCCTCCGCCGCTGTGCCGGCCCGCCTGGTAGCGCAGGTACAACTGGTAGTGCTCGGGGACGAAACACAGGCGCAGCACGCGTGCCTTGAGCTCCGCGTGGGCGCGCCGGGCGCGCGATTGGCTGCGCGTGGCCTTGAAAGCTTGCACCGGCACGCGCAGCGGTACGCAGGCGCGGCAACCGTCGCAGTGCGGTCGGTAGGTGAACATACCGCTGCGCCGAAAGCCGTTCGCCACCAGACCCGAGTAGGCGTCGGCATGAATCACATGGCTGGGAGTGGCCACCTGGGAGCGCGCCATGCGCCCGGCAATGTAGCTGCAGGGGTAGGGCGCCGTCGCATAAAACTGCAACGACGCCAGCGGAAGCTCTTTGGGGTGCGTCACGTGCCGTGATCCTGGGCGTTCGCGCTATCTTGAGAGCACCCCCAGGCCGACGACATACGTCGTCCGCCCCCCGAGGGGGATGAGCAAAGTAGCCAAGCGACATTTGCTCATGAGCGTGAATTTGCACCATGCCCAGCCCCGCTCCGACGCCCTAGACTGAGGCTCACCTTTGCCCCTGATTTGCCCACCATGCGTTACGCCACCCTCCTCGCCGCCAGTGCGCTCCTCGCCTTGGCTTGCGGCAGCGCTCAGGCGCAGTGGAAATGGCGCGATGCCAGCGGGCGCATCACCGCCAGCGACCTGCCCCCGCCGGCCAGCGTACCCGAGCAAAACATCATCGCCAGGCCCAGTGACGCCAAGCGCGCGAACGGCGGCCCCG
>JANNKM010000492.1:0-2346 GCA_031396305.1 Rhizobacter sp.
GCGGTCTTCCAGCACGCGCAGCAAGGTGGCCTGCAGCGCCAGGGGCAGTTCGCCGATTTCGTCGAGGAACAGCGTTCCGCCCTGGGCATAGACGAACAGGCCGTCGCGGCCTTTTCCCTGCGCGGAGTCCCAGCCTTGCGCCTGGCCGAACAGTTCGCTTTCGATCAGCTCCGGCGACATCGTCGCGCAGTTCACCGGCACGAACGGCCCTGCAGCGCGCGGGCTGTCGTGATGCAGCTTGAGCGCGGCGAGTTCCTTGCCGGTGCCCGATTCGCCGGTCAGCAGCACTGTGCTGTTGACCGCGGCCACGCGCTTCAGCGCCGCCTGCAATTCATTGATCGGAACCGAGCGCCCCACCAGCGCGCCCGCCGGCGGTGTGCGTTGCAGCCAGGCGCGGCGCAGCACCCAGTTCTCACGGCGCAGGCTCGCGCGCTCCAGGCCGTGTTTTACGGCGTTGAGAATTTGCGTCACGCGGAAGGGTTTGAGGATGAAGTCGCTGGCGCCGGCGCGCAGCGCCTCGATTGCCGTGTCGAGGTCGGCGAATGCCGTGATCAACACCACTTCACCGGCGTAACCCTGGTCGCGCAGTTCGCGCAGCCAGACGATGCCGCTCTTGCCTGGCAGCGTGATGTCCAGGATCAGCAGGTCGAAGCGGTGTCGCCGCACCAGAGCGTCGGCGGCTTCGGCGTCGGCCGCGCATTGCACCGACCCGCAGCGCGTGGCCAGCGTCTTCTCGAGGAAATTGCGCATTCCCGCTTCGTCGTCGACGATCAGGATGCTGGCCAGCGGCCAGTCGATGTGGGGCGGCGCGGGGCGAGGCGCGGCAGTGCTGGTGCTCATGGGTGCGGCGGTGAACGGTGGGCAGGGTGCGCTGGCTGCGGCATCCGCAACTTGGTGACTGTGGCACAGCGGCAGGCTTGGCTTGCCGCGAGTTGCCCCGGCGACCGGTAGCTCTACCGACTAGGGATTTACCCTAGATCAAGACTCGACGGCCACGACAATTTGTCGTCGCCAACGCCTCAATCGGCTTCGTTTTCAGGTGCCACCCCCGACGAAGCGCGATGCACGCCCAGCGACAAATTGTCGCGATGCACTCCGTCCTGCGCTCCCAAGCGATGCGTTCGGGCCACTCCCAGTTGTTTCGCGAGTCAAGCGGGGTCAGAATCCGCGCGGGCGCAGGCCTGAACATATGCACAGTCTTTCACACGGTCTGGTGCCGTACGCGATCCCTTTTTGGAGACGTCAATGAATTCGTTGAAGAGCAAGCTTTCACGCCGAGTGGTGTTTTCCGGTGCCGCGGCAACCGGTGCGCTGGCCGTCGTCGCCGCCGTGCTTCCGGGCAAGCCTTTGGAGGTGGCTGCTTCCAAACCCGCTGTTGACGCGGACAAAGCCGCCGGCTACCAGGAAACGCCGCACGTCCTGCACTACTACCGCACGGCGCGGATCTGACCCAAGGAGTTCCCATGCTGCTCACGCGCAAATCCTCATCGACCGGCGGCGCATCGTCGTCGGCTCTGGTTGCCAGCCTTGCCCGCGGCGTCTCGCGAGCGATTCCCACGATGGACCGGCGCGCGTTTTTGCGCCGCTCCGGCCTCGGCGTGGGCGCGGGCATTGCCGTCTCCCAACTGACGCTCGTGAGACGCGCCGAAGCGGCAAAAGACCCGGTTGCCGGCACAGGCAAGGGCAAGATCGAAGTCAAGCGCACCGTCTGCGGCCACTGCTCGGTGGGTTGCGCGGTCGATGCAGTCGTCGAGAACGGCGTCTGGGTGCGCCAGGAACCGGTGTTCGATTCGCCGATCAACCTGGGCGCGCACTGCGCCAAGGGTGCGGCGCTGCGCGAGAACGGCCACGGCGAGTTCCGCCTGAAATACCCGATGAAGCTGGTGAACGGCAAGTACCAGAAGATCTCGTGGGACCAGGCGCTGGATGAGATCAGCGCGAAGATGCTCGAGCTGCGCAAGGAAAGCGGCCCGGATTCGCTGTTCATTGTCGGCTCCTCGAAGCACAACAACGAACAGGCCTACCTGCTGCGTAAATGGGTGAGCCTGTGGGGCACGAACAACTGCGACCACCAGGCGCGCATCTGCCATTCGACCACGGTCGCCGGTGTCGCGAACACCTGGGGCTACGGTGCGATGACGAATTCGTACAACGACATGCAGAACGCCAAGGCCGCGCTCTACATCGGCAGCAACGCGGCCGAAGCGCACCCGGTGTCGATGCTGCACATGCTGCATGCCAAGGAAACCGGCACGAAGATGATCGTCGTCGATCCGCGTTTCACGCGCACCGCGGCGAAGGCCGACGACTATGTGCGCATCCGCTCGGGCTCCGACATTCCGTTCC
>JANNKM010000326.1:0-6605 GCA_031396305.1 Rhizobacter sp.
TGAAGCCGCCGACGAACCCGGGCAGCGCGGCGGCACGGTGGTCGGCTTTGCGCTGCCCGGGTTCGTCGGCGGCTTCAGCCACCATGCATTCCGCAGCCGGCTTCTCGCCGAACAACTGCGGGCGCAGCTTTTCGGGTGTCACTTGCAGCAGGTGGGTCAGACCCTCGAAATCGGCAAGTTCGCGGATCAGGTCGACGATGGCCTCGATATCGCGCAGTTGCGCCGGGCGAAGCGTGAATGGGGGTGCTGAATTCATGCGCCGATTGTGGCAGGCGCGCGCGGTGCACATTCGAAAGCGGTTCGCGAATCGGCCCTACAGTTCGGGCATGGATCAACGCTATCAGGTCATTCGCACGCCGACGTCGCACTTCCTGCAGATCCGTGGCCTGCGCTATCACGCCTTGCATTGGGGCGACGCGTCACTTGCAACACCCACCTGCCCACCGCTCGTGATGCTGCACGGCTGGATGGACGTGGCCGCGTCGTTCCAGTTCGTCGTCGATGCGCTCGCCACGCTTGAAGGCCCGACGCGCTGGGTGTTCGCGCTCGACTGGCGCGGCTTCGGCCTCACGCAGACGCCTGCTGCCGACTGTTATTGGTTCCCCGACTACCTGGGCGACCTCGACGCCGCGCTCGAAGCCGTCTGCCCCGGCCAGCCGGTGGACTTGCTGGGTCACAGCATGGGCGGCAACGTCGTCATGGCGTACGCGGGGGTGCGACCACAGCGCATCCGCAAGCTCATCAATCTCGAAGGCTTCGGCATGCCGCGCACCCAGCCGCAGCAGGCGCCGCAGCGCACCGCGAAGTGGCTCGACGAGCTGCGCGAGCCGGCACAACTGCGCACCTACGACAGTGTGCAAGCCGTGGCGCAGCGCCTGCGCAAGACCAACCCTCTGTTGAGTGAGGCGCACGCCAACTGGCTGGCGCCGCATTGGTCTGCCCGACGCGCCGACGGCAAGTGGGAGCTGCTGGGCGACCCGGCGCACAAACGCAGCAACCCGGTGCTGCACCAGGTCGACGAGACGCTCGAATACTGGAAGCACATCGTCGCACCGGTGCTGTGGGTCGAAGGCGACCGCACCGACATCGCCAAATGGTGGGGCAGTCGCTACTCGAACGCGGAGTTCCACGCCCGGCTCGCCGTGGTGGCGCACGTCGAGAAGCACAAACTCGCAAGCGCAGGGCACATGCTGCACCACGACCAGCCTGTGGAACTGGCGCGCCGGCTGCGCGCCTTTCTCGACGCGTAAGTTGAGGTGCCACCGACGACGCGCTTGTATGTCATCCCGGCGCATGCCGGGATCCACCCTCGACTCACTATCATGGATCCCGGCGTTCGCCGGGATGACAGTTGCTCGCCCCGCTTGACGCCTTCTGCGGCAACCCTGTCGTGACGGGCAGGGCACGTGTCAAAATCGCCGCCTTCGCCTTCACTGAATCGGCCCGACCCATGGACATCGAACACGTCAACGCCATCGCCAATTCACTGGCCGACCTGACCCAACGCACGCTCGCCCTCCGGGGGTATCTTTGACTACGATCGCAAAGCACTGCGACTGAACGAAGTCAACGCCGCGCTGGAGAACCCGAAGGTCTGGGACGAACCGAAGCGCGCGCAGGAGCTGGGCCGCGAGAAGCGCGTCCTGGAAACCGTGGTCCAGACGATCGACCACCTCACAAGCAACCTGGCAGATCACACCGAACTGTTCGAGATGTCCAAGGCCGAGGACGATTTCGACGGCATCAAGTCGATCGAGGCCGAGGCCGCCAAGCTCGAAGCCAGCGTCGCCGAACTGGAATTCCGGCGCATGTTCAACAACCCCGCCGACCCGAGCAACTGCTTTCTCGATCTGCAGGCCGGCGCCGGCGGCACCGAGGCCTGCGACTGGGCGCAAATGCTGCTGCGCCAGTACCTGCGCTACTGCGAACGCAAAGGCTTCAAGGCCGAAGTGATGGAGATGAGCGAAGGCGACGTGGCGGGCATCCGCAGCGCCACGATCAAGATCGAAGGCGAATACGCTTTCGGGCTGCTGCGCACCGAGACCGGCGTGCACCGGCTCGTGCGCAAGAGCCCGTTCGACTCGGCCGGCGGCCGCCACACCTCGTTCGCGTCGGTGTTCGTGTACCCGGAGGTCGACGACTCGATCGAGATCGACATCAATCCTGCCGACGTTCGCACCGACACGTTCCGCGCCAGCGGCGCGGGCGGCCAGCACATCAACAAGACCGATTCCGCGGTGCGGCTCACGCACATTCCCACCGGCATCGTCGTGCAATGCCAGAACGACCGCAGCCAGCACCGCAACCGCGACGAAGCCTGGCAGATGCTGCGCTCGCGACTCTACGAACACGAAATGCGCATCCAGAAGGCGGCGCAGCAAAAGCTGGAAGACAGCAAGACCGACGTCGGCTGGGGGCACCAGATCCGCAGCTACGTGCTCGACCAGAGCCGCATCAAGGACCTGCGCACGAATGTCGAGATCAGCAACACGCAGAAGGTGCTCGACGGCGATCTGGATCAGTTGATCGAAGCGAGTTTGAAGCAAGGGGTTTGACATGACCGGTCCGATGAAAGAACAACATGCGTGAAGGCAACTCCCCCCTCGTTCGGCGCGAGGACTACACCGCACCGGCGTACTGGATTCGCAGCGTCGATCTCAGCTTCGACCTTGAGCCGGCCAAGACCCTGGTCATCAACCGCATGCGCATCGAGCGCAATCCGGATCAGCCCGCGCAAGCGCTGCGCCTGAACGGCGAGGAGTTGAACCTGTTGCGCGTGCTCGTGAACGGCGAATCCGTGTCGTTCCGTCACGAGAACGGCAGCCTCGTCATCGACAACCTGCCCGACGCCGAATTCATGGTCGAGATCCGCAACACCTGCGCGCCCGCGAAGAACACGCAGCTCAGCGGCCTGTACAACTCGGGCGGAGGCTTCTTCACCCAGTGCGAAGCGGAAGGGTTTCGCAGAATCACGTACTTCCTGGACCGGCCCGACGTGATGGCGGTCTACACCGTGTGGCTGCGTGCCAACAAGGCGAGTTTTCCGGTGCTGCTGTCCAATGGCAATCTGATTGAAGCGGGTGATCTCGACGGCGGGCGCCACTTCGCCAAATGGCACGACCCGTTTCCCAAGCCCAGTTATCTGTTCGCCCTTGTCGCTGCGGACCTGGTGGCGCGCGAACAGCGCGTGCGCAGCCGCGCCGGCAAAGAGCATCTGCTGCAGATCTACGTGCGCCGCGGCGACCTGGAAAAGACGCAACACGCGATGAACTCGCTCGTGGCCTCACTCGCCTGGGACGAAGCGCGTTTTCAACTGTCGCTCGATCTGGACCGCTTCATGATCGTCGCGGTGAGCGACTTCAACGGCGGCGCGATGGAGAACAAGGGGTTGAACATTTTCAACACCCGCTTCGTCCTGGCCAGCCCCGCCACCGCGACCGACAGCGACTTCGCGGACATCGAATCCGTCATCGGCCATGAATACTTCCACAACTGGACAGGAAACCGCGTCACCTGCCGCGACTGGTTCCAGTTGAGCCTGAAGGAAGGCCTGACCGTGTTTCGCGATCAGGAGTTCAGCATGGACATGGCGGGCTCGAGCAGCGCCCGCGCCGTGAAACGCATCGACGATGTGAGCCTGCTGCGCGAACACCAGTTCGCGGAGGATGCCGGCCCGATGGCACACCCGGTGCGGCCCGACAGCTATGTGTCGATCAACAATTTCTACACGAAGACGGTTTATGAGAAGGGCGCCGAGGTCGTGCGCATGATGCACACGCTGGTCGGGCGCGACGGTTTTGCCGCGGGCATGAAGCTGTACTTCGAGCGCTTCGACGGCCAGGCCGTCACTTGCGATGACTTCGCGCAGGCGATTGCGGATGCGAATCCCGGCAGCGAACTGGCCTCCCGCCTGGAGCCGTTCAAGCGCTGGTACGCGCAGCGCGGCACGCCAAGCGTCATCGCGCGCGGCCGGCATGACGCTGCAGCGCGCACCTACACGCTGGAGTTCGAGCAGCACAACGGCGCCGCTTCCTTGCCGCAGGTGATTCCGCTGCAAATGGGTCTGCTGGCCCCTGATGGCAGCGCGTGGCCGCTGCGCCTGACCGGCGAAATGGACACCGCCGTGGACGCCGCCCCGCTGCAACGCCTGCTCGTGCTCGACCAGCCGCGCGCGAGCTTCACGTTTGTGGATATCGACAGCGCGCCGGTGGCGTCGCTGCTGCGCGGCTTCTCGGCGCCGGTGAGGCTCGACGACGCGCTCGATGAGCCCGGCCTGCTGCTGCTGCTGGAACACGACACCGACCCTTTCAACCGCTGGGAAGCCGGCCAGCGGCTCGCACTGCGGCAACTGCTCGGCGCCATCGGCAGCGGCACCGACCCGCGACTTGACGAACGCTACGTCGGTGCCATGCGCAGCGTGCTGCGCCATCCGCACCTGGACGCAGCGTTCAAGCGGCGCGTGCTGACGCCACCCGCCTCCTCTTACGTGGCCGAGCAGCTTGAAACCGTCGATCCGCCACGCGTACACGCCGTGCGAGAAGCCTACAAACTGCAACTTGCCCAGGCATTGCGCGACGACTGGGCCTGGGCGTTCGAGGCGCATCAAGACCAAGGCGCCTATGCGCCCGATGCCCACAGCGCCGGCCGGCGCGGATTGGCCAACCTGGCGCTGGCGATGCTCTGCCTGGACGCGCATGCGAGCGGCGACAGCGTCTGGCCGGCACTCACCTTGCAGCGCTTCAAGGAAGCGAACCACATGACGAACGCGCAAGGCGCGCTGGCGGCACTGATCGACGGCTACAGCCACCTCGCGGCGGCCGCGTTGCAGAATTTTTACGAACGCTTTCGCCATGAACCCCTTGTGGTCGACAAATGGTTCGCCCTGCAAGCCCTCGCGCCGGAGCGCAACGGCGAGGTGTTCGCGCGCGTGCGCAGCCTGCTCGCGCATCCCGAGTTCTCGTTGCTCAATCCGAACCGGGTGCGCAGCCTGGTCTCGACGTTCTGCAATTTCAACGCGGGCGCATTTCACCGTGCCGACGCAGCCGGCTACGTGTTCTGGTGCGAGCAGGTGCTGGCCCTGGACCCCGTGAACCCGCAAGTCGCGGCGCGACTGGCGCGCGTGTTGGACCGCTGGAAGCGCCTGGCCGAGCCCTACCGCGGCGCGGCGCGCGAGGCCATCAACCGCGTCGCCGCGCGCAGCGAACTCTCTGCTGACGTGCGCGAGATCGTCAGCCACGCATTGCAAGACTGAAGGCCACGAAAGAGGAGCGAACAGCGATGGACAAGACGAATGCTTTTTATGCCCAGAGCGGCGGCGTCACCGCTGTCATCAACGCCTCGGCGTGCGGCGTCATCCAGACGGCGCGCGCCAACAAGGGGCGCATCGGCAAGGTCTTCGCCGGCCGCAACGGCATCATCGGCGCGCTCACCGAAGACCTGATCGACACGGCTAAGGAAAGCGCCGCGGCGATTGAAGGGCTGCGCTACACGCCCTCGGGCGCGTTCGGCTCGTGCCGCTACAAACTCAAGTCGCTGGAGGCGAACAAGCGCGAATACGAGCGCCTGATCGAAGTGTTCAAGGCGCACGGCATCGGCTACTTCTTCTACAACGGTGGCGGCGATTCCGCCGACACGTGCTTCAAGATCAGCCAGCTCTCCAATGCGATGGGCTACCCGCTGCAGGCGATCCATGTGCCCAAGACCGTCGACAACGACCTGCCCATCACCGACTGCTGCCCCGGCTTCGGCTCGGTGGCGAAGTACATCGCGGTGTCGACGTTGGAGGCGTCGTTCGACGTGCGTTCGATGTGCAAGACCTCGACCAAGGTGTTCGTCGTCGAGGTGATGGGTCGCCACGCCGGCTGGATCGCCGCCGCGGGCGGCCTCGTCGAAGAGCACGGCATTCCCGTCGTGATCCTGTTTCCCGAGATCGAGTTCGACCGCGCGAAGTTCATCGCGCGCGTGGACACGCTGGTGAAGAAGCACGGCTACTGCACTGTCGTCGTCTCGGAAGGTTGCCACAACCCCGACGGCAGCTTCCTCGCTGAACAAGGCACGCGCGACGCCTTCGGCCACGCCCAGCTTGGCGGTGCGGCGCCCGTCGTCGCGGGCATCGTCAAAGATGCGCTGGGCGTCAAGTTCCATTGGGCCGTCGCCGACTATCTGCAACGCGCGGCACGCCACGTCGCCTCCAAGACCGATGTGAAGCAGGCGTTCGAACTGGGCAAGCGCGCCGTCGAACTCGCGCTGAAGGGCCACAACGCCGTGATGCCGACGATCGAGCGCATCAGCGACGCGCCTTACAAATACCGCATCGGCGTGGCGCCGCTGGCGAAAGTGGCAAACGTCGAAAAGTTCATGCCGCGCGACTTCATCACCGCAGACGGCTTTGGCATCACTGCCAAATGCAAACGCTACCTCGCGCCGTTGATCCAGGGCGAGGATCCACCCAAGTACAAAGGCGGCCTGCCCGTCTACACGACCCTGAAGAACGTGGCGGTGGCGAAGAAGCTGCCGGCGTTCGAGGTCAAGTAGCGTCTGGCAGCAGCCGCACGGCAGCGCAAGCCATCGCTATAATTCGCGCTTTCGCGCAAGGCCGGCGTAGC
>JANNKM010000344.1:0-2881 GCA_031396305.1 Rhizobacter sp.
GCCCAGAACATCGTTGTGTTCAACACCGAGCATCTGACGCCGCTGTTCGAGCGCGTCATCGTCGCCTCCGGTGCGAGCAACCGGCAGACCAAGTCGCTTGCCAACAGTGTTCGCGAAACCGTCAAGAACCGCGGCATGAACGTGCTGCGCACCGAGGGCGAAGAGAACGGCGAATGGATCATCGTCGATTGCGGCGCTGCCGTCGTGCCCGTGATGCAACCCGCGATTCGCGACTACTACCACCTCGAAGAGCTGTGGGGCGACAAGCCGGTGCGCATGAAGATCGATGCCGCGCCGCTCAAGTTGGTCAAGGCCGCACCACCCGAAGCGCAGCCGCGGCGCGCGGCATCGGGCTCGGGCTCGGCGAACGCCAAGGCGGAACCACGCAAGCCCGCGCGCAAGCCCGCGGCGCGCAAGCCTGCGCCCAAGGCGGCGGGTGCGCGCCGGGTGGCGTCAAAGCCGGCGGCGCCGGCCAAACGCGCGCCGCCGGCGGCGAAGAAGAGTACGGCAAGGAAGACGCCACCAAGAAAGACGGCCGCGCGCCCCTTCGCCCCGGCAAAGAGCGGCGCGAAGCGACCGGCCAAGCGCTGAACATCAGCGCGCTGCGCTGCGCATGAAGCTGTTGCTCATCGCCGTGGGCCAGCGCCCGCCCGCGTGGGCGCAGCAGGCGTACGACGAGTTCGCGAAGCGCTTCCCGCCCGAAATGCGCCTGGAGCTGAAGGCGGTCAAGGCCGAGGCGCGGGGCTCGCGCAGCCCCGCCCAGGTGCTGGCCGCAGAGGCGGCGCGCATCGAGGCCGCGTGTCCGAAGGGCGTGCGGCGGATCGTGCTTGACGAGCGCGGTGAACGCCTGAGCACTGCGCAACTCGCGCGCAGGCTCCAGGCGTGGGCGCATGACGCGCGCGACGTGGCGCTGCTCGTGGGCGGGCCCGATGGCCTGGACCCCGCCTTGAAGGCGAGCGCCGACGAGAGCATCCGCCTGTCGGACCTGACGCTGCCCCACGCCCTGGTGCGGGTGCTGCTTGCCGAGGCGCTGTACCGGGCCTGGACCGTCACCGTCAACCACCCGTACCACCGCGAGTAGGCGAAGCGCCACCACGCCGATGCGACCCACCGAGTTCATCTACCTCGCCTCGATCAGCCCGCGCCGCAGCCAATTGCTCGACCAGCTCGGTGTGCGCCATGAATTGCTCGTCGCCGATGCCGACGAAGACGCGGAGGCGCTCGAGGCGACGCGACCCGGCGAGTTGCCCACGGCGTACGTGCGGCGCGTGACGCTTGCAAAGCTGCGCGCCGCGCGCGCGCGGCTCGCGCGCCGTGGCCTGCGTGTCGCGCCGATCTTGTGCGCCGACACCACCGTGGCTCTGGGCAGGCGCATCCTCGGCAAGCCCGCCGATGCGGCGGATGCGGTACTGATGTTGACCCAACTGGCCAGTCGAGCGCACCGCGTCATCAGCGGCGTGGCGCTGTTCGACGGCATGCGCACGGTTTCGCGCCTGAATACTTCACACGTGCGCTTCGGTGCGATCTCACGCGCCGAGATCGAAGCCTACGTTGCCGGCGGCGAGCCCTTCGGCAAGGCTGGCGCCTATGCCATTCAAAGCGAAGCTGCACGCTGGATCGAACACATCGACGGCAGCTACTCCGGCATCATGGGCTTGCCGTTGTTCGAGACGGCGCAACTCCTGAGCAAATGTGGCTCTGCCACTTTGCTCGTCCCCAAGGGCCACGAAGGGGCCCCATCGTGGCCCTCGGGGCGGACGACGTAATCGTCCGCCTGGGGGCGCTCTTGAAGCGCATCAATCACAATCGCCTCCCATGCAGGACATATTGATCAACTGGGCGCCGCAAGAGACACGCGTCGCCGTGGTCGAAAACGGCGCGTTGCAGGAGCTGCACGTCGAGCGCGCGCTCGAACGCGGCCTGGTCGGCAACATCTACGCGGGGCGCGTGGCGCGCGTGTTGCCTGGAATGCAGTCGGCGTTCATCGACATCGGCCTGGACCGTGCTGCGTTCTTGCATGTGGCCGACGTTTACGTCAGTGGCACGAGCGGCGCGAATCCGGCGAACGCGGTGAATGGCTCGAGTGGCTTCATCGGACTGTCGGCCCGCGGCGAAGCGGCAGGTGCGGCGCCCACGCCGATCGAGCGCCTCGTGTTTGAGGGCCAGACGCTCACCGTGCAAGTCATCAAGGACCCGATCGGCAGCAAAGGCGCGCGGTTGTCGACGCAAGTCTCGATCGCCGGACGCCTGCTCGTGTTCCTGCCGCAAGACGACCGCATTGGCATTTCGCAGAAGATCGGCTCGCCAGAACTGCGCGAGCAACTGCGCGCGCGCATGGCTGCGCTGGCCATGGTGCCCGACGCGAGCGGCATCACCGGTGGTTTTATTCTGCGCACGAATGCCGAAGAAGCGAGCGACGCCGAACTCGCCGATGACATCGCCTACCTGCGCAAGACCTGGGCCGCGGTGCGCGAGCTTGCCTTCACGCTGCCGCCGGGCTCGCTGCTGCACCAGGACCTGAACCTGATCGAGCGTGTTCTGCGCGATCTGGCGCACGACCAGACGCAGGCGATCCGCATCGACTCTCTGATGCAATTCGAGCAGCTGAAGAGCTTCGGCCGCGAGTTCACGCCGACCTCGGTGGCCAAGCTCGAGCACTACAAAGGCGAGCGGCCGATCTTCGATTTGTTCAACATCGACGAAGAGATCGCGCGCGCGCTGGCCCGGCGCGTGGATCTCAAATCGGGCGGCTACCTCATCATCGACCAGACCGAAGCGCTGACGACGGTGGACGTGAACACCGGTGGTTTTGTCGGCGCGCGCAACTTCGACGACACGATCTTCAAGACGAACCTGGAAGCCGCGCAGGCGATCGCGCGGC
>JANNKM010000371.1:0-4669 GCA_031396305.1 Rhizobacter sp.
ACCGCTTCGGCTGGGTCGTCGAGATCAACCCGTTCCTGCCGGACTCGGTTCCCGTGAAGCGCACCGCGCTCGGCCGATTCAAGCACGAAGGCGCGTGGGTCCAGGAAGCGCGCGACGGTCGCGTCGTCGTCTATTCCGGCGACGACGAGCAGAACGAGTACATCTACCGCTACGTGTCGCGCCTGCCATGGCGCCGCTCGTTCCGGATGGGCATCCACCCGCTGGACCAGGGCACGCTGTACGTGGCGAAGTTCAACCCCGAGGGCGAAGGCGAGTGGCTTGCGCTGACACCCGACAACCCGGCATTGGCAGGCCGCACCCTCGCCGACATCCTCATCAACACACGCGCCGCGGCCGATGCCGTGGGCGCGACGATGATGGACCGCCCGGAGTGGATCGACACCTTCCCCGACAAGCTGACCGCCATCGCCACGCTCACCAACAACAGCCGGCGCGGCACGAGCCCAGCCTCGGTGAACGCCGCCGACGGCAGCAGCGCCGCCGCGTCGGCGCGCCCGCCAGTGGACCGGGCGAACCCGCGGCCGGCCAATGCCTACGGCCACATCATCACCTGGAGCTACCGCAAGGACTGGACGGAACCCACCTTCAGATGGGACATCTTCGCCCTGTGCGGCGACCCCGCCGTGCCGGCGCACGGCTCGACGATCGTCGGCGACAAGTACGGCTCGCCCGACGGCATCTATGTCGCGCCGAGCAGCCGCGTCTGGATCCAGACCGATGTTTCCGGCAGCACGCAGAATATCGGCGCGTATACCGGATTCGGCAACAACCAGATGCTCTGCGCCGACCCGCGCACGCGCGAAACACGGCGCTTCCTGACCGGGCCGGTGCAATGCGAGATCACGGGGGTCTTCGTCACGCCCGACGAACGCACGATGTTCGTCGGCATCCAGCACCCGGGTGAGGCGCCGAGCGGTTCGCTCACGCCGGCCAATCCGAAGCAATTCAGCAGTTGGCCCGACGGCCCCACCGGCGGGCGGCCGCGATCGTCTTGCATCGTCATCACGAAGGACGACGGCGGCGAGATCGGCAGCTGAAAGGCCGAGAAGCCAGCCGTCGGCTATGCCGGCCCGACGGCGAAGACTTCGACCGCGGTCGCCTTGCCCTTGAACTGAACCGGCGCCAGGGTGTCGCACGCCACGCCGGGCGCCAGTTCGCAGCGCGTCGCGTCGTCGATGAGGATCGTGCGCTTCGCGACCTTCGTGTGCGCTTCGAGCCGTGCCGCCAGATTCACCGTGTCGCCGATGCAGGTGTAGGTGGCGCGTGACTGCGTGCCGGTGTAGCCGGCGACGATCTCACCCGTGGCGATGCCCACGCCGATGGCGATGGTCGGCTTCGCAGCGGCCACGCGCTCGTGGTTGAACAGTTCGATCAGCTCCGTCATTTCCAGCGCCGCGCGCACCGCGCAGCCGGCGTGATCCGGCAGTGCCAGCGGCGCGCCGAAAATCGCCATCAGACCGTCGCCGATCATCTGATTCACCACACCGCCATGGTTGCCGATCGCGTCGAACATCAGCGCGTAGTAGGCATTGAGGAGCTCGTGCGTCTCTTCGGGCGGCTGCGATTCCACGAGTGAGGTGAAGCCGCGGATGTCGGCAAACATCACCGTGCCGCGGATGCGTTTGCCGCCCAGCGCGAAGCCCGACTGCTGCAGGTCTTGCGCCACCTCGGCCGTGGCGAAGCGCCGCACCATGTCGCGCATCTGGTCACGCAAGCGCTTCTTCTCCAGGCTCGCGCCGATGCGCGCCTTCAGCAGCACCGGGTTGATCGGTTTGCTCAAATAGTCTTCGGCGCCGAACTCGATGCAGCGCACGATGTTCGTCAGCCCCTCCAACGACGACGTCACCAGCACCGGAACGTCGCGCAGCTTGGCGTCGGCCTTGAGCTGCTCGAGCACCTCGAAGCCGTCCATCTCTGGCATTTCAATGTCCAGCAGCAGCAGATCGAACGACTCCCGGCGCAACATCTCCAGCGCAATCCGGCCGTTCTCGGCGCTCGACGAGCGGTGCCCCTGCAGCTCGACATTGCGCGCGAGCAGCAGGCGGTTCACCTTGTTGTCGTCAACGATCAGCAGGTGCGCGGCGCGGTCGCGCGGGTCAGCCATCACGCAGCTCCGTCAGCGCCGCGGCGACGCGCGCGTATTCCTGCGCCAGAACGTCGAGGGGCGTCACCCCTTGTGCATCCGCGGATTGCGCATGCGTCACGCCCGCGTGCTCGAGCTCACGCGCCAGAGCGCCGAGCGCCATCGCACCGAACGTCAGGCTGTTCGACTTGAGCGAATGCGCGGCGCGCCGGAACTTGCCGGCATCGCCGGTGGCGAGCGAACTTCGCAGCTCGTCCAGCATCGTCGGCGCGTCGGCAAGGAAGGTGTCGACAAGTTCCACCACGAAATCCGCCCCTGCGGCGTCTTGCAGTTCTTTGAAGCTTGCGCTGTCGATCGGCGATTCAGCCATGTCATCCCTCACGTGCGCGCCGCGCCTGTTCCAGTGCTTCCACCATTCGCTCCACGCGAATCGGCTTCGTAATGTAGTCGTCCATTCCTGCCTCCAGGCACATCTCGCGGTCGCCCTGCATCGCGTTGGCAGTCATCGCGATGATGCGCGGGCGGTCGTGCGGCTGCCACTTCGCCGTGATGTGCCGCGACGCTTCCAGCCCATCCATCTCCGGCATCTGCACGTCCATCAGCACCACGTCGTAGGTTTGGCGTTCCACGCACTCGATGGCCTCGATGCCGTTGCTCGCCAGGTCGGCGCGGTAGCCCATTTGCGCGAGCAGGCGCAGCGCGAGTTTCTGGTTCACGGCGTTGTCTTCGGCGAGCAGGATGCGCAAGGGGTGGCGCCGCGCCATTCCCGGGTCGAGCGTGGGCTTGGCGGCCCGTTGCGGTCCGGCGCGGGCGGCTTGGGCAGCGGCTTCGCCTTGCGCGAGCAGGCTGACCAGGGTGTCGAACAATTGCGACTGGTGCAGCGGCTTGTTCAGATACGCGTCGAACAAGCTCTCGGTGTCGCCCGCTTCGCGCCGCCCGAGCGAGCTGAAGAGAACGAGCGCAAGCGCTGAATGCGTCTTGCGGATTTCGCGCGCCAACTGCAGCCCGTCCATCTGTGGCATGTGCATGTCCAGGATTGCCGCGTCGAACGCCTCGCCCGCGCCGAGCCGGCGCAGTGCATCGGAGGGCGACTCGGTGTCTAACGCGAGCATTCCCCATTTGCCGCATTGCAGTGTGAGCACCTTGCGGTTGGTCGGGTTGTCGTCGACGATGAGTACGCGCTTGCCCGCGAGCGCCGGCTGCGCGCCGAGATGTTCGCGCCGGCTCGTCGCCAGCCGCTCAGCGAGCGGCGCCCTGATCGTGAAGCGGAATGTCGAGCCTTGGCCCGGCCCGGCGCTTTCGACCCACATCGTTCCTCCCATCAACTCGGCGAGCCGTTTGCTGATCGCCAGGCCGAGCCCGGTGCCGCCGTATCTGCGCGTCGTCGAAGAATCGGCCTGGCTGAATTTCTGGAACAGGCGACCGATCGCCTCGGGCGTCAGGCCGATACCGGTGTCGCGCACCGCGAACGCCAGCTCGACTTGACCACTCCCGGCGGGCTGCGAGCCGACGCTCAGCACCACTTCGCCGGATTCGGTGAACTTGACCGCGTTGGCCATCAGGTTCAGCAAAATCTGGCGCAGCCGCGTCACGTCGCCGTTCAGCGCCGCCGGGACTTCGCCTTCGAACAGGTACGCGAGATCGATGCGCTTGTGCGCCGCGCGGCTGCCGATCAGGTCGAGCGCCGATTCCACGCACTCGCGCAGGTCGAACGGGTGCGCCTCGATGTCCATGCGACCGGCTTCGATCTTCGAAAAATCGAGGATGTCGTTGATGATCGTCAGCAGCGCGTCGCCCGAATCGCGGATCGTTCCCGCGTAGTCGCGCTGTTCGTCGTTCAGCGCCGTGTCGAGCAGCAGGCCGCTCATTCCGATCACCGCGTTCATCGGCGTGCGGATCTCGTGGCTCATCGTCGCCAGGAACGCGCTCTTGGCTTCGTTGGCGGACTCTGCAAGCAGCCTGGCGGCTTCGGCTTGAGCACGTGCTTCCTGCGCTTCCTTGAACAGGCGGGCATTCTGGATCGCGATCACCGCCTGGTCGGCGAAGGTGCGCAGCAGGCCGAATTCTTTTTCGGTGAATGGCGCCGGCGGAAAGCGCGTCACTTGGATCGTGCCGATGCCCTTGCCTTCCCACAGCATCGGCGCGATCAGCATCGGCGCGATCAGCATCGAGAAGTTGCCGACGTCGCGCCCCATCTGGCGCATCGATTCCGGCACGCCGGGGCCATTGATCATGTCGGGGTAGTGAACCAGCTTGCGCTTGCGGATCGGGTAGCCCTGGTACGCCTGCGCCAGCGGCCGCGGGTAACCGCGATCGAGGAACCGGCGCGCCTCTTCGACGCTCATGCCACTGTATTTCGGGTTCACCGCGATCGCTTCGTGGCGAACCAGCCCGTCATCCCCCACCAGCGAAATGATCGAGTTGCCGCTGGCAAACAGCCGTTGGCAGCTCTGCACGATGGCCTCGAACACCGGCGCGCTGTCCGACACCGAATTGCTGATCGCGCTCAGTACTTCGGATGAGGCTTTCTGCTGCTCGAGCGCCTCCTTGGTCTCGTTGAACAGC
>JANNKM010000380.1:0-10080 GCA_031396305.1 Rhizobacter sp.
CATGGTGATGGGCGAACGCGGCATGAAGGACATGACGGAAATGGAGATGCCGCTGCCCGACAACACCGCGGCGATGATGACCGGCACCGGCCCGTTCGGTGCCGTGGGCATGGGCGGGATGTTCAGCGTCGTCAAGGTGCGCAAGGGCCAGAAACCGGGCGACTACAGCGACCCCGGTTGGTACAAGCACCCGCCGGGCGAAGTGGCCTATGAATGGGCCGGCGCGCTGCCGGATCCGGCGCGCTTCAAGTCCGAAGGCACCGGTTCGATGCCGCCGCTGGCACGGCCCAAGCTCGACGCCGAAGTCACGGTGCGCAAGCCGGGCGCCGATTCCAGCCAGCACAAACACTGACGGGCAACGCGATGGTCATGCCGATCCTTGCGAACCTGCAGCCGCGGCCCGACGCCGCGCGGGCGCTGCAGAACTATTCCGGCTTGGCCGCGGGTTACGACAGCACCTGCAAGCACATCGAGGCGTTGAGGCGCCGAGCCGTCGCCAAGCTGGCGCTGGGCGCAGGCGAGACCGTGTTCGACATCGCGTGCGGCACCGGCCCGACCCTGCTGTTGCTCGCGCGACTCGTGGGGCCAACGGGTCGTGTCATCGGCGTCGAGTTGAGCCCGGCGATGGCTGCGCTCGCGCGCCAGCGGGTCGCCACGGCAGGCGTCGGCGAATCGGTCGAGATCGTCGAATCCGCGGTCGAGTTGCTGCGAGACGGCCCCGCGGCCGACGCAATCCTGTGTTGCTACACGCATGACGTGCTGCAGTCGCCCGCGGCGATCGATCGCTTGATCGAATCCGCACGGCCAGGCGCGCGAATCGTCTTGCTCGGCATGAAGACCTTGCCTTGGATCTGGGGCTGGCCCGTCAACATGTTCAACATCGTCCGCGCACGCAGGTACCTGACGACCTACAACAACCTCGACCGCCCCTGGCGGCTGTTTGAAGAGCGTGGCGCTGCCCTGAACGTGGTGCACACGGCACTGTGCGGCAGCGCCTACATCGCGGTGGGCACCTTGCCGGGCACCTGCACGCGGCGAACGCCGGGCACTGTCACCTCCCTTCTTCCACCCACGCCGCAATTCGCGGCTCTACGAAAGGCTCAACCATGAATCAATTCACTACTCTGCTGAAGGCGGCCATGTTCGCTTTGCTCAGCGCAGCGGCCGGACTCGCGCTCGCCCATGGCGACGCGGGCCACGCCAAGAAGGCCGCGCCGGTGAAGAAGGAACAAAAGGACTGGGGAATCGCCGGCGATGCGAAGTCAGCGAAACGAACCATCGAGGTCAAGATGCTCGACACGATGCGCTTCTCGCCGGAATTCATCGAAGTCCGGCAGGGCGAGACGGTGCGCTTCACGGTTCGCAACGACGGCAAGGTCATGCACGAGTTCGTGATCGGCACCAAGGCGGAAAACGACGAACACGCCGCGCTGATGGTCAAGTTCCCGACGATGGAACACGACGAACCCTACATGGCGCATGTCGCGCCGGGCAAGACCGGCGAGATCGTCTGGACCTTCAACCGTGCCGGCGACTTCGACTTCGCCTGCCTGATCGCCGGCCACTACCAGGCCGGCATGGTAGGCAAGGTCAAGGTGGTCGCCGCAGCCAAAGGCGATGGGCACTCCGGCCACAAGCACTGAGCGACGCCATCACCCCGCTTCCACCCGCAGTCACGAACGAAAGAGATGAACATGAAGACTCGACTCAACACCCTGATCGCTGCATTCGCCCTGGCCCTCGCCATGCCATTGCAAGCGGCCCCGAATGCCGACATGACCGACGCCGAAGTGCGCAAGGTCGACAAGGAAAGCGGCAAGCTCACGCTCAAGCACGCCGAGATCAAAGGCCTGGACATGCCCGCGATGACGATGGTCTTCGTCGTCAAGGACAAGGCCATGCTCGACAAGCTCCAGCCGGGCGACAAGGTCAGGTTCAAGGCGGTCAACGATGGCGGCAAGTTCACCGTCACGCAGATCGAAGTTTCGAAATAGACCTGCCGTGCGCCGGCCGTTGCACGTCGAGGGAGCCACAAACTCATGAGAACCGAAAGCAAGGCGGGCAGCCACGTCGCAGATGAATCTTCCTGGGTCGCCCGCGAAATGATGTCATCTCTGCGTCCCGTCTACCGTAGCGTCCAGGGTTATATCTCCAAGGCTCGCAGGTTTCTTGCGCGGCGCGAATTGGCGGGTCGAGAGTTGAGGGTTCATGAACTGACCGCTGGCGAACACGCAAGGGTGCGTGGAGCCTTTCCGGAGTCGGGTGCCGCTCCGTCCGCGGCCGACATTGACCAACAGGCCGAGGGCAGCGTGGGTATCTTCGTCGCTTGGATGGAGGGCAAGCCGCTCGGCTTGGGCTTTGTCAACTGGCCGGGCCCGCGCAGCGCGCAGCTGGCCAGTCGCTGGCCGGGAACTCCTGAAATTTACCGCTTGCGCGTCATCGCGCGATACCGGTCGCTTGGCATCGGAAGGCTGCAGATTCAGCACCTGGAAAATCTGGCCGCCTCCAAAGGGTATGCGCGCATTGGCTTGGGCGTGCACGCTGAGAATAGACGTGCACATGCACTCTACGTCCGCCTGGGCTACGAACCCGACCCGCAGCCGTTCGTCGACGAATACGCGATCACGCTGGCCGATGGACGAACCCGCGCCGTCAGCAAGACCTCGATCTTTCTGGTGAAGGCGATCGGCTCCGGCGCGTCGTGCATCTCCAAATCGCGGGAGGAACAGACGCATGAGTCACGATGACAGAGCCCAACCGCGGCGCTCTTGCATGAGGAACCGCTGACATGCACACGCACGCCGAACATGCCGGTCCTGAACCCGCGATGACGCCACGCGTTTGCACGTTGAGGGATGTGGTTTGCGGAATGACAGTCACCGAACAGTCACCGCACCGCTTTGAACACGCCGGACGTACGTACTTCTTCTGCGGCGCGAAGTGCCAGGCGAAGTTCGCCGCCGAGCCGGCGAAGTTCCTCCAGCCCGCACCGCTGATTCAAGCGGCCGTCTCTCCAGGTCCGGAGCCGACAGCGGGCACGATCTACACCTGCCCGATGCACCCCGAGGTTCGGCAAGACCACCCGGGCGATTGCCCCAAGTGCGGCATGTCGCTCGAGCCGCTTCTGCCCGAACTGGAAGAGGCTGAAAGCCCGGAGCTCGTGAACTTCCAGCGACGCTTCTGGTGGACGCTGCCACTGACCGTGGTCGTGACCGTGCTCGCCATGTTCGGTCACCGCCTCGGCTGGTTCGACATGGCGCTTCAAAGCTGGATCGAACTCGTGCTCACGCTGCCGATCGCGCTGTGGGCCGGCTGGCCTTTCTTCGTGCGCGGCGCGATATCGATCGTCAACCGCAGCCCGAACATGTGGACGCTGATCGGCCTGGGCACGGGCGCGGCGTTCATCTACAGCGTTGTCGCCACGTTCGCGCCGCAGCTGTTTCCGGCGTCCTTCGTCTCGATGGGCCGCGTTGCGGTGTACTTCGAGGCGACCGCTGTCATCATTTCGCTGACGCTGCTCGGGCAGATCTTCGAGCTGAAGGCGCGCTCGCAGACTTCCGCTGCGATCAAGTCGCTGCTCGGGCTGGCGCCGAAAACCGCACGCCGGATCGAAGCCGATGGCAGCGAAGCGGACGTCCCGCTGACGCATGTGCACGTCGGTGATCTGCTGCGCGTGCGTCCGGGCGAAAAGGTGCCGGTCGACGGCGTCGTGGTCGAAGGCAGCAGTGCGATCGACGAATCGATGTTGACGGGCGAGCCGCTGCCGGTGACCAAGCGCGCGGGAGACAAGCTGATCGGCGCCACGCTGAACACCCGCGGCGCGCTCGTGATGCGCTCCGAGCACGTCGGCTCGGCCACCGTGCTCGCCCAGATCGTGCAGATGGTCGCGCTGGCGCAGCGCTCACGCGCGCCGATGCAACGCCTGGCCGACACGGTGGCGGGCTACTTTGTCGTCGGAGTCGTCGGCGTCGCGCTGCTGACCTTCTTCGGCTGGGGGTTGTTCGGCCCTGCATCGGCGAATGAATCCAGCTGGGTCTACGGCCTGATCAACGCGGTGGCCGTTCTGATCATCGCCTGCCCCTGCGCGCTGGGCCTTGCCACGCCGATGTCGATCATGGTCGCCACCGGGCGCGGCGCAACCCACGGCGTGCTGTTCCGCGACGCCGCGGCGATCGAGAACCTGCGCAAGATCGACACCTTGATCGTCGACAAGACCGGCACGCTGACCGAAGGACGGCCCGCGTTCGAGCGCGCCGTGGCCGGCGCAGGATTCACTGAAACCGACGTGTTGCGCCTGGCGGCGAGCTTGGACCAGGGCAGCGAGCATCCGTTGGCCGCAGCGATCGTTGCGGCGGCGCGCGAGAAGCAGTTGCTGCTCGACAAGCCCGAACAATTCGATTCCGCCTCAGGGATCGGCGTGCAGGGCAGGCTGGCCGGCAAAGCCCTCGCGCTGGGCAACACGGCATTGATGCAGCAGCTCGGCGTCGATGTGGTGCCGCTGGCGGCGCAGGCCGAGGCGTTGCGCGCGCAAGGCGCGAGCGTGATGTACCTGGCCGTCGACCAGCAGCTTGCCGGCCTGCTCGCCGTGTCCGATCCCATCAAGGCGACGACTCCCGATGCGCTGGCCGCCCTGCGCAAGGCGGGCCTGCGCGTCGTGATGGCCACCGGCGACGGCCTGACCACGGCACGCGCCGTCGCCCAGCGCCTGGGCATCGACGAAGTGCACGGCGAAGTGAAACCGGCCGACAAGCTCAAGCTCGTCGAGAGGTTGCAGCTGGAGGGCCGTGTCGTCGCGATGGCCGGCGACGGGATCAACGACGCCCCGGCCCTGGCCAAGGCCGACGTCGGCATCGCGATGGGCACCGGCACCGACGTCGCGATGAACAGCGCTCAGCTCACGCTGATCAAGGGCGACCTGCGCGGCATCGCCACGGCGCGCGCTCTCTCCGTCGCGACCATCGCGAACATGAAGCAGAACCTGGCCTTCGCCTTCGTCTACAACGCGCTCGGCGTGCCGCTCGCTGCGGGTGTGCTGTATCCGTTCACCGGCTGGCTGCTGTCGCCGATGATCGCCGCGCTGGCGATGAGCCTGAGCTCGGTGTCGGTGATCGGCAATGCGTTGCGCCTTCGGGCCGCTGCGATCCGGCAAGATTGACGCGCGGCCCTGCAGCGATGGACATTCTTGCGCACACCTTGTGGGCGGGTGCCGGCCTGGCGTTGGTGCGTCGGCGCTGGCCGGTCAGAGCGCGAACCGTGGCACTCATGATCGGGCTGGCCGGGCTGCCCGACTTGATGCATCGGCTGCCGATCGTTGCGGTGGCTGGCCGGCGACGGAACGCTTGCGACGCTGCGCGCGTACGCGATCGCCGTGCCGAGCCAGGAGCCCCTCGCCCAGATTCGGCGAACAACGCCCACAGGGCTTGCACAGACCGACGCTTCTAGTCCAGAAACCCGTCGCCGCCGAGGCTCAAATGCACATCGAACCTAGGCCTGAAGCCCTCTGCCCGTGGTACCTGAAGCCATTCTTCTGGGGGCAGCGCCGCAAGTACGGCAAGGTGCTGGACGCAGCGTTGCTGTGGGCTCGGTCGCCGCGCCTATTCCTTGGCGTTGCCACACTCTACGGCATGATCGATCGCCGCTCTTCGCCGATCGAGCCGGCGTTGCGTTCGCTCGTCACGGTTCGGGTCTCGCAGCTCAACGGCTGTGCCTTCTGCGTTGATCTCAACTCGGCGACGCTGCTGCGGCGCGGCGCCAGCCTCGGGAAGGTCGAAGCGCTGGGGCACTGGCGCGACAGCATCCTGTTCGACGATCGCGAACGTGCTGCACTCGACTATGCCGAGGCGATGACGCTTTCGGGGGCCGGAGTCGATGGCGCGCACATCGGCGCCCTGCGCGGGCATTTCGCTGACGACGTGATCGTCGAACTGACCGGACTCATCGCCTTCCAGAACCTCTCGAGCAGGTTCAACGCGGCGCTCGGCGTTCCTGCTCAAGGGTTCTGCGCTCTGCCGAGGCCACCCACCGAAGCAGGGAACACAGGTGATGGGCGGCCTTGATCCGATGCCGGCAAGTTCACCGTGACCGAGATCCAGCGCACGCCGTGAACGCGCAACAGTAATCCGTCAACCAGCAATCAACGCCGGTCGCGAGGTGCCCAGTGAAGTGCGGTGCCTCATGGCTTGGCGCGCTTGCTCTCGTCGCGCAGGCGGGCGCGCAGCGTGACCGGCGCGTTGCCGCGATTGGTCCACATCCAACAGTAGTCCTGGTCGATGGCGACGAGCAGGCGCCCTCGGGCACTGCGGGCAGCGTCCCGCCGAGCCAGGGAAGTCACTTGATCGCCGTCGTGGTAGTGAATGTTGAAGTCCAGCGGCCCGTCGGCATCGAACCGCCAGGTCAACGCCTGGCCGCGCTGCAGCGTGCCGCACCACTCGACAAAGCCGCCCGGTGCGGCGGCAAATCGGCGCTCGACATCGAGTTCGGCGCGCTCTCAGGGCCGAGCTCGTTTCGCCAGTTCATGGTGACCCTCGGCCATGCCCTCATATTCTGCCGCAATGCCCTCCTGTTCACGAACGATGGCATTGCAATGGGCCGCCATGCGGGTGTCACCGCGTCCACCTGCGACCACCGCTTTGTGGCACCTGGCCATCTTGCGATGTTCAGTGGCAATCGCGCGGGCCGCAATCGCTTCTTGGTTGTAGTAGGTGGCCAGCGCCTTGTGATCGAAACGAGCGCGCGCGGCGTCGATCCATTGCAGCAATTCCGGGGCGGGTGCGTGCGGTGCCGGGCCCACGTCGTTCGCACGTTCGCTCCCAACACATTCGCGCGCAATCGCGGCAGGCGCTGCGAAGGCGAGCAGTGCCGCAC
The DNA here is from genome assembly GCA_031396305.1 of Rhizobacter sp. GTDB lineage: Bacteria > Pseudomonadota > Gammaproteobacteria > Burkholderiales > Burkholderiaceae_C > JAEMQF01. The sequence continues at coordinate 6,865 of JANNKM010000380.1, forward strand.
AAACGGCGGAAATGACGACAGCCAACGGATACCAATTCCTGGACCTCTTCAGCGATTCATGGGACGCACGCCGCAGCGCGCTTGGCGTCATAGAGTTCATGACGCACAGTGTAGAAACCGATCCCCGACACGACGCTGACCGTCGCATTACAAGTCGGCAATCCTTTCGGGTGCTTCCATGAGAGAGCCACGCGAGCGTGACTCGCTCGTCATGCCGGTGGACCTGCAGAGACCGCTTCAGAATCTGTGCGACAGACCGAATTCATAGCCCGTCGACGTCTGCCCACCCAGCATGCCGGCTGGCGTGGTGTTGCTCACCGACGAACGGGCCGCGGCGTCGTTCGTGATGCGACCCAGCGTGGCATAGAGCGCCGTGCGCGCCGACAGGTTGTTGACATAGCCGACGGACATCAACTTGCTGTCGTCAGCATCGGCGAAGCCGGAGCCGGCAGGCCCGCCCGAGCGGTTGTTCACGGCATAGGCAGCGCGCAACTCGCTCGTGCCCATCGGAACAGAAACGCCGAACATGGCCATCTTCTGCGAGCGCGGGCTCCACTTTTTCACGTCATACAGGAAGTTCAGCTTGGCGAAACCGACGGTGTAGAGCGCCTTGACGTTGTACTGGTCGAAGTCTGCTGCATTCGCGGCCGTCTCCGTCCTGCCGTAACCGGCAGCGACATCGATCGGACCGGCGCCATATCCGAATCGGGCCCCACGGTACTTGTTGCCGGGGACGCCTTCACCGGCGGCGACCATCGCAGAACCGTAGATGCCTCCCATGCTGCCCGGCAAGAAGTAGCCAATCGAGTTGTCGTTGCGCAGCGCAGTGGTCGCACCGCTTCCGAGAGCCGCCTGCGGCGAGTAGGTGAAGTTGCCGATCGTGCCCACACCGACCAGGCCGAAAGGCTCGTTGAACGTGTTCACTGCGGTGGGGTTGTAGTCGCGGCCCAGGCGAATCTCGCCCAACCGGCCGACCAGACTGACGGTTGAGCGACGTCCGAAGAACTTGGCGTCGGTAGTGCCCGTGTCGGGGCTGATGCCGGCCTCCAGATGGAAGGCCGCGCTGAAGCCACCGCCCAGATCCTCCGTGCCGCGAAAGCCGAGGCGGCCGGTGGACAGACCACCGGACGCCAGCTGCTTCTGCGACCCGGCGCTGCCATTCTTCACGCCGCGGGCCGAGGCATCGACGACACCAAATACCGTCACCGACGATTGCGCTGCGGCGCTACCCGCAGCGAGCATCGCGACTGAGAGTACGAACAGGGATTTTTTCATTGCAACTATCTCCATGGTTGAGGGGGCTTGACATGCCTCGACGGTGTTCAACGCGTTCGGTGCCGGTCCGCCGAAGTCGGGCCGCCGACGCACGCGAGTGAACTGAGGTCACAGCAAAGAGTAGGAAGTACGCGCCGGGAGCGCACCCCCTCGTGCGAGAACATCCCGCGCGGCGCATGCGCAGAGTCCACCAAACAGCGGCATCTCGTCTGTCGACAGCCACAACGTTGAATACGCCGGTCGATGTGGCGCTTCTGAAATGCGGAAGTGAAATGCGCGCGCAACTACAACAACATGACAGGACGGTCATGCGTTCGCAAGGCTGCCGTCAGCAACTGCTTTCTATCCTTGATGCCTACAAATGAGGCTGGATTGCGAGGATCTTTTCCTCCCGCATGGCCTGGTGCGTACCGCCAACACAACACGATCGGAGACATCGATGCGACGCCAGAACATTCTCTTGCTCGCCCAGGCACGGCACGATCCGATAGCGAGGTGCGAGGTGGGACGCAGGTACCTGTTGGGTATCGAGGGTTTTGCGCAACACGTTGCGACCGGCATGGAATACCTCACGCACTCCAGCGTGAACGAAATGTCGGAAGCTGCAAACATCATCAGCGAGTCCTTGCCGCTGGAAACCATCGTGACGCTGAGGCAAGAGGCTGCGCTCCTGCGCGCGGCGAATGCAGGCAGTGCCGTCGCCCAGTTCAAGATCGCGGTGTGGCTTTGCCTGCGTCACGGGCAACCGCAGGCTGCGCGCTGGCTCGACGCGGCGGCGGCCGCTGGACACGACGGGGCTCGCCGAGCGAGAGCCGCGCTGGGTCGCGGACCCGCCGACGAGGGAATGTTGGAATTCGCGCGTGCAGTAGCCCCGGTCGATGGCGTTCAATTGGAGACCATCGCCACTCTCGCCGCATCGAGTGCGGCACAAGAACGCGACCTTTGCCGCCTGGCTCAGTGCCTGCGTGTTGCCTTGGCGGTGGCGCCTCGTTTGAGCGTTTCTCTGGCAACTCTGGTAGTCGAGGCCGTGCGCCTTGCGGAGCAGACCGGGCAAGAGCCGCCAGGACTCGGCGTCAAGCAGGTGGAAGCGGCCCTGGATCTGGTGGCTCACGACGGTAACCGCGTCGCCGACTACCTGCTCGGGCGGGCCCTGTGCGGCATAGCCTGCGGATTGCTGCAACCGGTAGCCCTTGTCTCGAGCGGCAATCTGCGCAAGGGGGCTGCGCTCTTGCTGCGCGCGGCGGACGCCGGGTGCGAAGAAGCGTGGATGCACCTCTACAGGGTTCACGCCGATCATCGATGCAGTGTCGCCAATCCGCAGATGGCGCGATTCTTCCTCGAGAAGGCCGCGACGCTGGGCCATGCCGAGGCACAGCGAAGGCTGGGCGCACTCATCCTGCGTTCGGCCTCGAGCCTGAGGGACTCCGAAGCCGGAATCCACTGGCTGCATAAGGCAGGCAAACAGGGCGATACCTTCGCCACGCGCCTTCTCAAGTCACTGGTGCTCCCGTTGGCTGGCGCTGACGACGAGGCTACCCATGCCATCGAGGCCGTACGACAGACTGACCCGTGGCTCGCCCTGCGGCTTCGGATGTCACGTGACTTCGGCCTGACGAAACTGGAAGCCCTGTGCGCCGATCCGACCGATGGCCAGCGACCGTGGGGGCTCGTTGTCGGCAAAAACCGTTTCATCGCTCAGAGCAAATTGTCTGCACCGCGCGCCGTGCCCGGCGTGTCCCCGGCGGCTCTGGACAACCTGCAGCGCGCTGCGCTGTTCTTCGAAGAGACGCAGCGCGACGGCAACCTGTTTGAGGGCGACTGGCGGCGACGTTCGTTGCACCAGCGAAGGGTCTTCGCCCGCCACCATCTCGACGAAGACATGTTCTTAGCGAAGGTAAACTCCACCACGCTGGATGCACTGCGCCAAGGCACGAAGTGGGC
>JANNKM010000433.1:0-2164 GCA_031396305.1 Rhizobacter sp.
AACTCACGATCGCGATCCGCTAACTGGCGGCTCGCCTGACGCAGCCGCATGGGGTCGTGCGCTTTGCGCACGCTGCGCGCGTTGGCGAAATGCGGCTGCGTCAGGCGCCGCGTCAGGTAGTCGCCAAAAGTCTCGCGCGCACCGGCGCCGAAACGGTAGTTCATCGCGTCCAGCATCTTGTCGCTGATCTGGAGCAACTCGCCGTGGCTGTAGTCCGGGAAATCGAGGTGGTGCGCGATGCGCGAGCTCATTCCCGGGTTGCTCTGGAAGAACGTGTCCATGCGGCCCTTGTAGCCCGCGAGGATGACGACCAGGTCGTCGCGCTGGTTCTCCATCACTTGGAGCAGGATTTCGATCGCCTCCTGCCCGTAGTCGCGCTCGTTCTCGGGGCGGTAGAGGTAATACGCCTCGTCGATGAAGAGCACGCCACCCATCGCTTTCTTCAGAACTTCCTTGGTTTTCGGCGCGGTGTGGCCGATGTACTGGCCTACCAGGTCGTCGCGCGTCACCGCCACGAGGTGACCTTTGCGCACGTAGCCCAGCCGATGCAGGATCTGCGCCATGCGCATCGCCACTGTCGTCTTGCCGGTGCCGGGGTTGCCGGTAAAACTCATGTGCAGGCTGGGCCCGGATTGCCCCGCCACGGCTTGCAGCCCGAGGTTCAGACGCAGCTTGTCGATCACGAGCAGCGCGGCGATGTCGCGAATGCGCTGCTTGACGGGCACCAGGCCGATCAGCTCGCGATCCAGCTCCATCAGCACCGACTCCACTTGGCTTTGCGCCAGCACTTCAGCCACCGTGTGCGCGCGCGCCGTGTTTGCCGCGATTTCAGGAGCGGTGGTGGCGCCCATCACGCTGCTTTCCTGAGGGGTGTTGCAGCGCCGAGCTCGGCGCGCATGGCGTCGATGACGCGCTTGTAGTCAGGCTGGCCGAAGATGGCGCTGCCCGCGACAAAAGTGTCGGCCCCCGCCTCGGCGATGCGCCGGATGTTGTCAGCCTTGATGCCGCCGTCGACTTCAAGCGCAATGTCGCGACCGCTCTTCGAGATGAGGTTGCGCGCCAATTCGCATTTGCGCAGCGCCGACTCGATGAAGCTCTGCCCACCGAAGCCCGGGTTGACGCTCATGATGAGCACCAGGTCGACTTTGTCGATGACCCATTCCAGGATGTCGAGCGGCGTCGCCGGATTGAACACGAGCCCGGCCCGGCAGCCTTCACTGCGAATGAGCTGCAGCGTGCGATCCACATGCACACTCGCCTCGGGGTGGAAGCTGATCAGATCGGCACCGGCCTTGGCGAACGCAACCGCCAGTGCATCCACCGGCTGCACCATCAGGTGCACGTCCAGCTGCACCTTGGAGCCGTCAGCGCGCACGCAATGCGGTTTGATCGCCTGCGCCACGCCAGGGCCGATCGTCAGGTTCGGCACGTAATGGTTGTCCATCACGTCGAAGTGGATCCAATCGGCGCCGGCGGCGATGACATTGCGCACTTCTTCGCCTAGCCGAGCGAAGTCGGCGGAAAGGATGGACGGTGCGATTCGGTGCATGGTTTGGCGCGGTTAGGCCCTTTGCTGTCATCCCGACGAAAGTCGGGATCGATCCCCGGCGTATCCTCGTGGACCCCGGCGTGCGCCGGGGTGACAGTGAACAAAGATAGGGCTGTCAGTAACGCTCGCTTTCGGGCCTGTCGGTCGCGTAGCTGTGCACTGTGTATTGCACCTGGCGCCCGCCGATCTCCTGGCGCACCAGGCCGAAGCCGGGCTCGCTCTTCGGCCGATTCACGATGTACGACATGCGCGGCGATTCGACGCCCTGCGTCGAATCGAACGCGGTGACGCGCACATAGTGGTTCGGAAAGGTCTTGCGGCAGGCGTTGATCTCGGTGAGGATGCCCGACGGATCCTTCAAGTCGAACATCGGGTTGCCGTTCATCTCCCAATAGGTGTTGCGCGGGTGCGGGTCGTCGGTGTACTCGATGCCGACTGCCCATTGCTTGGCGAGCGCGTATTCGAGTTGCTTCGTGATCTGCGCGTCGGTCAGGTCCGGCAGGAAGGAGAACTGCCCCTGGGTGACGCGGTTGCCGTGGTTGCTCATCATGGTTGCGTTTGCTCCCGATGGCTCAGTTGCTTGCGCTGGCCGTTGGCACGAAGTCCGCGGTGTCG
>JANNKM010000437.1:0-3688 GCA_031396305.1 Rhizobacter sp.
ACGCCGTCACCGGTCATCGCCACGATGTTGCCGTCGGCCTGCAGTGCGTCGACGATGCGCAGCTTGTGCGCCGGCGCCACGCGGGCGTAGACCGAGGTCTGGCGCACGGCAACGGCGAACGCCGCCTCGTCGAGCGCGTCAATCTCGGCGCCCGTCAACGTGGAAATCAAGGCGGCTGAACCCGCGTCGACGATGCCCAGGTCGGCCGCAATGCGCGCGGCCGTTTTCGGGTGGTCACCGGTGATCATCACGACCCGGATGCCGGCCCGGCGCGCTTCGCGGATGGCCACCGCCGCCTCTTCGCGCGGCGGGTCGATCATGCCGACCGTGCCGACGAAGATCAGGTCGCGCTCCAGCGCCTCGCCGGCCGCCGGGTCTTCACCGGGCGCTACGGGCCGGTAGGCCACGGCCAGTGTCCGCAGCGCGGCGTCGGTGAGGGTGTCGACGTCGGCCAGCAGCCGCGCCCGCAAGGCGTCGTCCAGCGCGACGACCTCCATCCCCACGCGCGCCCGGGTGCAGCGGCCGAGCAGCACGTCGGGTGCGCCCTTGGTGATCACCACCAGAGCGTCACCGTGTTCGTGGTCGCGTTCGATCGTCGTCATCAGCTTGCGCTCTGACGTGAACGGGATCTCGCCGATGCGCTCGAAGCGCCGCTCGCGCCGCTCGGTGACCGCGCCCTGATCGAGCTTGCGCTCGGCCACCAGGAACGCGGCTTCGGTGGGGTCGCCGTGAATCTCCCACTCGCCACCCTCCGTCTGGCGCAAGTCGGCGTTGCCGGCCAGGCTGCCACCGCTCAGCACTACGATGGCTTCCTCGCGCAGCAGCCCGGCGGGCAGCTTCGCACCCTCGTGATCGACCTGACCTTGCGGTGCGTACCCCACCCCGCTGATGTGCGTATCGCCCGAGGCCGTCATCACGCGCTCGATGGTCATCTCCGAGCGGGTCAATGTTCCGGTCTTGTCCGAGCAGATGACCGACGCCGAACCCAGCGTCTCCACCGACGACAGGTTCTTGACGATGGCGTGGTGCTTGGCCATGCGCTGCACGCCGAGCGCCAGCACCACCGCCAGGATGGCGGGCAAGCCCTCGGGCACCGCGGCCACTGCCAGCGACACGCCGAGCAGCAGCACGTGCACCACATCGGCGGTGTTGCGGATTTCGGAGTTGAACAGGATCGTGGTCACCACGACGATGGCGATAGCGACGACCGCCAGACCCAGCGTGCGACCGATGCGCGCCACTTCTCTTTCCAGCGGCGTCGGTTCTTCGACCGTGGCCTCCAGCAGCGCTGCGACCTTGCCCATCTGGGTGTCCATGCCGGTGGCGGTGACGACCGCGCGGCCCGCGCCTTGTGCCACCGCGGTGCCCTTGAAGACCATGTCGAGCTGGTCGCCCAGCGCCGCTGGCTGGGGCAGCGTGGCGATGGCCTTGAGCACGCCTTCGCTTTCCCCGGTCAACGCGGCTTCCTGCACACGCAAGCTCGTGGCCTGAAGCAGGCGCGCGTCGGCGCCGACGGCATCGCCCTCGGCCAGCACGAGCACGTCACCACGCACCAGTTCGGCGCTCGGCACGCGCTGCGGCTTGCCATCACGCAGCACGCCCGAGGTAGCTGCGGTCATCCTGGCCAGCGCTGCCACGGCGTTTTGCGCCTTCGCCTCCTGCACATGGCCGATCACGCCATTGAGCAGCACGACGGCGGCAATGACGATCGCATCCACCGGCCAGCCCACGCGACCTTCTACCCACCACGCGAGCAATGCAATGGCCACCGCCGCCAGCAACAGGTAGATCAGCGGGTCCTGGAACTGCGCCAGCACGCGCCGCCAGGCCGGTGCCCGCGGAGTCGCGCGCAGTTCGTTGGGCCCGTTCTGGGCCAAGCGGCGCGCCGCTTCCTGCGCGCTGAGGCCCGTTCCAACATCTGCATCGAGCGCTGCCGCCACGGCGTCGGCCTCCATGATCGACGCATCGCCGAAGTCAACGGGGCTGCCGGCCGCAGTTGCCGTCATGCGAGCAACGCCCACGTGTGGCGCGCGATCTGCTCGTTTCTCTGCGCGGCCAGCACATGCACCTGACAGCGCGATGCGCCGTCGTGGATGACGCTGACCGGATGACCCGCGATGCGGTTCCGCGCAGCGTCGAGGCTGACGCCGATCCACGACAGACCATTGCAGGCTTGCAGTTGGCGCAGCACCGCATCGTCGATGCGGCAATGTTGGCGCAGCGCTGGACCGCCATGCACGACACGGTGCCCGATGGCGTCGGGTCGCGGCATGCCGGACGCCGCGAGACCACTGGCGACATGGGTCATCGCGTCCGGATCGTCAACCGTGGCAACCGTCGAGGCCGTGGACAGGGTCTCGCCCAACAACTTCTCGGCACCCGCCGAATCAACACGGTATAAGCCGAACTTCAGCGAGTACGAGCCGCTGTTCAGCGCAAGGATGTTCAACGCGCTCACGACGCGGTCTTCACCAGTGACCATCGCCAGTCCAGGATCTCGGGCATGTCGTCACCATGCTCGCCGATGTAGCGCTTGTGGCGTTGCAGGGTCGCATCAAAGCGCGCGGCTTCAGCCTCGACCTGGCCTGCCAGCCTGGGGACGCGCTGGATCGCGTCCAGCGCCAGTTGATAGCGGTCACGTTGTTGAGAACCACCATGTCGAACGGCGTCGTCGTGGTGCCCTCTTCCTTGTAGCCGCGCACGTGGATGTTGTCGTGGTTGCGCCGCCGGTAGGTCAACTTGTGAATGGATCGAGCCAGGTACCTCGGGCGACACATGACTGGGAGTGCCCTGCGGCCACGAGAACTGCCGAAAAAGCCGCTGCAAGCCGTTGCGGTTACGTTCAATGGCCGGGTAGTGCTCGGTGTACGACCCTTCCAGATAACTGTTCGCCACGATGCCCGGCCCGCCGTGACCGGGGCCGATGACATACATCATGTTCAGGTCGTTCTCTTTGATCAGCCGGTTCAGGTGGACATAGAGCAGGTTCAAGCCCGGTGTTGTGCCCCAATGGCCCAACAGGCGCGGCTTGATGTCTGCAAGCGTGAGCGGGCGCTCCAGCAGCGGGTTGTCTTGCAGATAGATCTGCCCGACCGACAGGTAGTTTGCCGCGCGCCAGTAGGCGTCCATCTTCTGCAGGGTGTCGGGGGTCAAGGGCTTGGACATGGAGGTCTTTCGGACTCAATGGCTCTCAAACGGACGGCGCGGGAAGAATCGCCGCGTCGACGATGGTCTGCGCCTGCTGCAGGACGCGCTGTAGGTGCGCTAGACCGCTGAAACTTTCGGCGTAGATCTTGTAGATGTTCTCGGTGCCGGAGGGCCGTGCAGCGAACCAGCCGTTGGCAGTGTTGACCTTGATGCCGCCGATGGGCTCGCCGTTGCCCAGCGCGTGGCTGAGGATGCTCTCGATTCGTTCCCCGGCCAGTTCTGTCGCGGTGATCTGCTCTGGCGTGAGCGCCGCCAGTTGCGCTTTTTGCTGCGCCGTTGCCGGGGCCTCCACCCGGCGTGCCACCGGGCTGCCGAACTCTTGGGCCAATGCTGCGTAGCGCTGGCCGGGGTCGCGACCCGTGCGCGCGGTGATCTCGGCCGAAAGCAACGCGGCCGCGATGCCGTCCGTGTCGGTTGTCCAGACTGAGCCGTTCCGGCGCAGGAATGCGGCGCCTGCACTCTCGTCGCCGGCAAAGCCGAG
>JANNKM010000456.1:0-2257 GCA_031396305.1 Rhizobacter sp.
GCCGGCGCGCGTGGCGGCGCGTCCGGCGCGTCCGGCGTCAGGTTCGTGGTACCCGCCGCCGCGGGTGACGGATGCAATGCGCTCGTCGGCAACGCCGCGGCCCTTGCCTCCGAAGCCGGGCGTCGCGCGACGGCGAAGAAGCGCAGCGCGGCATTGGTGCGGTAGGTCACCACCGGATGGAACGACGACGACGTGCTGCGCGCCAGCATGTCTTCCAGCGAAGTCTGGAACAGGTCTTCGATGCGCCGCGTGCGGATGTCGCTCATCGACTGCAGGCCCAGCTGGAACAGCGCGCTGCGGTTCGCCGCGAGGATGCGCCCATCGTCGCCCACTGCGAGCTTGCCTTCGTGCAAGGTGTAGACGAACTCGGGGCGGCTGTGAAAATGCAGCGGGTGCGCGCCGCGAAATCGCGCGTCGATCAGGCGGTTCTCGATCATGCGCACCGTCATGCCCAGCAAGACGAGCAGGTGCTGCTGCATCAGGCGCGTGCGGCTTGTCACGTCGAGCACGGCGGCGATCTCGCCCGACGGGTCGTAAACCGGAACGGCGGAGCAGGTGAGCTGGGTGAACTGGGTAAAGAAGTGGTCGTCGCGCTGGATCGTCACCGGGCTGCCTGCCGCCAGGCAGGTGCCCATGCCATTCGTCCCGGCGGCGGTTTCGCTCCACAGGCCGCCCACGCGCAGCCCCAGCGGGCCGACCTCGGCGCCGAATTCCGGCGACGAAACCATGTGCACGATCACGCCGTCGGTATCGGTCAGCACGACCGCCGCCTCGGCGTCGCCGAGCTGCTGATACAGCGTCGTCATCTCGTAGCGCGCGCAGGCGATCACGTCGGCGCGCTTCGTGCGGCGTTCGTCCAGCTCGGCGCGCGTGATAATGACAGGCTCGCGCGGCTGAGCCGGGTCGAGGCGGTATTCGTTGACGCAGCGGCCCCACGACTGGGCCACCGTGTCGGCACGCGGGTCGCTCAGGCCGGCGCGCACCCGTTGCAGGATGCGGTCTGCGTGTTCATGGGCGTCTCGCATGGTCATTGACATACAACCCTCCAATTCGACGCGCAGTTCAGGATCGTCAACAATCAGCCCGCCATTTTGCGTGCGCGCGATGAACTTGCGCAACCGGTGAAACGCGTAGGCGCCGGGGCCGGGCGCGGGAATTGCAACCAATCGAAAAAATCCAGGAGCCCAACATGTTGACGCCGAGCCCGACCCACGACGCCGCGATGCCCCACCCCGGCGAGCGCCCGGGAGCGCCGCTGGACCTGATATTCATCGAGGGTTTCACCGGACAGACGGTGATTGGCATCCACGCCAGCGAACTTCACGCGGCGCAGACGCTCGTGATCGATGTGCACGCGGGGGTGAAGCGCGCCGCCGCCTGCGATACCGACGCGATTGCAGACACGATCGACTATGGGCAGGTGCGCGAACGGCTGCAGCGCCTCATGCGCGAACACCGCGTGCAACTGCTCGAGGCGTTTGCCGAGGCGATTGCCGACCTGCTGATCACGGAGTTCGGCGCCGCCTGGGTGCGGGTGAAGGTGGTGAAACCGCGCAAGTTCGACGACGTGCACGCCGTGGGCGTGCAGATCGAACGCTTCGCCGCAGCGCGTGACGTCCCGGCCGGGCCTGGCCCGCGAGGCGCCGCCGTGCTGCGCCTGATCGGCAGCGGCATGGTGCCCGGCGGGCGGTAAAAAAACGAACCGGCCCGGGGCCGGTTCAAACCCTAGTCCTGGTCAATCCGCGCACCGCGTCGCGGTGCGCTTTCCGTCGATGGCACCGCGCTGTGCCCATCGCACGGCTGCGTACTACTTCGCCTGGAACGGATGCGCGGCGCTGCCCTTCTTGGCCACCACTTCAGCAGCGGTGGGCGATCCGGCCACGGCGCGCTGGATCGACTCTTTCACGGCGCGGTAGTTGTAGTCCTGGATCTTCTTGTCGTCCTCGGCGAGCCAGTGAATGAACACGCCGACGCAGATGAACAGGTTGTCGGCTTCCGCCATCGGGATCGTGCCGTCTTGAACGCTGTCGGCGACGGCCATCGCCACCGCGCGCTGCGCCGGCCCGAACATCTGCACCGCCTGTTTCGCGCCCTTGATCGTGACTTTGTTGAACATCACCGTGGACGGTTTGGTCAGCAGGTTCGGCGCGACCACCGCCAGCAGCGACGTGAATCCATCCTTGTTGTTCGTCAATGCGTTGGCGAATGCGGTTTCGACCGGGCTGCCGCGCGGCCCGATGATCAGGTCGATGTGGGC
>JANNKM010000474.1:0-37254 GCA_031396305.1 Rhizobacter sp.
CAACCGCTTCCGCAAGCTGCTCGTGCGATACGAGAAACTGGAACGCAGCTTCATCGCGCTCAACCACATTGCCGCAGCGATCATCGCGTTCCGCAAGGTACCGCTCACGCTCAACATTATTTACGGATAGATTCTAAGCCTGCGCCCCAGGCGTCACGTCGCGAACCTCGAGCTCGTTGTCCCGCGCGAAATTCATGACGAAGTCCCACGCCAGCACCTCGATGCCGCGCAACGCCTCGTTGACGAGCACACACTTGTGGCCGTCGACCGTGCGAGGCACGCAATACGGCGAATAGCCGATGAATGCGGCGATGCCGGCTGCCGCGCCCGCGGGCCGGAATGCCGACATCGCGCCGGCCAGGCGCTCTGACCAGTCGCTGGGGCGAAACGCCTTACCGTCGCGGGTGACACCGCAAACCAGGTACTCGCGGTGTCGGTTCTTCACTGCGACGCGTGTTGGCAATGTTGCTTCCTGGCGTGCAGGAGCAATTTGCAGGCCCGGGTGGGCGTCGCTGGAGCGTCCCGGTGCCGGCCGGACGTCGGTTCGCACGTGTCCGGCGGGGGAAGAGGCAGTTTTCGTCGCGACAGCGTCCATCCAGCGCTATTCGGCACGCACGAGGCCGACCTTAGAATCGCTTTCCCACGCGACGTGAACAAACGACGCCCGTGCCACATTGTTTGGAGCCCCGCCAATGAACGCCCCGGAAAAGCTGGTCGCCTCGCTCGAACCGCATGTGATGAGCACCTATGGTCGCCTGCCGTTCGCGTTGTCGCATGGGCGAGGCTGCTGGGTCTGGGACACAAAGGGGCGCAAGTACCTCGATGGGCTCGCCGGCATCGCCGTCAACACGCTCGGCCATGCGCACCCCAAACTGGTGCCTGCGCTGCAAGACCAGATCGCCAAGCTGATCCACTGCTCCAACTACTACCAGATGCCGCTGCAAGAGCAACTCGCCGCCAAGCTGTGCGAGATCTCCGGGCTGACGAACGCCTTCTTTTGCAGCACCGGGCTCGAAGCAAACGAGGCGGCACTGAAGATTGCCCGCAAGTACGGGCACGACAAGGGCGTCGATCGGCCCGAGATCGTGGTCTTTGAGAAGGCCTTCCACGGGCGCTCGATCGCCACCTTGTCGGCGACGGCGAACAAGAAAATTCAAGCCGGCTTCGGCCCGCTGCTCGAAGGCTTCGTGCGCGTGCCCTTGAACGACGTGGCGGCAATCGAAGCGGTGGCGCGCGACAACCCGAACGTGGTGGCGGTGTTCCTCGAAGTGATCCAGGGCGAAGGCGGCATCAACCCGGCCTCCATCGATTACTTGCGCGCCGTGCGCCGCATCTGCGACGAGCGCGGCTGGCTGTTGATGCTCGACGAAGTGCAGTGCGGCATGGGGCGCACCGGCAAATGGTTCGCGCATCAATGGGCCGGCATCTTGCCCGACGTGATGCCGCTGGCGAAGGGCCTCGGCTCGGGTGTGCCGGTCGGCGCAGTGGTGTGCGGCCGCAAGGCCGCGGGCGTGTTCGGCCAGGGCAATCACGGCACGACGTTCGGCGGCAACCCGCTGGCGATGCGCGCCGGCATCGAGACCCTACGCATCATGGAAGAAGAAGGCCTGCTCGCGAACGCGGCGAAAGTCGGCACGGCGCTGCGCGATGGCCTGGCACGCGAGCTGACAGGCGTGGCCGGAGTCAAGGAAATCCGCGGTCAGGGTCTGATGCTCGGCATCGAACTGAACCGCCCCTGCGGCGAACTGCTCGGTCGCGCGGCGAGCGCCGGCCTGCTGCTCAGCGTCACCGCCGACAGCGTGATCCGCCTCGTGCCGCCGCTGATCCTGAGCCTCGATGAAGCGGCGCAGATCGTCGCGATGCTGTGCCCGCTGATCAAGACCTTCCTCGCCGAGCCTGCGCCGAAATGAAACCGGGCATGGGCCTCATCAAGCACTACCTCCAGTTCAAGGACTTCCGCGCCGAGGAGTACGCCTACCTGTTCGAACGCGCCGCGACGATCAAAAAGCGCTTCAAGAGCTACGAAAAGTACACACCGCTCGTGGACCGCACGCTGGCGATGATTTTCGAGAAAGCCAGCACGCGCACGCGAGTCAGTTTCGAGGCCGGCATGTACCAGATGGGCGGTTCGGTCGTGCACCTCACCACCGGCGACAGCCACCTGGGCCGCGCCGAGCCGGTGGAAGACACGGCCAAGGTGATCGGCCGCATGGTCGACATCGTGATGATCCGCACCTACGAGCAAACCAAGCTCGACGCCTTCGCGGCGAACTCGCGCGTGCCCGTCATCAATGGCCTGACGAACGAATACCACCCGTGCCAGATCCTCGCCGACGTGTTCACCTATATCGAGCATCGCGGCAGCATCCGGGGCAAGGTGGTGGCCTGGGTCGGCGATGGCAACAACATGGCCAACACTTGGCTGCAGGCTGCAGACATCCTCGGCTTCACGCTGCACGTCAGCACGCCAGGGGGCTACGAGATCGATGCCAAGGTCGCGGGCGTGCGCAACAGCGCCTGTGTGAAGGTGTTCAAGCACCCGCTCGACGCGTGCCGCGGCGCGCACCTCGTCACCACGGACGTGTGGACGAGCATGGGGTTCGAGGCCGAGAACGCCGTGCGCATGGCGGCCTTCGCCGACTGGCGCGTCGACCGCGAGATGATGGCTGCGGCCATGCCCGACGCCCTGTTCATGCATTGCCTGCCGGCGCATCGCGGCGAAGAGGTCGACGCCGATGTCATTGATGGCCCGCAGTCGGTGGTATGGGACGAGGCCGAAAATCGAATGCACGTGCAAAAGGCGCTGATGGAGTACCTGCTGCTGGGCAGAATCGGTTGAGCACCACGATCACCGACCTCGACGCCGACGCGTTGTCGCGTGCGATCCACGCACGTGAGGTTTCCTGCCGCGACGTCATGCGGGCCTATCTGGCGCGCATCCACCGCCTGAACCCGGCGCTCAATGCGCTGGTCAATCTCGCGCCCGACGCGGCACTGCTCGCCCAGGCCGATCAACGCGACGCTGATCTCGCGCCCAGCAAGACTGCCCACGGCTCGCGCGGCTGGATGCACGGCATGCCGCAGGCGATCAAGGACGCGGCACATGCGGCCGGGTTCCCCACGACATTCGGCAGCCCACTGCTGAAAGACGCGGTGGCGAGCGAAGACGGCGTGATGACCTCACGCATGAAGGCCGCCGGTTGCATCGTGATCGGCAAAACGAACGTTCCCGAATTCGGCCTCGGATCGCACACCTTCAACAACGTGTTTGGCGCCACGCGCAACGCCTGGGACGCCAGCGTCACCGCTGGGGGCAGCAGCGGCGGCGCGGCGGTCGCGCTCGCGCACCGGCTGCTGCCGGTGGCCGACGGGTCCGACTTCATGGGTTCGCTGCGCAACCCCGCCGCCTGGAACCATGTGTTCGGCATGCGCCCGAGCCAGGGCCGGGTGCCGTTGTGGCCGGCGCTGGACACCTGGGTCAGCCAACTTCCCACCGAAGGGCCGATGGCGCGCAATGTGCGCGACCTGGCCAAACTGCTGGCGATTCAGGCGGGCTACGACGCGCGCGTACCGCTGTCGATCGCGCACGTGCCGCAGAACTTTCTTGCGCAAGGCGCAACACGACCGGTGACGAACCTTCGCATCGGCTGGCTGGGCGATCTGGAGGGCTATCTGCCCGTCGAAGGTGGCCTGCTGCCCGTGTGCGAGCATGCCCTCGAGCGCTTCGCGGGTGCGGGTGCCAGCGTCGAGCCCACGCCACTGGGCTTTGACGCCGTGGCGCTGTGGAACGCCTGGCTCGTCTGGCGCCGTGCCCTGGTCGCACCGCGCATCGCCGCGTTGATCGGCCGGCCCGGCGCGCGCGAACAGATCAAACCCGAGGCGCTGTGGGAATACGACCAGGGCATGGGCCTGAGCTACATGGACTTCATGACAGCCAGCCAGGTGCGTACCGCGTTCCATACCTATCTCTTGGGCATGTTCGAGCGCTACGACGTGCTCGCGCTGCCGGCGACGCAGGTCTGGCCGTTTCCGATCGACGAGCGCTGGCCCAAGAGCGTCGCCGGTCGCGCCATGGACACCTACCACCGCTGGATGGAGGTGACGCTCTACGCCACGTTTGCGGGCCTGCCAGCCATCAGTGTCCCTGCCGGCTTTCACGCCAACGGCCGCTGGCCGGCGGGCCTGCAGCTTATCGGCCGCCCACAGGGCGACGCCGAACTGCTGCGCATCGCCGCAGCCTATGCAACGCTGGCAGGTGACCTGCTTCTGCGCCGGCCGGGAGCGCCGTAGCCGGGCCGCACTTCATTGGCGCTCAGGCCAGCCCATCGTCCCAGGGCCGAGTGGGCGCCCGCGCCCCGCGCACTGCGGGCTCGAGCTGCACCAGCGCAGCGCTCGTGGCCTTGCAGAAACCCACGGCGTAGTCGCTCGGCAGGTCTTTGCCGACCTGCGCCTCGAGCCGGTCGGCCTCGGCCAGAAGGTGGCGGATGAAGCGGGACCGCCGCCGCTCCTGACATTGTTCAGGTAGCCTTGGCCGAGCGGGTCGAACGGCATTCCCGAACCCATCTTCGCGAGTTGACGCGCCAGCGAATTGAAAGGCACCATCATGTGGCCGCGCGATAACGCAATCAGGTCCTGCGAGCCGGTGCTGTAGCCCAGCGACAGCAGGTTCAGCACCACCCAGTAATGCAGGTTGCCGAGCCAGGCCAGGCGTTGCGCGGCCGGGTCTTTGATTTGGTTCGGATGACCGGGGTAGGCAGTCGGGTCGATCGGCAATTGGTACGCCGGATAGCGCGCGTCGGAGGTCGGCAACATCCAGGGGTCCGGTCTGCCGCCGAAGCCTTCATGCCTGCCGAGAAACGTGCGCCTGAAGAACTGGTAGTGGCCGTGTTCGCCTTCGTTCTTGATTTCCTGCAGCACCGGCAACCACGCCTTCAAGTCCGGCAACGACGCCTCCTTGGTGGCGGCCAGCTCCTTCACGGTGTGCATCACCGCGTCGTACAGGTCGCCGACGAAGTTCGGCCGCTGGGGCCCAGCACACCGGCTTCACTGAAAAAGCCGCGTAGAGGTACTGCACCATCAGGCCGTGCTCGATCTCGGCCGCGACCGTCAGCAGCCGCAGCAATTCGAGGTAAGGGTCGTTGAAGTCGCGCACCATGTTCACTACCGCGCCCGTCGCAGGCGAGGCCACGGGGCCGGCATCAGCGCTTGCGGCTTGTGCCGTCATCGAGCCGACACCGAGCGCCCCGCCGACCACCGGCAGCGCAGCGCCTTGAAGCACCACGCGCACCAGTGGCGTCGTGATGGGCTCGCGACAACATCCCCGCCGGCGTCGGCTGTCGCGATTCCTGCAAGAGGGCCAGGCACACCCGGGAGGGCTTCAGCGTTGATCACTTTCAACCTCCTGTTCCCTTATTGATAACTTTGGCAACTTAACACCCACTGAATGTAGGGACATGCTGAAGACGGGTCGATCCCAGTTCGTGGGAGGCACCCCTCCCTACAATGACGCCTTCACCCGCACGACAAGCCACCGCGAAGGACAGGCCATGGCCGATTTGTTCGACAACCCGATGGGGTTGATGGGCTTCGAGTTCGTCGAATTCGCGTCGCCCACGCCGAACGTGCTGGAACCCGTTTTCGAGAAGCTCGGTTTCACGCTGGTGGCCCGGCACCGCTCGAAGGACGTGGTGCTGTACCGCCAGGGCGAGATCAACTTCATCGTGAATCGCGAGCCGAAGAGCGCGGCGTGGTACTTCGCTGCCGAACATGGCCCATCCGCCTGCGGCCTCGCGTTTCGCGTCAAGGACTCGCACAAGGCGTACGAGCGCGCACTTCAACTCGGCGCACAGCCGGTATTCATGCCCACCGGCCCGATGGAGCTGCGCTTGCCCGCCGTCAAGGGAATCGGCGGCGCGCCGCTGTACCTGATCGACCGTTTCGACAGCCCCCCACCCCCCGAGGGGGCCGACCCGGCTTCGGGCGGCCGTGCGCCGGGCCGCGAAGGCAAGTCGATCTACGACATCGACTTCGACTTTCTCCCTGGCGTGGACCGGCACCCGCGCGGCCACGGCTTGACGCGGGTGGACCACCTCACGCACAACGTCTACCGCGGCCGCATGGCGTATTGGGCGGGCTTTTACGAGAAGCTGTTCAACTTTCGCGAGATGCGCTACTTCGACATCAAGGGCGATTACACCGGCCTCACGTCCAAGGCGATGACAGCGCCCGACGGCCAGATCCGGATTCCGCTGAACGAAGAAGCGTCCAAGAGCACCGGCCAGATCGAAGAATTCCTGATGAAGTTCAACGGTGAAGGAATTCAGCACATCGCCTTGCACACCGACGATCTGCTCGCGAGCGTTGACGCGTTGCAGCTCGCCGGCATTCCGGTTCTGTCAGCGCCGTCGGACAGCTATTACAGAATGCTCGACGAGCGCCTGCCCGGCCATGGCCAGAACGTGAACGAACTGCAAGCGCGCGGCATCATGATGGACGGCAGCGTCGATGCACTCAGCAAGGGCGCGCCGCCGCGCCTGCTGCTGCAAATTTTCTCCGAGACGCTGCTCGGGCCGGTGTTCTTCGAGTTCATCCAGCGCAAGGGAGACGACGGCTTCGGCGAAGGCAACTTCAAGGCCCTGTTCGAATCGCTGGAGCGCGACCAGTTGGCGCGCGGTGTGATTCAGGCCACGTGATACACGGCTGCGGCGGCGCGCCATGTTGCGGCAACTGAGCGGGATTCACAAACACGGCCTCGCCGCAGGCGACGCAGCGTTGCCGCAGCGACCCGACTGGACCGTCGATCAAGGCTGGCACGCCTACACGGCGCAGGACCACGGCGTCTGGAAGACGCTGTTCGAGCGCCAGAGCCAATTGCTGCTCGGCCGCGCCTGCGACCTGTTCGTTCAGGGCATGTGCGATCTGCCGATCTCAGCGGAGCAGATTCCCGACTTCAGCCGCCTCTCCGACGTGTTGATGCAGCGCACGGGCTGGCAAGTCGTGGCGGTGCCGGGCCTCGTCCCCGATGAAGTGTTTTTCGACCATCTCGCGAACCGGCGCTTCCCGGCAGGCAACTTCATTCGCGATCCGGCGAATCTGGACTACCTCGAAGAGCCGGATGTCTTTCACGACGTGTTCGGCCATGTCCCGATGCTGATGAACCCGGTCATCGCCGACTACATCCAGGCCTATGGCGTGGGCGGCCTGCGCGCACAGAAGCTCGGCGTGCTGGACAAGCTCGCACGCGTGTACTGGTACACGGTCGAATTCGGGCTGGTGCAGCAGGCCGACGGGCTGCGCATCTATGGCGCGGGCATCGCGTCGTCGCGCCTGGAGAGTTTGTTCGCGCTCGAAGACCCGTCGCCAAACCGCATCGCCTTCGGGCTCGAACGCGTGATGCGAACGCGCTACCGGATTGACGACTATCAAGAGACCTATTTCGTGATTCACGACTTCGACGAGCTGCTTGCGCTGGCCCACATCGACTTCGGTCCGCTCTATCAACAGGTCAAGGGCGTCAGCGAATTCGGGCCCGGAGAGATCTGCGAAGCCGACCGCGTGCTGACCCGCGGCAGCGGCGCCTACCACCGAGCCAGGCGCGCGGCGCCGCAGACCTAGCGGCCGCCATCCGGGACTTTCGGGGAGAAATCACGGCCGCTGCACGAAAACACCCGCCGCCACTTCAATCCACAGCCATTCCCGCCGATATGCACGTTGGGAACCTCTGACGGCAGCTCGGGTTGCGGCAGGTAGGTCCCGCGAAGGAGTCGGTTTGGCATCCGCTGAGTATTGGGTCTATCTGGCTGTTGCGTTGCTGTTGGGCGCAGCAATCGGCTGGGCGATTGCAATGCGCGTATCGCGGGCGACCTTCGTCGCGCAAATGCGCGCCACTGCCGATGAGCTGGAACAGCGCCAGGCCGCAGCGGCGAGTCAGTTGCGCACCGTGCAGTTGCGCGCGCAGAACGAGCTCGAACGCGCCCGCCTCACCTTCAAGCGCCAACTCGCCAGCGCCGCCGACGGACCGCGCATCGCGATCCTGGAAGCCGAAGAGCGACTGCGCGCCGTCTACCGCGAACTGGATCGCCTGCGCCGCGCGCCCGCCCCCAGAATCTCCAGCCGGCCGAGCCGCTTCGGCAGGCTGGAGGACGAGGACAAGTCAGACGGTTTTGCTTCCACGCTGACGATGCCGGATTGAGCTGCCACGATCACCAGGAACTGCCAAATTCCCCGCCGGCCATAGGTGCAAACCACAGGCCCATCGCGTTGACACGGCACGGCGCTTCCGCTTCAATCGGTCCGATCCACTGACCTGTGCTGCGGCGCGCCTCATGCGCCGCAGCACAGGCAGCTTTACACCCTTTGGAGGAGACCATGCGAAATCCGATTCGCGCAGCCTTGCGCTGCGTTGCCGCACTAATTTGCGCCGTTTCATTCGGTGTGGCCGCCCAGGCACCGATCACGCTGCACGGGGCTTCGCAGTTCAATGACGACCATGCCTTCACCAAGGCGATGGTCAAGTTCGAACAGCTCGTCAAGCAGTACTACGGCAAGCCGATCAACTTCGTGTTGCACAAGAACAGCGAACTCGGCCTGGAGAAAGACTATTTCGCCTACATGAACCAGGGCGTGTCGGTCGACTACGCGATCGTTTCGCCGGCGCACATGTCGACCTTCTCCAAAGCCGCGCCGTTCATCGACGCGCCGTTCCTGTTCCGCGACCTGGAGCACTGGAACAAGGTGCTGGACGCCGACACGCTCAAGCCTGTCGCCGACGAGGTGGCGGTGAAGGCCGAAGTCATGCTCATCGGCTACGCAGGCGGGGGCACGCGCAACATCTTTGCCAACAAGCCGGTGCGCAACCTCGCTGAAATGAAGGGGCTCAAAGTGCGCGTGCAAGGCGCACCGATCTGGAGCAGAACCTTTGCCGCCGCCGGCATGGCGCCCACCGTGATTGCCTCCAACGAGGTCTACAACGCGATCCAGAACGGCGTGATCGCGGCGGGAGAAAACGAGGCCGCAGGCGTGGAGCAGATGAAGTTCTTCGAAGTCGGGCCGAACCTCAACATGACGCAGCACGCCATCACGATCCGGCCGCTTGCATTTTCCGGCAAGACGTTCAAGAAGTTGCCGCCCGATTTGCAGGCCGCCGTAGTGCGCGCCGGCAAGGAAGCCGGCGCCTACGGCCGGCAGATCGAATCGAGCGAAGACTCGGCCAAGCTCGAGGCGCTTGAGAAATCCGGCAAGCTCAAGCGCATTCCATTTGCCGATCGCGCCGCGATGAAGAAGCTCGTCGACCCAGTGATGATTGAGTACGCCAAGGAAATCGGCGCCGAGGCGATTCTGGCCAAGATAAATTCGCTGTAGTGAATCGGTCATCCTGGCGAAAGCCGGGATCCATCGCACAAGCCTTCTCTACTTCTCACGCTGAACTCCTATCGCAAGGTTGGATCCGGGCTTCCGCCGGGATGACGGCACCTTGAAACAGCTGCATGCGTAAATTCATCCTCGCCTACGGCCGTTTGCTCGACGTGCTGCTGGTCACGACCGTGGCCATCCTCATCATCCCGGTCAGCCTGCAAATCTTCTCGCGTTTTACCGCGCTGATCCCGTCCTACATCTGGACCGAGGAGATGGCGCGCTTCTTCTTCATCTGGATGATCATGATCGGCTCGATGGTGGGCATACGCGACGGTGCGCATTTCGACGTCGACCTGTGGCCCGAATTGAAACCTCGCGCCAACGCCTTGCTGCGCACCGTGACGCATGTGTTCGTGTTGATCTTCGCTTTGGTGTTCATCTGGTACGGCATCAAGTTCGTGCAGTTCGGCTGGAGCCAGAACTCCGAACTCGCTGAACTGCCCATGCCGTTGATCTTCGCCGCCTGGCCGCTCGCCGGCCTGACCTGGGTGGTGTTTCTCGGCGAGCGCTTCCTCGCCGACCTTCGAATCCTCAGCACGGGGCAGGCCGCAGCATGAGCGGCGGCGCGGCGCTGACGCCGGCTCTTGCCGCGTTGATCCTGTTCGGCGTGTTCTTCGCGCTGATGATCGTGCGTCTGCCAGTCGCATTCGCGCTCGGCCTGGCATGCCTGCCGGTGATGTTCATCGAGCCGCGCCTGTCGCCGATGATCCTGTTCAACGAGACCTTCAAGTCGTACAACTCGTTCATCCTGCTGGCGGTGCCGTTCTTCCTGCTCACGGCGAATTTGATGAACGTCGGCGGCATCACGGACCGGCTGGTGCGCCTGTCGCGCGATCTGGTGGGCCACCTGCCCGGAGGCCTCGCGCAGGTCAACGTGGTGCTGTCGATCTTTTTCGCCGGCATCTCGGGGTCAAGCACCGCCGACGCCGCGAGCCAGGGCAAGATCTTCATCGAGGCGCAGGTCAAGGAAGGCTATGACTTGTCGTTTTCGGTGGCAATCACGGCAGTCTCCGCGATCCTCGCCGTCATCATTCCGCCGTCGATATTGATGATCGTCTGGGGCGGCACGCTGTCGGTATCGATCGGCGCGCTGTTTCTCGCCGGCATCCTGCCGGGGCTGCTGCTCGGTGCGGTGCAGATGCTCACGGTGCACGTCTACGCCAAGCTGCGCAACTATCCGAAGTACCCGCGCTCGGGTTTGAAGGAAGTATTTGTCGCGTTGGGCATCGCCGTTCCTGCGCTGATGACGCCAGTGATCATCATCGGCGGCAAGGTGTTCGGCTGGTTCACCGCCACCGAGTCCGCGGCGATCGCCGTGCTCTACGCCGGCGCACTGTCAATCTTCATCTACCGCGAGATGAGCGGCCGGCAGCTCAATCACGCGTTGCTCGACACCGGCAAGCTCGCCGCGGTGGCGCTGTTTTGCGTCGGCACGGCCAGCGCATTCGGCTGGTTGCTTGCCTACTATCAGATACCGAAGGCGCTGCTTGCGGGTGTGGGCGGCTGGGGCATGGGCATCACCGCGACGGGTTTTTTCATCGCGTTCTGCTTCCTCGTCGTCGGCTGCTTTCTCGACGCGATTCCAGCCATCATCATCGTCGGCACCATCCTCGAGCCGCTGGCGCGCGCGGTGGGCATGGACCCGGTGCACTTCGCGATGGTGGGCATCATCTCGCTCGCCTTCGGTTTGGTGACCCCGCCCTATGGTCTGTGCCTGATGATCTCGTGCGCTATCGCCAAGGTGAGGCTGATGTATGTCATGAAGGACGTGATGATCATGCTGATGCCGATGCTCGGCGTGCTCGCCGCCACCATCGTTTTCCCCGAAATCATTCTGTTCCTGCCGCGCCTGGTGTCGCCGGAGTTTCTCAAGTGACGCAGAATCGCCGCTGTTTGAATTGGAGGCTCGCCATGACCGATTGGTTTGTACGTTGGGCCGTCCCCTGCATGATCGCCGGCGCATGCGCGGTGTCGGTGCCGGCGCGCGCCGCCGACGTGGGCGGCTGGTTCGCCGACCAGCAGCGACCAGCCGCGCCTTCGACATCGGGCCAGGGCGAATGCGCGCAAGCGATTCGCGAGGCTTCCAGCGACACCACGGCACTCAATGCCTATCGCGCCGCACTGTGCTACTTGCAGGCCGAGGTGCCCGATCCGCTTGCGGCGACCGCCTGGCTCGCGCGTTCAGCCGAGATGAAGTTCCTCCCCGCCGACCGCTTGCTGCGCAGCCTGCATGCCGCGCAAGCCAGCCAGCACGCCAGCACGGCGCATTGCCATGACCTCGGCGAGGGACGCAAACTTTGCCACGGCGGCGCGTCAAGCGCCGCGACACCGTTCAAGTAGTCAGGTTCCCCGTTCCCGCAACAACCAATAGGAGACGACGATGACGAGACTGAAGATTGCCGCAATCACTCTGCTCTGTGGCCTGGCCGGTGCGGCCCTGGCCCAGGAATGCTCGGACAAGAACTGGAAGGCCTGCAAGGGCAAGCCGTGGGTGATCGGCAATTCGATGGATACGCCGCTGGGCGACAAGTGGTGGCCGCACAAGCTATGGGGCGCTGGCGACGAAGCCGGCTCGACGAACTGGTACACGAAGCCTGAAGTCGTGGCGCGGGCACTGGCCGAAGCCAAGACCGGCAAGGTATACCGGCTCGGGCGCCCCTACACGAGCAGCATGCCCACTTTCGGCGACCGTAAGTTCGTACTGCGCATCCCCGGCGGCCCCACCGGCGGCCCGTTCGGCGCCAACGTCCTGGTCTACAACGATGAATTCCTCGCCACCGAGATCGGCCAGGTCGGCACGCAGTTCGACGGCCTCGCGCACATCGGCATCGCCGTCAATGGCGGCGCAGACAAGAGCGAAATGCGCTACTACAACGGCTTCACGCAGCAAGAGATGGACGGATCGACGGGCCTGAAAAAGCTGGGCATCGAGAAGCTCCACCCCATCAGCGCACGCGGCATCCTCATCGACGTGGCGGCGCTCAAGGGGGTCGACGCGATGGACGCGGGCTATGAAATCACGATGGCCGACGTGAACGCGGCGCTGGCAAAACAAGGCATGGGCGATTTCAAGTTCATGCCCGGCGACGGCGTGTTCTTCCGCACCGGCTGGGGCAAACACTGGATCAAGGACAACGCCAAGTACAACGGCGGCGAACCCGGCATCGGCATGGAAGTGGCCAAGTGGCTGTCTGATGTGGTGCAGGCCGGCGTCGTAGGCGCTGACACCTGGGCCACCGAGGTCATTCCCAACAAGGAACCCGGCTGCGCTTTCTGCATCCATTCGCACCTGCTGACGCGCCATGGCATCGTGAACCAGGAGAACATGGAACTCGACGGACTGTCGAAAGACAAGGTCTACCGCTTCATGTACGTGTACAGCATGGCGCCCATCGTCGGCGCCACGGGTTCGATCGGCGCCCCGCTGGCGATTCGCTGACCCAGGGGCCTGTGCCCTGCTGCCTCGCCGCGCACATGGCGAGGCAGCGCCGTGCGCGACCAGATGTCCAACTTCGTTCAGTCCTGACACTTCGCCGGTCGTTGTTCCAGTGACCCTTCAGTTTCGCGCTGCGCTGCCGAAATGCCCTCAGGCTCACGGTGCAGCCAGAGGGACAGGGACGTGACATCAATGAACGAATGGGGGCTGGTCGCCTTCGCATTGGCCATCGGCGCTTCCGTCGGTGCGGCGCTCGGCAGCATGGTGACGCTGCGCATGGCGCGGGCGCGCCACAAGGAAGAGCTGCGCTTGGCGACCGAGGATCTGCGGCATCGCCAGGCGAGCACTGCCAGTGAACTGCGAAACGCCCAGGCGCGCGCCAATCAGGAACTGGAACGCGCGCGACTGTCGTTCAAGCGCGAACTCGCCAGCGCCGGTGAAGCGCCCCGCGCCGCCGCGCTGGAAGCTGAAGAGCGGCTGCGCGCGGCCTACGATGAAATGGATCGGCTCCGCCGGGCCGCTTCCGCGCCACGCCCGCAGAAACCCGAAGCGCCGCATGGCTTCGCGACCACCGAGGTGATGGACGATCGTGACACACAGGACCCTTTGGATCAAGGGTTCGCGCCAACCCAGGTGATGACCAAGGCCAAGTCGGGCAGCAGCGCCAAATCCAAGCCCGCGTCCGCCGTGGCCGCAACCAAAGAGACTGCGAAAACAAAATCGCCCGCTCGTTGGACCGAAGCGTCGGCGAGCGGCTTTCCGTCGACCGAGGTATTGGAGTAGGAACCGCGCGCTGCGGGAGTTCCGTGGCGTTGACGATCAGCCCGGCGGGGCTTCGCCGAGCCCCCGCGCACGCGGCGCGCGCGCCCATGCTTGCTGCGGACTCTCGGTTACCCTGCCCCTAGTACTAGGGGTGGCGCGCCAAGCAGAAAACCCGCAATCTCGCCACTTAGTGTGAACAAAGTCTGGTGGCGAGATGCCGCCTCGTGGTGCGCTGAGGCAGCGCGCCCATGAGCCTGCGCCACCCACCGCGATGCGCTTTCCCGTCAGTTTCAAATTGGTTCTCGCGCTGTCCGCCCTGGTGGTTTTCGGGTTGGTGGTGCTCGCCCTGTCGTACCGCGCACTTGCCGACGTGCGCAGCGAAGTCGACCGGCTGGCGCGGCATCGCCATCCGCTGACGGAAGCGACGCACGAACTCGAGACCAACATCAACAACTTCGGGATGACCGTCTTGGCGTACGTCGAGAGCGCCCGCCCCAGCTACCGCGACGCAATCGACAAGGGCAGGCAGGACATCGACCAGTACGTGCAGACCTACTCGAGTCTTGCCAATTTGCCACGCGAGCAAGAGCTCGGGAAAGCGCTGAGCCAACAGGTGCAGGCGTACCTCAGACACGCCTGGACGCTGCTGGACAAGCGCGACGCCATGACGACCACACTGGACAAGCTGGCGGAGTGCGCGCAAGACGTGGACGCGATGCTTCACGCGTGGATCAAGCGCACCGACGCATTGCCGGCGTCGCGCCGCGATCACGCCGCGGCGAGTGCGCGCGCTGCGTTGACCGTGGAGGCAGATGTGGCGGAAGTGGGTCTTGCGCTGATGTGGTCGCCCTTCTCTTCAGCGCAAACGCGGCATCGGCGTTACCTGTTGAAGCTCGGCGAGTTCGAATCCGCGGTGTCGCGGCTGCGGCGCCTGCCGCTCGACGCCAGCGAACGCCGCGCGGCCGTACAACTGGCTGCTGAAGAACGCGAAATCGCCTCACTCGTCAAGCGCCTGATCGAACTCGAAGACGGCGTTGAAACGTCACGCCGGCTCTTCATTGATCAGCAGCAAGGAATCGACCGGCTGCTCGAAGAAGAAATCCAGACTCTGGCGCATCATGGCTTCGAGATTCCGATGCGTGCCGTCGACCAGTTGACGCAAACGGCGCTGCGCCAACTGAGCATGATCATATTTCCGCTGTTCGCCGCCTGCGCCTTGCTCCTGGGTGTGCTGATGTACCGCAGCGTCACCCGGCCGATGCTGGCACTCAAGAAAGGTATGCGCACGGTCGCGCAGGGCGATCGGGTGGAACCGATCACGGGCATGCCGAACGATGAATTCGGCGACCTCGCCGGCGAGTTCAACCGCATGACCCGGCTGCTGCGCGAGCGCAGCGACGAGCTGGCCGGCAAGGACACCGAGTTGCGCCGCCGCGAGACGATGGCCAGCATGGGTTCGCTGGTCAGCGGCGTCGCGCATGAGGTGCGCAACCCGCTGTTCGGAATCACGTCGACGCTTGACGCGCTGCAGGCCAGGCTGCACGGCCAGCCGGAGCAAAGCCGGCACATCGCGGTGCTGCGCGGAGAAACCTCGCGTCTGCAAAAACTGATGCAGGACTTGCTCGACTACGGCAAACCGGCATCGAATGAGCGCTCGGCGACGAACCTTTTCTGGCTGATCGAACGCGCGCTCGCCGAGTGCATGCCGCTGGCGCACGACCGCGGCGTGCGGCTCGATTCCGACCTGCACGGCGCGGCAACGGTACTCGAACTGGACACGCATCGCATGGATCAGGTGTTCGTCAACCTCATCGAAAACGCCTTGCAGCACTCCGAGCCCGGATCGACCATCCTCGTCAGCGCCAGACGCGACGATGCGCTCGGTCCAGCCGCCGTGGTGTGCTCCGTCGCCGATCAGGGCAGCGGCTTTCGCCCCGAAGATCTGCACCGCGTCTTCGAGCCTTTCTTCACGCGGCGTCGCGGAGGCACGGGCCTGGGGCTGTCGATCGTGCAGCGCATCGTCGAAGAGCATGGCGGCTCGATTGCCGCGGCGAACCGGCTGGAGGGCGGCGCGGTCATGACCTTGCGCCTGCCCGTGCCGATACCGGTAGCTGCCTCGGCCGAGCCGGCAGCTGGCCAAGCCAACGACCCGGCAAACGCCTCGGCAAAATACAGCGCCGCCGCGCCGGCGCCCGCCACACGATGAGCCCGATGCCCGCACGTGTGCTGTTGGTGGACGACGAACCCGGCGTGCGCTTCGGCGTGCGCGACTTTTTGGAACTGCACGGCTTTTGCGTCGACGAAGCCCAAGACTGCCGCAGCGCCGAGCGCGCGTTTCGCGACTCGACGCCCGACATTGCCATCATCGACTACGCATTGCCCGATGGCGACGCGCTGCGCCTGATGCCCATGCTCAAGGCCATCGACCCTGCGGTCGCGCTGGTCGTGCTCACCGGCCATGCGTCGATCGATCTGGCGGTGCGCGCCGTGCACGCCGGCGCCGAGCATTTCCTCACCAAGCCGGTGGAGCTGCCCGCGCTCGAGGTGATTTTGCGGCGCCTGCTCGAGCAGCAGCGCAATCGCAAGCTTCGCCTGGCCACACGCAGCCGCAGCGCGCGCAGCGACATCGATCCCTTCATCGGCCGCAGCGCCGTGATGCGGCGCCTGGCGGATCAGGCGCAGCGTGTGCTGGGCTCGGGCAGCCCGATCCTGATTCAAGGTGAAACCGGCAGCGGCAAAGGCGTGCTCGCGCACTGGCTGCACGCGCGCGGCCCACGCGCCGAGGAAACCTTCGTCGACCTGAACTGCGCCGGCCTGACTCGCGAATTTCTCGAAACCGAATTGTTCGGCCACGCGAAGGGTGCGTTCACCGGTGCCGCTGTGCTCAAACAGGGGTTGTTGGAAGTGGCGCACCGCGGCTGCGTGTTTCTCGACGAAATCGGCGACATGGCGCAAGACGTGCAGCCGCGCCTGCTGAAAGTGCTGGAAGACAAACGCTTTCGCCGGCTCGGCGAGGTGAACGAACGCAGCGTCGATATCCACCTCATCGCCGCCTCGGCACAGCCGCTCGCCACACTCGTCGGACAGGGCCGGTTTCGCAGCGACTTGTACTTCCGCCTGAACAGCCTGCCGCTGGAGATACCGCCGCTGCGCGAGCGCCGCGAAGACGTTGTGCCGATCGCCGAACACCTGCTCGGCAGGCTTGCCCGCGAGGGCAGGCGCAATGGCGTGACGCTGGCCGACGACGCGCTGCGCGCGCTCGAACAACACAGTTGGCCCGGCAACGTGCGCGAGCTGCGCAATTGCCTGGAGCGCGCCTTGTTGCTCAGCGACAAGTCTGTCCTCAATGCCAGCGACTTGCGACTTGATCCACCGCGCCAGCAGCAGCTCGCATCGAACAGTGACGATGTGAACGACGTGACGCTCGCCGAACTGGAACGACGCCATATCCAGCGGATCCTCGAGCGCGAGGGTGGTCAGGTCGAAGCTGCTGCCGCCAAGCTCGGCATACCGCGCAGCACGCTTTACCAAAAGCTCAAGCAGTACCGCAGCACGGCGCATTGACGCGCCGAGCCGGCCAGTCCGGGCGAATCCAGATTCTGGAATTTGATCCAGGATTCAGACGCCGCGGTGCCACCCAGGACGCCGCGTGCGGGCCGACGACGAGGCAAAACCTCAGGCACGACAAGCACTTGGCCGGCTGCAACGGAGTCGCGGATTGACTGGCATGCGAACTGCTCAAGGAGTTCGGTCCGGCGCTGAAACCGACAGGGGTGACGCGCGGCTTCCTGCAACCGACAAGGAGCAAGTTCCATGGCCACCAGTTTCAACGTCAACAAGGCAGACCTCGAGTTCATCCTGAAGCAGATCAAGATTTCCGAGGCGCATGCGACGGGGACGCCGCTGCTGCAAGCGATCATGAACGCGACGGGTTCGACCGCCGCCGTTGCGGCGCAAATGCCAGTCGGTTTGCGCACGGTCGATGGAAGCCTCAACAACCTGCTCGTCGGCAAAGACACGTTCGGAGCCGCGGACACGCTGTTCCCGCGCTTGACCACTCCGGTGCTGCGCAACGAGCTCGACGAAGGCGCCGGGTTTGCCGGCGTCACGAACACGAACTACGGCGTGGCCGGCAACGTTGTCGATTCGGACCCGCGCATCATCTCCAATCTGATCGTCGACATGTCGATCACCAACCCGGCGGCGATCGAAGCGTATTTCAACAACCCGCTGTCGCTCGGCCAGTTCGCTGCAGACCACCCCGGCAGGAACCCGGTCAGACCGGGTGGCATCGTCAACGTGGGGGTCGACCTCGAGGTGACCAGCACCGACCTCCAGACCATTCCGAACCAATCGCCCGACATTGGCCTGTCGCCCGGCTTCAATTCCTGGATGACCTTCTTCGGTCAGTTCTTCGATCACGGCCTGGACCTGGTCACGAAGGGCGCGAACGGCACAGTATTCGTCCCGCTGCAGGCGGACGACCCGCTGATCACCCTCGGGCCGGACGGCATCGCCGGCACCGGCGATGAACTCACGAACCCGGCCCTTCGGTTCATGGCGCTGACGCGCGCGACGCCCACCATGGTCGACCCTGACGGTACGGGACCGCTGCCCGCGGTGGCACAACACGAAAACACCACGACGTCGTGGGTGGATCAGAATCAGACCTACACGTCGCACCCATCGCACCAGGTGTTCCTGCGCGAATACACCAGGACCGGAACGCTCACGAGCGCGACCGGCAAGTTGATCGACGGCAGCACTGCCGGCGGTTCGCTGGACGGCGCCATCGGCAACTGGGCCGAAGTCAAGGCGCAGGCGCTGGCGATGCTGGGCATTCGCCTGGTCGATCACGACGTTCACAACGTGCCGCTGCTGGTCACCGATCAATACGGCAAATTCATTCCCGTCAGCTCCGGCGCCAACGCGGGCTTCGCGCAGATCGTCACTGTGGGCGGTGTCATTGTTCAAGGCTCGGCCGCCGGCACGCTGATTCCGGCGAATGCGGAGCGCACCGGCCACGCCTTCCTGAACGACATCGCACATCACGCGTCGCCAGGTTTCGTCGATGCGAACAACAACGGCGTCCAGAACCCGGGCGAACCCAATCAGATACCGGATGCGGACCCCGGTGTGACCAACGACGGCCTCGCGAATACTTACGACGACGAATTGCTCAACTCGCATTTCATCACCGGCGACGGGCGCGGCAACGAGAACGTTGCGCTGACCACCGTGCACAGCATCTTCCACTCCGAGCACAACCGGCTCGTCGACGCGAACAAGGCGACGATCCTGGCATCGGGCGATCTCGCCTTCATCAACGAGTGGTTGCGCGTCGACATCCCCAGCCTTCTTGCCGTCGACACCCCAGCCGAACAGGCCGCTCTGATCGCCAACGTGGAGGTGTGGGACGGCGAACGCCTGTTCCAGGCGGCACGCTTCGGCACGGAAATGCAATACCAGCACATGGTGTTCGAAGAGTTCGCGCGGCGCATCCAGCCGTTGATCGACCCCTTCATCTTCAACACCCTCCCGGAAATCAACCCCGCGATCGTTGCCGAGTTCGCGCACACGGTCTACCGCTTCGGGCACTCGATGCTGACCGGCACCGTCGATCGTCTCGAGAACGACCTGACCCCCGTCAACGCTGACCTGAACCAGCAGACTCTGCTCGCACTCTTCCTCAACCCTCAGGCTTACATGGCCAGCGGCGTCGACCTCGCGACAGCCAATGCCAACATCATCCGCGGCTTGAGCCGCGACGTGGGCAACGAGATGGACGAGTTCATCGTCAACAACCTGCGCACCAACCTGCTGGGGTTGCCGCTCGACCTGGCGGTGCTCAACCTCTCCCGCGGTCGCGAGACGGGCATTCCGTCGCTCAACGACACGCGCGCGCAGCTCTACAACGCCACTAGCCTTCCAGACCTCGCGCCTTACGCGAGTTGGACCGACTTCGCCAATTTCATCAAGAACCCGGCGTCGATCGTCAACTTCATCGCCGCGTATGGCACGCACAGCACGATCACCGGTGCCACCAACATGGCGGCGAAGCGCGCAGCCGCCGAAGCGATTGTCTTCGGTGGTGTGGGAGCACCCGCCGATCGCCTTGCGTTCCTCGGCGGCACCGACGCCTACGCAGGAGGCGCAGTGGCAGGAGCAGCGGGAACGCGCGGCGGCCTGAACCTGGTCGATCTCTGGATCGGCGGCCTGGCCGAGGCGAAGAATGAGTTCGGCGGCATGCTCGGGTCGACCTTCAACTACGTGTTCGAAAAGCAGATGGAGGATCTGCAGTTCGGCGACCGCCTGTACTACCTGACGCGCACGCAGGGCTTGAACTTCCTCAATCAGCTCGAGCCCAACACCTTTGCCGACATCGTGATGCGCAACACCGACCTCGGCAGCGTCTACTCGACGCACCTGAACGGTTCGCTGTTCACGACGCCCGATCACATTCTCGAGCTCGACCGCTTCATCGCGCAGGACGAGTACGGCGCGATCGAGTACAACGGAGCGAACCCCGGCAGTGATCCGGACTGGGCTCCCGGCGAGCCTCACTCCGCTTTGAATCCCTTCAAGGTGACGCGCACCTATACAGGTGTCACCGCCGATGGCGGCCACGATGTCGGAGGCACGCTCAGGTTCACCGGCGGCGAGCATGTCGTGCTCGGTGGCACCGAAGGCAACGACTCGCTCTTTGGCGACCGCGGCATCGACACCCTCTGGGGCGACGGCGGCAACGACTACCTGAACGCCGGCACGGAATCCGACGACGTGTTCGGCGGCGCCGGCGACGACGTCATCGAAGACCCGTTCGGCGACGACGTGCTGCGCGGCCAGCAGGGCAACGACGTGATCAGCGACGCACGCGGCGCCAACCTGCTGTTCGGCGACGCGGGCAACGACTACATCATCATGGGCCAGGACGCCGCCGAAACTTTCGGTGGCGACCACAATGATTTCATCCTCGGCGGCGCGGGCAAGGACATCATTTTCGGCAACGAGGGCGACGACTGGATCGAAGGCGGCGCCGGATTCGACACCCTCGCCGGCGAAAACTCGGATCTGTTCTTCAACAGCCCGATCATCGGCCACGACGTGCTGTTCGGCCAGGGCGATGAGACCGACTACGACGCTGAAAGTGGCGACGACATCATGGGCTCGGGCCCGAGCGTGTTCCGCTACGAAGGCATGTTCGGTTTCGACTGGGGCATCGGCAAGTACGACGTCACCGGTGTCGCGTTCGACCTGCAGATTCCGATCTTCACGACGATCCCGGCCGACATCCTGCGCGACCGCTTCGACCAGGTTGAAGCCCTGTCGGGCTGGCAATTCAACGACGTCCTGGACGGCGACTCGCGCGGCCAATCGTTTACCGCGTTGCCCGCATCGGCGCCCTCGGTGCTGTTCGCCGACCATGTGCTGACGCAAGAAGGCATCAACCGAATCGACGGTCTGAATGCGTGGTTTGCCGGCGCCCGGGCCACGCTGGGGCTGGGCACGTCGTTCCGCGAAGGCAACCTGCTGATGGGCGGCGACGGCAATGACGTGATTCGCGGGCGCGGCGGCTTCGACGTGATCGACGGCGATTCGTGGTTGAACGTGCGCATCAGGATCGTCATCCCTGCCGGCCAACCGAATGCGGGAACGTACTCATCCGAATCGATGACGTCCGATACCGTCGTCATGGGGCCGAATGCGGGCCGGGTGTACAACGTCAACGCCGACGGCAGCGCCAATTTCGCCAGCCCGGCATTCGGCGGCAGGTCGCTCAACTCGTTGATGCTCGACAGAACCATCAACCCGGGTCAGCTCAGCATCGTTCGCGAAATCAAGGACGGTACTCTCGCCGCGGGTGAAACCGACAACGACACGGCGGTCTTCCAGGGCCCGATCGGGGCGTACGACATCGAGCGCAACGGTGCCGGTGTCGTCGCCGATGTGAACGGCGACGGCTTCATCTCGGTCCATGACCGCGACAACGGCCTGGTCGGCGCCGTCGTGGGCGGCGTTCAGTTGGACACTCGCGGTCCGTTGCTGGTCGACGACACCGATCTGCTGCGCAACATCGAGCGGCTCCAGTTCGCCGACACGGTCATCACGATCGGCGGCGCCAACCATCCCGCGACAGGCGACGCGACGGTAATCGAAGCCACGCCCCTGGGCGGCATCGTCACACCGTTTGCCGGCCAGGTGCTGACAGCGAGTGTGTCGGGCATTGCCGATCCGAACGGCGTCTCGAGTCCCACCGCGCCGACAGGGCTGACGTTCGAGTGGCAAATGGCTGTCCCGCTGCTCAACGTCTGGAATACGATCCTGACTGGCAACAGCTACACGGTGCGCCCGCAGGATGTGGGTAATCTGGTGCGCGCGGTCGCGGTGTTCACCGACAACCTGGGCGCCACCGAGCGCATTGCCTCGGCGCCGACCGCAGCGGCGACGTTGCCGCTCAACGTCAATGAAAACAGCGCCACCGGCACGGTCGTCTCGACGTCATTGCCGCACGCCGACCCGCTGATCGTCACCGAGCACATGGTGATTCCCGCGGGGGGCAATGCCGGTGGACGTTTTGCTCTTGTCCAGGCCGGCACGGACGCGAACGGCTACGGCATCTTCCGACTCGACGTCGCGAGCGGCGGGCCGGTCCTCCTCGACTACGAGGCCGCACAGGCGCCGGTGGACAACCAGTACCAGATCACCGTCAATTCCTACACCGACGCGACGCAGACCACGCTGATCGAATCGCGCCAGTTCACGGTGCTGCTCAACGACGTCAACGAGGTGAGCAATCCGCCGACCGACATCCAGTGGAATGGCGTAACACCCGCGATCAGCGCGTTACCGGCCGCGGGCGCGACGATTGCCAATCTGAGCACGGTCGACCCCGACAGCGTCGCGCCGTGGACCTACTCGCTGCAGGCCGGGAGCAGCGCGAACTTCGCGATCAGTGCCGCGGGTGTCGTGACACGCACCGGCGCCGCGATGGCGCAAAACCAGACCTATACGGTCAACGCCAGATCGACAGACAGCAACGGCTCATTCCGCAACGAGTCATTCACCATCCTGACCGGCGACGACAACGCCAACATCATCAGTGCCGCCACCGCCAACGACACGATCATCTATGGCGAAGATGGCAATGACACCCTGACCGGCGGCGCCGGCAACGACACGCTGTTCGGGATGGATGAGGCCGATATCCTCATTGGCGGAGCGGGAAATGACGTGCTGCATGGCGGCGACGCCGCCGACATCGATACCGCGAGCTATGCGGGGGCTACGGCCGGCGTCACGGTATCGCTGGCGATCGCGGGCCAGCAGAACACCGTCGGTGCCGGCCTGGACACGCTTGTCAATATCGACAACCTCACTGGCAGCTCGCTGAACGACACGCTGACGGGCAATGGCGGAGCCAATGTGCTGAACGGAGGACTTGGTGCCGACACCATGACCGGCGGCCTGGGCAACGACACCTATGTCGTCGACGACGTCAACGACGTGGTGGTGGAAGCGCTGGCGCAGGGAGTGGACATCGTCACGACCATACTCACCACGTACTCGCTGGACGTCGCCGCGCGCCAGGGCGTCGATGACCTGACGTTCACTGGCACCGGCAACTTCAACGGCACCGGCAACGGCATCGTCAATTTCATCACCGGCGGCGCCGGCAACGACACCCTTAGCGGTCTGGGCGGGAACGACCTACTCACCGGCCTTGGCGGTGCCGACATCCTCAACGGCGGCGTTGGCGGCGATACCCTGAACGGCGGCGACGGTGCCGACTCGATCAATACCGGCGCGCCAGACGACAACGTCGTGGACATCATCCAGTTCAGTGCGACGACGAATTTTGGCGACACCGTCAGCAACTTCGACGCGACCGGAACCGTCGACCGCATCGACTTCCTCAGCGCGCTGAACACCGCCTACGACGACGGCCTGGCGAACGACAACTTCCTGTTCGCCCAGGGAACTGCTGGCGCGCCGACCACGACCGCCATCGTGGGTCAGGCGGACACCGAAATCGAAGCCCTGCTCCTGGTCAACGGCGTGACGACGGCAAACCTCGGCAATGCCGCGGCGGTGTCGACGGCCTTCAATGCGGAGTTCAACCTCTTCACCACCGGCGGCGTCAACCCCGTCGTGAACGGCGAGGACGCCCTGCTGGTGGTCGACGCGTCGGATGGCAACGGCTTCTCGGTGTGGCAGTGGATTCAGGCCGGGGGCGGAGAGACTGCGGCCGCCGAGTTGACGCTGATCGCCACCGTCACCGGCAACGCCACGGTCGCGCCCGCGAACTTCGACTTCGCCTGAGCCGTCGGCACCCCCGACCGCGGCCCACCCCACCAGGGCGGGCTGCGGTCGATCCAGGGTGCATGGGCGGCGGCGCACAGCACGCGTTGATTCTGTACACCACCGGGAGCCCCACTCGATGAAAGCCCTGCGCCAAGAACTCAAGCCGGTGCTGCGCCACCTGCTGCTGTACTCGTTCGTCATCAACCTGCTGATGCTCACGCCGGCACTGTTCATGCTGCAGGTGTTCGACCGCGTCATTCCGACCAACAGCGCGGAAACGCTGCTCGTGCTGCTCGCCGGCGTGGGCGCGGCGCTGGCGATCATGCTGGTGCTGGACTATGTGCGCCTGCGTCTGCAGCATCTCACCGGCAATCTCGTCGACGAACGGCTGTCGCCGCCCGTCGTGCAGGCTGTCGTTGCGGCCACGGCGCGCGCGCCGCAGGGCGTGCGTTCCGACGCGATCCGCGACGTGACCACGCTGCGCAGTCTGTTTGCGGCGAACGGCCTGACGGCGTTGCTCGACGCACCGTGGCTGCTGGTCTACGTTGTCGTCATCTGGCTGTTCCATCCGGCCCTGGGTTGGGCTGCGGCGGGCGCGGCGGTCGTGATGCTCGGCCTGGCCTGGCTGAACGACCGCCTGAGCCGCAACGGGCTGGACGAGGTGCAGCAAGAGGGCCGGCGCGCGGCGCGCTATGTGGAAGGTTCGATGCGCAACGCCGAGGCGCTGGCCGCGATGGGCATGACGCAGCGCATGATGAAGCGCTGGCGCGTGCTGCAAGACGAAGTGCTGAAACTGCAAACCGACGCCGCCACCACGAGCAGCGTCTTCACCGCCCTGTCGCGGCTGTTGCGCCAAGTGGTGCAGGCCGGCATGATGGCGGTGGGTGCCTATCTCGTGCTCACGCAGGCGGCGTCGGCCGGCGTGATGATCGCCACCACCGTGCTGCTCGGCCGCGCCTTGCAGCCGGTGGAGCAACTGGTGGGCAGTTGGCGCGTGCTGAGCGACGCGCGCGCCGCGTATGCCCGGCTGCAAGCCTTGGCGCAGCAATTCGAGACCGACAAGCCCCGCGTCGGATTGCCGCGACCCGAAGGCAAACTCGAAGTCGACAGCGTGTCGTTTCGCCTTCCGGGCAGCGACAAACTGGCGCTGGCCGGCGTGTCGCTGGCGCTCGAAGCCGGCGAGGCGATGGCCCTTATCGGGCCCAGCGCCGCGGGAAAGTCGACCCTGGCGCGGTTGCTCACCGGCATCTGGGCGCCCACCGTGGGCAAGGTGCGATTGGACGGCTTTGACGTGTCAAACTGGCCGCGCGATGAATTCGGCCCGTGGGTCGGCTACGTGCCGCAGGACGTGGAGTTGTTCGATGCCACGGTGGGCGAGAACATCGGACGCCTCGCCGATCTGGAGCCGAAGGAAATTATCAAGGCGGCGAAACGCGCCAACGCGCACGACATGATCGCCAAGCTGCCGCAGGGTTACGACACGCCGGTGGGCGAAGGCGGAGCCCGCCTGTCGCCCGGGCAACGCCAACGGGTCGCGCTGGCGCGCGCGATGTACGGCGACATTCGCCTGCTCGTGCTCGACGAGCCGAACGCCAGCCTGGACGCCGAAGGCGAGATCGCGCTGGCGCACGCGCTGAGCGGCTTGCGCGCCGAGGGCGTGACGTCGATCGTCGTGACGCACCGGCCCTCGCTGATTGCGCATGTCGACAAGATCCTCGTGCTCGACGACGGCAAGGTCAAGCAGTTCGGCCCGGCCGCCGAGGTGATGAAGTCGATGCAGCTGCAGGCGCAGGCTTCGTTGAAGACGAAAGCGGCGTGAAGATGCAAACAACGCCTGCGCCGCGTCATCCCGGCGAACGCCGGGATCCACCGGTGCGCGTTTCTCCAGGGCTTGCGCAACGCGCATTTCGACGCAGTGGATCCCCGCGTGCGCCGGGATGACAAGTCAGCGAAGAGGGAATTCATCATGTCATTCGCAGCCACCCTGCAACCCCCCGGCGCGCAGGCGCCGACCAGCCAGCAACTGCTGCAACGCTACTCGCGCTTCGGCATGTGGACAGTGCTCGCCATCGTCGTTCCGTTGAGCGCCTGGGTCGGGTGGGCGCCGCTGTCGATGGCGGTGGTGGCCCCGGCGCATGTGAAGGTGGACCTGAACCGCCGCCCGGTGCAGCATCTGGAGGGCGGCATCGTGCGCCAGGTTCTGGTGCGTGACGGCCAGATCGTGAAGGCGGGGGACCCGGTGGTCGTGATCGGCGATGTGAGTGTCGATGCCGACCGCAACCGCCTGACGTATCGCCTCGCGGTCGAACGCGCCACGCTGGAGCGCTTGGACGCCGAGCAGCGCCGTGCATCGGCGCTGGTGTACTCCAGGGCACTGCGCGACGCGGCGGGTGCCGACCCGCGCATCGAAGAAGCGTTGATCAAGGAGTCGGCACTCTTCGCCGCACGACTGCATTCGCTGAACAGCGAGGCCGGGCTGATGAGGCAGCAGCGCCAGCGCGTCGAGCAGGAAATCGCGGCGCTGCAGGCACAGATCACGCAGGCGCAGAACTCGCTGGCGTTGCAGCGCAAGGACCTGCTGTCCAGCCAGAGCCTGGTCGCCGAGGGCTTCATCTCGGCGACACGTGTGACGCAAATGGAAGCGGCGGTCGCAGACTACGCATCGCGGCTGGAAGAGCGGCGCAGCGAACTCGCGCGCGGCGAAGGGCGCCTGGTGGACAGCGACATTCGAAGCAACAGCCTGATCAACGAGTACACCCGCTCGGCGAGCGACCAGTTGAAGTCGACCGCGGCGCGCATCGGCGAGATCGAGCAGGAATTGCGCAAGTCCTCCGACGCGACGAAACGCCAGGTCGTCGTCGCGCCGGCCGCGGGCGAAATCATCGACCTCAAATTCACCTCGCCGGGCGCGGTGGTGCGGCCCGGCGAGGCGATCGCCGAGTTCGTGCCGAGCGACACCGCGCTGATGCTCGAAGCGCAGATCCGCCCCGAGGAGGTGAACCACGTCTTCGTCGGCCAGCCGGTACGCATCAAGTTCACGGCGTTCAAGTACCGCAACACGACGATCGTGCACGGCAAGGTGCGCTATGTGTCGGGAGACCGGTTCACCGATCGCGTGACGCAATTGCCCTACTACAGCGTCTCGATCGTCGCCGACCCCGACTCGCTGCGAGACGCGGGCGAGGTGAAGCTGCAAGCCGGCATGCCGGCGGAGGTGTACCTCGACGGCGGCACGCAGACGCCGCTGCAGTACATGGTGGAGCCCATCACTTCGGTGTGGCGCAAGGCGGGGAGGCAGATGTGACACTGCTCAGGCACTGGGCCGGCCTGGCCGCGCTAGCGCTGCTTAACGCCTGCGGCGGGGGCGGCGGTGATCCGGCGCCGGCCGCGCCCTCGTCCACGGTGGCCGGGCTCTATTTCGGAACGGCCGATCCCAACGGCACGCGCTTCTTCGACGCCCTGCTTCTGAGCAATGGACGCATGTACGGCATGCTCGGCACCGGCGCCGCCTTGCAGAAGGTCTTTCTCGGCACCGGCACTGTGACGGCCACCGGTTTCAACAGCACTGCGGGTGCCATCCTGGACACGCAGTCGGGCGTCACGACCCCCTCGGGCGCCGTCACGCTGATGGGCACGCCGAAGACATCGATCGCCGGGTCGCTGACCGGCACCGGCGTTGCGGCCACGTTCACGTCGAGCTACAACACGGGCTTCGAAGGCACAGCGTCGCTGGCCAACCTGACGGGCGCCTATAACGGCATCTTCGCCGGTCTCGGGTTCGGTGGCGCTGGTCTGACGCTGACGGTGGACGCGGCCGGCGGATTCTCGGGCACCGGGTCCGGCTGCCCGCACACGGGCACGTTGACCCCGAACAGCGGCGCGAACGTCTACGACGTCAGCATCACCTTCGGGCCAGGATGTCCTCGGACCGGCCAGATGACCGGGCACGCCATTCTGCAGCCCGCCACGGCGACCGCAGTGGCAACGCTGACCATGCTCGCGGTGAACAACGCCTATTCCGACGCCTGGATTTTTTTCGGCGGCAAGCAGCCCTGAGACAACGGTGCGCGGCTTCTGCACAATACGCACCCATGGCCCGCCGCATCCTCATCGTCGATGATGAACCCGCGATCCGGTTCGCGGTCACCGAGTACTTCATCGCCTACGGCTACAAGGTCGACAGTACGGAAGACGCAACGTCCGCCAAACAGCTGTTGAAGCGCCATGTCTACGACGCCGTGATCGCCGACTTGCGCCTTGGCGGAGCCAAGGAATTCGGCGGGCTTGACGTCATCGACGCCGCCTACGCACTTGCCAAACGTCCCTGCATCGTCATGCTCAGTGCCGACAACTCGCCGGCCCTGGTGACGGAAGCAAGACGCCGTGGCGCCAACTTCGCGCTGCACAAACCGCTGCCCTTGTACGAACTGAAAGGGCGAATCTCCGAGTTTCTGATCTGGCGCGAATCGGGCCGTCTCGAGGAAGACTACGAGCCGGGGCAGTTCTCGCCCACGCTGCCTGGGGGTTGACGGACGTTGTGCGGCGGCAGCCTGGCTTTTGCCCCGCGCCGGTCTCACAATACAGGCGTGACCCAGGCCACCACGCGCTTCCAACGCTTCGCGAACCTGTACAAGGACTCGGTGGCGTTGATGCAACTCGGCGCGATGCTCCGCGAGCGCGCCGGCATCGAGCAAGCGTCTTGCCTGATGGCCACGCCGACAAACCTGGCGCAGTTGGCCGACGCCGAGCTGACCGTTGATGTAAACGCCGCGCCCGGCGACCTGCTCGTCGTCGTGCGCGGGGAGAGCGCCGCGTGCGATGCCGCCCTGCTCGCCGCCGGATCGATCTTGCTCGCGGCCCCGGGCAGCGACAGCCGCGAGCACGCCGCGTTCAAATTGCCGCTGAGTTCGCTGGCGCTGGGTGTGGCGGAAGGACGAGCGCAAGGAATCGGCGCCGATCTCGCGCTGATCTCGGTGCCCGGCGATTACGCCGCCGCCGAGGCGTTCAAGGCGCTCGCACTCGGCCTGCACGTGATGCTGTTCTCCGACAACGTGTCGGTGGCGCACGAGCGCGCCATCAAGACGCTGGCGCGCGAACGCGGCCTGCTCGTGATGGGCCCGGACTGCGGCACCGCCATCGTCAACGGCGTGCCGCTGGGGTTTGCGAACGTGGTGCGGCGCGGCAGCATCGGCCTGGTTGCCGCGTCGGGCACCGGTCTCCAGGAGGTCACGTGCCGCATCCACCATCTGGGCGGCGGCGTGTCGCAGGCGCTGGGCACGGGCGGGCGTGACCTGAAAGAACAAATCGGCGGTATCACGATGCGCCAAGGCCTGGCGGCACTTGCCGCCGACGCCGCGACGCGCGTCATCGTATTGATCTCCAAGCCGCCGTCGCCAGCGATTGCGCTGGAGATCGAGCGCGCCGCCGGCGAGGCATGCGCACAAGGCAAACTCGTGGTCGTGCATTTTCTCGGGGCAAAGCCCGGCGCGCTGCCGGCCGGCGTGTTCGCCGCCACCTCGTTGCGCCATGCCGCGGATATGGCGGTGGCGCTGGCCCGTGGCGACACCCCGCCTGCGCCCGAAGTCGCGCCGACTGCCGCGCTCACGGCCGAAGTCGAACACCAGGCGGCCGCGATGGCGCCCTCGCAGTGCGCGGTGCGTGGGCTCTTCACCGGCGGCACGTTCTGCTATGAAGCGCAACTCGCCTTCATCGCACACGGCTTGGCGTGCAGTTCCAACGCCCCGGCACATGGCGCGGCAACATTCAACCCGCGCGATGGCACCGGCGAGTCAGGCGGCCATGTCTTCCTCGACCTGGGGGACGACGACTACACGCGCGGGCGCCCGCACCCGATGATCGATCCGCAACTGCGCGACTCCCTCGTGCGCAGCCAGGGGGCCGACCCGGCGGTCGCGGCGCTCCTGTTCGATGTGGTGCTGGGCTACGGCTCGCACCCGGATCCCGCTGCGGGGCTGGCCGAGGCACTGGCCGATGCGCAGCGCGAAGCGCGTGCGCAGGGCCGCACGCTGGCGCTGATCGGCCATGTGTGCGGCACCGACGCCGACCCGCAAGACCGCGCCGCGCAACTGCGCCAACTCGAGGCCGCAGGTGCGTTGATCGCGGGCAGCAATGTCGAGGCGTCGCTGCTCGCGGCCGGGCTCGCGCAACGCCTTGCCCGGCGCCCTGCGGCGCGGCGTGGCCAGGAGTGAACATGGCCGTCAATGCGCTGTTCAAGGAGTCGCTGACGGTGTTGAACGTCGGCCTGCAGGGCTTTGCCGACAACGTGCGCGCCGCCGGTGGCGACTGTGTGGCGCTGCACTGGCAACCGCCCGCACAGGGCGACAGCGACGCCGGCTGGGCGCTCGCGCAGACACTCAATCATCCGCGGGTCGAGGCGGCGAACGCGATCGCCTTCGAGCGTTTCATCGCCGCCCAGCCGGTGCTGACCGGCGTTGCAACGGCGCGCGACGTGTTGCCGGGAATGGCCGCTGCGCAATCAGCGCGCCGCCTGATCGTGCACGCCGGGCCGCCGATCGAATGGTCGAAGATGTGCGGGCCGATGCGCGGCGCGGTGCTCGGCGCCGTGGTGCTCGAGGGCTGGGCTGAGTCGGTCAAGACCGCGCAGCAGCTTGTCGATGGCGGCGGCGTGGCGCTGGCGCCTTGCCATCACCAGGGCGCTGTGGGGCCGATGGCCGGAATCATCAGCCCGTCGATGCCGCTGTTTGTCGTCGAGAACCGCGCCGGATCGAACCGCGCCTACTGCAACTTCAACGAGGGTCTGGGCAAGGTCTTGCGCTTCGGCGCGAACGGACCGGAGGTCATTGCGCGCCTGAAAATGATGGCGAGCCTCCTTGCGCCGGCGCTGCGCGCCGCGCTCGCGCGCAGCGGCCCGATCGAACTCAAGCCTCTGATGGCGCAGGCGCTCAACATGGGCGACGAAGTGCACAACCGCAACGCCGCAGCCACTGCCCTGTTCATCAAGCGCATCGCGCCAGCGCTGGTCGAGGCCGACATCACCCGCGAGGACGCGGCGAAAGCGCTCGCCTTCATCGCCGGCAATGACCACTTTTTCCTGAACCTGTCGATGGCGGCGTGCAAAGCGATGTGCGACGCCGCGGCGGGCGTGCCGCACAGCTCGTTGGTGACGGCGATGGCACGCAACGGCGTAAATTTCGGCGTGCGCCTGTCCGGCACCGGCGACACCTGGTTCGAAGCGCCGGCAAACCCGATTGACGGCCTGTATTTCCCGGGCTACTCGATGCGGGACGCCGCGCCGGATCTCGGCGACTCCGCGATTACCGAAACCGCGGGGGTCGGCGGCTTTGCGATGGCCGCCGCGCCGGCGATCGTCAAGTTCGTCGGCGGCACGCCCACCGACGCGATGCACCACAGCCTGCGCATGCGCGCCATCACGCTCGGTGCGAATCCGTCGTTCACACTGCCGGCGCTCGACTTCGCGGCGTGCGCCGCCGGCATCGACGCACGCAAAGTCGTCGACAACGGCGTCCTGCCCGTCATCAACAGCGGCATCGCACACCGCGAAGCCGGCGTCGGGCAGATCGGCGCGGGGGTGACGACGGCGCCGATGGCGTGTTTTGCGGCGGCCGTGAAGGCGCTCGCGGATCGCATGGGTGAACGGGAAAAGCCGGCGTGAGTTTGACCCGCCACGTCATCCTGGCGCAAACCGCGATCCACGCAAGGCATCCGACGGTGGATCCCGGCGTTCGCCGGGATGACGTTTGCACGGTGTACGCCAGCGGCGAACTGCCAGAGTGGAGGCGACCATGAACAAACCCCTCGCTGTCGTCGCCGTTGGCGGCAACGCGCTGATCCGCGACAACCTGCACATGTCGCTCGCCGATCAGTACAACGCCGTGTGCGAGACGGCGACGCATGTCGCGGCGATGGTGCACTCCGGCTGGAACGTCGTGCTGACGCATGGCAACGGGCCGCAGGTCGGCTTCATCTTGCGCCGCTCGGAAATCGCCGACGGCCAGGTGCCTACCGTGCCGGTGCAGTATGCCGTGGGCGACACGCAGGGTGCGATCGGCTTCATGTTCCAGAACGCGCTGGGCAATGCGTTGTTGCGGCGCGGGCTGCACACGCCGGTGGTCACCCTGGTGACGCAAACGCTGGTGGACCGCAACGACCCGGCGTTCGCGAGGCCCGACAAGCCGATCGGCTCGTTCCTCACGGAAGACGTGGCGCGCCGGCTCGCGGTGCAACTCGGCTGGAGCGTGATGCAAGATGGCGACCGCGGCTGGCGCCGCACGATTGCTTCGCCGCAACCGGTGCGCGTGATCGAGGCACCACTCATCGAGCGCCTGGCGCGCGATGGCAGCGTGATCGTCGCCTGCGGTGGCGGTGGCATCGCGGTGCAAGACGTGGGT
The DNA here is from genome assembly GCA_031396305.1 of Rhizobacter sp. GTDB lineage: Bacteria > Pseudomonadota > Gammaproteobacteria > Burkholderiales > Burkholderiaceae_C > JAEMQF01. Next base: position 32,305 of record JANNKM010000474.1, read on the forward strand.
GGCGGCGAGTTGCAAGGCGTCGAAGCCGTGATCGACAAAGACCGCGCCTCGGCCCTTCTGGCAGTTCAGATGCAGGCCGAGTTGCTGATGATCCCGACCGGTGTGCCACGCGTCGCCATCCGCTTCGGCCAGCCCGATGCGATGTGGCTTGACAGGATCACCGTTGCGCAAGCCCGACAGTACGCTGCCGCAGGCCATTTCGGCGCAGGCAGCATGGGCCCGAAAGTGGAGGCCCTTGTCAAGTACGTGACCGGCCGGCCGGGAGGGCGCGGCGTGATCACGAATGCCGAGAACATCGAACGCGCGTTGCGCGGCGAAACCGGGACGTGGATCGAAACTTGAACGTCAACGCACTGTAGCCAGGAATTCGAGCATGGACAAGACCCTGTTGGCGGTGAACGGCACGCTGATGCGCGGCCTGGAGCTCAATCCGAACATGCTCGCCGTGGGCGCAACTTTCGCGCGCGAAGACCTGACCGACCCGAACTATCGGATCTGGTCCATAGACGACCGGCATCCCGCGATGCTGCGCACCCCTGGCGCAGGAGCGCATGTGGCGCTGGAAATCTGGAACGTGCCGCTCGCCGGCCTGGCGACGATCCTGCTCAGCGAGCCGCCTGGGTTGGCTATCGGCAAGGTCGTGCTCAAGGACGGCTCCATCGTGCTCGGCGTGCTTGGCGAACCGTTCCTGTGCGAAGGGCGTCGCGAGATCACCGCTTTCGGTGGCTGGCGCGCCTATACCGCGGCGCAGCAATAGCGCGCAGCGCACCTTGCGGGTGCTCGAGCGCGCACCGGACAGGCGCGTAATCCACGATACGCGGCTCGCGAAACGGGTGTAAGAATGATTCAGCGCCTGTCTTGAACGCTGGCGCCTGTCAGCGCGCGGCACGAGAAATGCACGCGCATCCTCGTCATAACAAAGGAGACAAGCATGAATGCTGGAATCAACGCCAGTGCGCTCCGCCTGTGGGTCCCTGGCGACTGGAACGGCTTTTTCGGCCTGTTTACCAACGTCCTGCTCAACGTTATCGTACTTACCGGGCTCTGCCTGGGCGTTGTGCAATTGCCCGCCGACACCGTGTTCGGGCGCATCCTACCGGCGCTGGGCATCGCGTTGCCGCTGGGCAACTTGTACTACGCCTACCTCGCGTGGCAACTCGGCAAGGCCGAAGGCCGCAGCGACGTGACGGCAATGCCCTACGGCCCGAGCGTGCCGCACATGTTCATCGTCGTGTTCCTGATCATGTTGCCGACCTACCTGAAGACGAAAGACCCGATGCTGGCGTGGCAAGCCGGTCTGGCGTGGTGCTTCATCATCGGCGTGATCGTGCTGCTCGGCGCTTTCGTCGGCCCGGCGATCCGCTCGATGACGCCGCGCGCGGCGATGCTCGGCACGCTGGCGGGCATCTCGATCGCGTTCATTTCGATGCGCCCGGCGTTCCAGATGTGGGAAACGCCGTGGATCGGCCTGGTCTGCTTCGCCATCGTGCTGATCGCGTGGACGGCGAACATGCGCATGCCCGGTGGCTTGCCCGGTGGGCTGGTGGCGGTGATTGTCGGCTCGGTCATCGGCTGGGGCGCGGCGCTGCTCGGCTGGAGCGATTACGTGAAGATCGACGCTTTAGGCAAGTCCTTCCAGCAGTTCGGCCTGCACGTGCCGATTTTCTCCGCCGACGTGTGGAGCGGCTTGTCGCAAGTGGCGCCGCTGCTCGTGACCGCGATCCCGCTGGGCATCTACAACTTCACCGAGGCGATGAACAACGTCGAGAGCGCCTCTGCCGCCGGTGACAACTACAACTTGCGCAAGATCCTGCTCGCTGACGGCCTGGGTGCCGTCGTCGGCTCGATGCTCGGCAGCCCCTTCCCCCCAGCGGTCTACATCGGCCACCCGGGCTGGAAAGCCGTGGGCGGGCGAATCGGCTATTCGCTCGCGACCGGCGTCGCGATTGCCCTGGTGTGTTTTCTCGGCTTGACGGCGCTGCTTCTCGCGCTGATCCCGCTCGTGGCGATCCTGCCTATCCTGCTCTACATCGGCCTCGTGATTGGCGCTCAGGCGTTCCAGGCGTCCCCCGCCAAGCACGCGCCGGCGGTGATCCTGGCCCTCATTCCGAACATCGCCGAGTGGGCGAAGACGCAGATAGACGGTGCACTCGGTGCTGCGGGAACGAACGCCGCCGCCGTGGGCCTGGACAAGCTCGGCGGCTTCGGCGTGCTCTACAAGGGGCTGGAGTCGGTGGGCGGCGGATCGGTGCTCGCCGGCATGGTGTTAGGGGCGATGGCGGTTTACGTCATCGACAACAAGATGCGCCACGCGGCGGGCTGGGCTTTCGCTGGCGCAGCGCTCGCCTACATCGGGTTGATCCATGGAGCGCAGCTCGGCTGGGCGGTGTCGCCGCTGGTCGCGCTGGGGTATGTGATGTTCGGGGCGACTTGCCTCATTCTGGAGCGCGGTCAGTCCCCGGGAGCGGCCAAGACTTGATGCGGGAACGTCTCGATTGATGTACGATGCGTGATGTTTGATGCGATCGGGGTGCGTACCCGGGAGGCGAAATGCGGACCACGCTGACGATCGATGACGATGTGCTGCTCGCCGCAAAAGGCATCGCCCAGCGCCAGGGACGGTCGCTGGGCGAAGTCATCTCCGACCTGAGCCGTCAGGCGCTGCGCCCGCCGGCTTCGCGCGCGCGCAAGCGCAACGGCATTCCGCTGCTCGCCGCGCGGGCGGGCGCGGTGCCCGTGACGATGGAGCTGGTGAACCAATTGCGCGACGAGCTGCCGGGGTGACTTACCTCCTCGACGTCAACGTTCTGATCGCCTTGATCGACCCGGGGCATGTGCAGCACGACGCAGCGCACGAGTGGTTTGCGAGCGAGGGCCATCGCTCGTGGGCAACCTGCCCGATGACGGAAAGCGGCGTGATTCGAATCGTTGGCTACTCACGCTACCCCAACACGCCAGGGTCGCCTGCCGCCGTCATGTCGTTGCTGGCCGGGCTCACGGCTCTGCCCGGCCATAGCTTCTGGCCGGACGCGTTGAGCCTGCGCGATCAGAAGGTCTTCGACGCAACACGCCTGCTGAGCTCGGCGCAGGTAACCGACAGTTATTTGTTGGCGCTCGCGCATTCGCAACGCGGCCAACTGGCCAGCTTCGATCGCCGCCTGGTGACTGACGCCGTTCGCGGTGCAGCGAAGGCGTTGGCCGTGATCGGTTGAAGCCGCTACCCGCGCAACGCCGCGAGCGCGCGCTTCGAATCAGCTACCCAGCCGAACAGCGCCCCCTGCGCCTTGACCATCTCCAGCGCGACACGCTGGAACTCCGAGAAGTAGGAGCCCACGCAGTCCGACAACACGACGCACTCGTAACCCCGGTCGTTCGCCTCACGCACCGTCGTCGTCACACACACCTCCGTGGTCACCCCGCAGACGATCAGCGACTTGATGCCGCGGTTGTGCAAGATAAGGTCGAAGTCGGTCGCGCAAAACGCGCCCTTGCCGGGTTTGTCGATCACGACTTCTCCGGTGATCGGGTACAGCTCGGGAACGATGTCGTGGCCGGGTTCGCCGCGCACCAGCAACCTCCCCATCGGACCCGGGTCGCCGATGCGGATCGCGCCGCGGCCGCGAACGATTTTCGTGGGGGGGCAATCCGCCAGATCGGGGCTGTGGCCTTCGCGCGTGTGGATCACCATCATGCCCATCGCACGCGCCGCGTCTAACATGCGTTTGATGGGTGCGATCACCGCCTGCAGCGGCGACACGTCGTTGCCCAGCGCCTCGCCAAAGCCGCCGGGCTCGACGAAATCGCGCTGCATGTCGATGACGACGAGCGCGGTTGACTGAGGATCGAATTCGAACTCGTAGGGTTCGGCTTGCATCGATTTCTTCGCCATGGGGCCTCCGTTTGCGCTGTGCTGCCGATCCTACCGCGGCCCGGTCGGGTGCGGCCAGCGCCGTGGCGCAATCCAGCATCGGGAGTTCGCGCACGCCGGACCTTGACATCTGCATCCAAAGCGCGATGCTTGCGGCCCGACCGCTGCGCGCGAGTCCGACGGCCGCACGCAACGCCCCTGGTCTTATGAAGGAGCTGATCATGTTGGAGACCCTGCGCCCAGATCCCACGTTCCACCCCTCTGCGCGCCTGGCGATGGAAGCCGATGCGGAAAAAATCGCCTACACGGTGCTGCTGTCGCCGGACCAGTCGAGATCCGATGCGCTGGCCGTCGTCGACGTCGACCCGAAATCGAAGACCTACGGCTCGGTGCTGCACCGGCTCGACTTTCCGAACCGCGGCGACGAGTTCCATCACTTCGGCTGGAACGCGTGCAGTTCGGCGCTTTCGCCCATGTCAGGCCATGCGTTCCTGCAGCGTCGCTACCTGATCATCCCGGGAATCCGCTCGTCACGCATTTACATCGTCGACACCCAGCCCGACCCGAGCAAGCCGAAGCTCATCAAGACGATCGAACCCGAAGAGGTGCTGCGCAAGACCGGCTACTCGCGCCCGCATACCGTGCACTGCGGGCCCGAGGGCATCTACATCAGCACGCTGGGCGGCGGCGGCAAGGACGGCACGCAAGGGCCGCCGGGCGTGTTCATCATGGACTGCGAGACCTTCGAGATCCGCGGCAAGTGGGAAATCGACCGCGGCCCGCAGAAGCTGCACTACGACTTCTGGTGGAACCTGCCGCGCGACTACATGGTGAGCAGCGAATGGGGCCTGCCTCCGCAGTTCGAGAACGGCATCGTCGCCGAGGACCTGCTGTCGAACAAGTACGGTCACTCGGTGCATTTCTGGGACCTGCGCGACCGCAAGCACGTGCAGACCATCGACCTCGGCGCCAACCATCAGATGGCGCTGGAGATCCGGCCGGCGCACGAGCCGACGCGGCGCTGCTGCCGCCGCTGCTCAAGGGCTTCGGTGCCGTGCCGCCGCTGATCAGCGACATCGACC
>JANNKM010000503.1:0-15511 GCA_031396305.1 Rhizobacter sp.
CCCGGCGCGAATCGGGCCGAGTCAACTTTCGATGCACCTGCGGTTCGGCACGGTGTCGGTGCGCGAGCTGGCGCGCGCGGCGTGGCAGCGCATGCAACACCGATCGGCCAGCGCCACCCTTGGTGCGGCGACCTGGCTGTCGGAGCTGATCTGGCGCGACTTCTACCACCAGATCCTGCACCACCACCCGCGCGTCGTGGAGTCCTGCTTCAGACGCGAGTTCGATGCGGTGCAGTGGGAACAAGGCGCAACCGCCGAAGCACTGTTCGCGGCGTGGTGCGACGGCCGCACCGGCTACCCGCTGGTGGACGCGGCGATGGCGCAGATCAACCGCACCGGCCACATGCACAACCGCCTGCGCATGGTGGTGGCGAGCTTTCTCGTGAAAGACCTCGGACTCGATTGGCGTTGGGGCGAACGCTACTTCGCGCAGCACCTGAACGACTTCGACCTGGCCGCGAACAACGGCGGCTGGCAATGGGCAGCGTCCACAGGCTGCGACGCGCAGCCCTGGTTCCGCATCTTCAATCCGGTGCGCCAGAGCGAGAGGTTCGATCCGTCGGGAGAGTTCATTCGCCGCCACCTGCCGCAACTCGCCGCGTTGCCGGACACGGCAATCCATGCGCCGTGGACCGCACGCCCGATCGACTTGGCCAGCGCGGGTGTCGAGCTCGGCAAGAACTATCCTTGGCCGGTGGTCGACCATGGACAGGCTCGGCTCAAGACTCTTGCGCGCTTCAAGGCGATTAACCTGCCGTGACGCCGCGGCACCCCCGCACCGGGCGGCGCGCCCACTGCCTGACCGCCCGGGACCCTGGCTCCAGCGCCCCGACCGGCGCAGTCGCGCTCACGCGCTGACGAGCTGCGCCAGATCTCGACGCGGTGTGGCGGGTGCGGCCGAGGCGCCGTAGCCCACTCGCGCCAGCATCTGGATCGTCGTCTGCGCCGGGTCGAAACCGAGCAGACGATGCATCGCCTCGTACTGCGGGCGCACTTCCGCGAACTCCTGGAGCGCCTGCGACAGCGGGTGCATGTCCAGCCCGGCGGCGCTGGCCTGAAGATGGGCGCGCACATACGCGCGGCCGCTGTCCACCTGGGCGCGCCGGCTGTTGCCGCGCGACGCGATCCAGTGGTAGCCGCTGCACGTTTCGTGCGGTGTCCAGCGCTCCATAGCGCGCGCGAAATTGCTGCTGCCGCGCGTCGGCACTTCGAAGCGGTCGAACAGGCCGATGCTGCTGGCCAGCCTCGGCATCGTGCCCATCATCGAAATGCCGTCGCGGTGCTGTTCGATCTCGCGCGGGCCGATGCGAAACAGGCGCGCCGATTCGAGCCAGGTGCGCGGTGTGATCATTTCGATTTCGAACGCTGCGCGAGTGATTGCACGCACCTGTTCAATGCCGACCGGATCGACGATTTCCCCCGCCAGCAGGCCGAGGCTGCGCGAGTTCGACGCGAGTTGCTGCCAGGCCGGAGTCGGTACCCGGCGCGCGTTGTCGTAAGCGTCCTTGTTGGTGTGGCGGCGCCGGATCTGAGCGAACAGGGCGTCGCGCGGTGAGGACGCATTGCGGCTCAACACGAGGCGCGCCACAGCATACCCGCCAGGCAATTCGCGCGTGGCAGGTTCGCCATCGGGAAACAGCAGCACCTGCACGCGGTGGCCGCGCTCGGCTGCAGCGATCACCGCGAGTTCGATGAACGCGCCGCAGCCGATCAGGATTTGGCGCCCGAACGGGTCGGTCTCCGGCAGCAGCCGGTCCTGGTCGCAAACGAGCGTGATCTCATCCGCGCGGCGCAGGTCGGCGCGCCACGGCTGGCGGTTGTGCGGGTTCGGCGCCAACAGGGCGTGCGCGAGCATGAAGCGGCGCACGTCGGCGTCGTCGGCGCTCTTCTGCCAGGCCTGCACGCTCGCCGCCGGATAGGCAGACGAACAGCCGGCCAGAGCGGCGCCGGCGAACACCAGGCCGCCGCCGACCAGTTCGATGGCGCGGCGCCGGTTGATGGCATGGTCGGGGCGAGGGGTCATTGTGTTTCCTTTCGCTGCAAGTTGGGCTTCGCCGTCGAGTCCGGCAACACCACTGTCGCGTCGAATCGGCCCGCTGCCTACGCCACGACTGACATGCCTGCCATGCGAAACTGCATGCCATGGCAAAGCGCGTTCCATCCGTGCCCGAGCTCAGCGCCGCCGCGCCGCCCGGTCCGCGCCTGGACGACTGGAACCTGTTGCGCTCATTCGTCGCGATCTATGACACCGGCACGTTGACCGAAGCGGCACGCCGCCTGGGAACGACGCAACCGAACATGGGGCGGCACCTGCGCGAACTCGAGGCGTTGCTGGGCGAGACCCTGTTCGTGCGGCTGCCAGGCAAGCTCAAGGCCAGCGAGCGTGCAGATGCGTTGTTCGAAGCGACCGCGCCGATGCATCAGGCGGTACGCGACGCCGCGCGCCTGTTCACGGAGAGCCCGCAGCGCATCGTCGGCGTCGTACGGCTCGCGGTTTCCGAAGCCTACGGCTACCACGTCGTGCCGCGCCTGCTCGCGCCGCTGTTGCACGAACAGCCCGAACTCGAAATCGAGCTGACCGTGAGCAACCGCAGCGACAACCTATTGCGCCGCGACGCCGACATCGCGGTGCGTCACTTCCGTCCGCAGCAAGGTGACCTGATCGTGCGCAAGGTCGGCAACACCGAGATGGGCCTGTTCGCCCACGAGGACTACATCGCGCGTTTCGGCGAGCCGAAGGATTTCGTGCAACCTGTGGGTGGCGTCGTCGTCGGTTTCGACCGCGAGCCAATGCCGATCGCGGCGGCCCTGCTTGGTCACCGACCCGCCGCACCATTGCGCTTCCGCTGGCGCAGCGACTTCGTGCTCGCGCTACAGGCGGCTGTCGAGTGCGGCGCGGCGATCGGCATGTACTTCGTCGACATCGCCGCCGAGCGCCCCGGACTGCGCCGTGTGCTCGCGGACCGGGTCGGCTTGAAGCAGGAAGTGTGGCTGTGCGCCCACGACGAACTGCGGCGCAGCCGGCGCATGCGGCTGGTGTGGCAGCGCCTGGGCGACGCGCTCGAAGCGCGGTTCGCCGGCAACCGGGCATAGGCTGCACTGCGCGCCCTCCGACGCCAACAACGGAAGCTGCGTTTCGGGCTCGCGGCCGGCCCGACCTCGAACTGAACTTGCTCAACGTGCAACCGCAACTTTCACGTCACGTGGCGCGGTTGCTGAGCCTCGACGACCGCGACCGCTGGCACCGCGACCAGTCGAACATCGCGTTGCGGAGCTCGGGGCCTGAGTTCAAGGCGGCAACAGCAGTCCATCTTGCAGGGCGATGCGCTCCAGCGCCACCTCGAAAGCGGCGCGCGATCTCGACGCCACCTGCCGGAGGTACGAGTGCAGTTGCGCATGCTCGGCGCTGAGCGGCTCGCACTCGGTGCTGTAGGCCTCGAAGCGCGAGAGCAGCGTCAACAACTCGGTCACGTGGCGCGGGCACTCGCAGGCAATCGTCGACGACATCGCCGCAATCTCGGCCAAGCTCGCGTCATCCCAGCGACGCGCCGGTACCGCCAGATCGTCCAGCGCAGGCGGTACGGGGGAGGCTGACGCCAGCGGCGCCGACGTATCGGGTCGGTCCACGCTGCGCAACCAGTTGCCAAGCACCGCATCGTCGTTCGTCTCTCGCACCAGCACGAGGCCCGCTTGAGTGAATTGCCGGCATACGGCGGCGCAAGCGTAGGTGTACACCACGGCGCAGGGCAAGTCGAGCAGGGACGGTGCCGCGGCCTGAAGCTCTCGCAGCGAGCCGGGATACAGGCCATTCAACTGCAACAGCAGGGCGTCGGCCGAATCGGGGCGCAGCGACGCAGCCGCCTGAGCCGCACTGTCGAATACACCCACGATCCGCGGCGGGCAGCTCAACTGACGCAAGACCGCGGGCTTGACCACTCTGGCTGCGAGCCCCGCGCCGACGACGATGAGCCGCAAGGACTGCTGCAGCTCGTCGGCCCTGCCGCGGCTCGCGGCCGGGGCAACTTCTCGGGTCGCTTCGGCCAGGGCATTCGTGTGGGTTGCTCTGACGGCCTGGAGCTGCGCCATGTCGAGCGCCGCCAGGCTGCCAATCGCGTGGCCGAGTTCGGTCAACTGTTTGATCTGCGCGATACGCCGCACCTCAACTGCGCTGTAGAGCCTTTGGCCGCTGGCGGTCAAGAAGGGCGTCGTGACGCGGTAGCGACGCTCCCAGACCCGCAGCGTCGCCACCGGCATGCTCACCATGCGAGCTACCGCTCCGCTGCGGTGGCGCGGCGCACTTTCGTCCACCAATGCCACCGTCATCTTCAGAGGATCAGGAGAGTCGTGCGGCATGTCGAACCTTTGTGAATCGTCAATGAATCGTATTACCAGACGAATGCAAGCGGTCTTTTTGGCTTTGACCCCGTATTGACCACTTACAGGTTAGCATTTGTTTCGTTGCGTAACTTTCTTGGAGTTTCGAGATGACTCAGCGCCGAAGTTTCGGCATCGCGATGGGCATGGGCGCACTGGCGCTGTCGGGGTCGGCAACGAGTGGGCCGACCGCCGGCGCACCGGGTCGGGCCGTCTTTCCGAACCTCCCACTATTCAACCAGGACGGTCGCCGCCTGCACTTTTACGATGACCTGGTGCACGGCAACCGCAGTGTCGTCATCAATTTCATCTATGCGCAGTGCGGCGACATCTGCCCGATGACGATGGCGAACCTGGCCCGCGTTCAATCGTTGCTGGGCGAACGGCTCGGCCGCGATGTGCACTTGCTGTCGCTGAGCATCGACCCCTTGAAGGACACCCCGGCAGTACTGAAAGGCTATGCCGATCGCTTCGACGCGCGGCCCGGCTGGCAGTTTCTGACCGGGCGCCCCGAGCACGTCGACGCAATTCGGCGCGCGCTCGGCGCGTACGACCGCGACCCGGCCATCGATCGCGACAAGACACAGCACACCGGAATGCTCACCTACGGCAACCAGGCGCGCGGGCGTTGGAGCCGCATCTCGGCGCTGGCAGACGCGCGCCAGATTTTCTCCAGCGTGACACGCTGGTCCTGACGCGAATGCGCGGTGCGCCGGGCGCCGCACGATCACAACAAACCGACACGGGAGTTCCGACATGCTGAAGCGGCGCACATGGTTCAACCTCGGGTTCTGGAGCGCTGCAGGTGCCCCCTCGTTTCTGGCGTCCTCTGTCAACGCCCAGCCCATGGTTTCGGGGTCGCTGCGCCCCCTGACCACGTCTTTCCTTGACCCTCTGCCGCTGCCGCCGACGCCGCGCGAACTCCACTTCAAGCCCGGGGCGCTGCCATTCGCCGATCTCAACCCTGAGGCCGCCCAGTACGTCGATCCGAGCCAGGTCAAGGGCAAAGCGGGCTTCTTTCGGGTGATTGCCGAAGTTCGCTCGGTGAAGTTTCATTCGCAGTTGCCTGCCACTGAAATCTGGGGCTACCGCGATGGCAATCTGGCCCCGGGCGAAACCTGGAACTACGCGCTGGGCCCGACCTTCAAGCGCTACCAGGCGCACGACGCCTACAGCGGCACGATCGTGCGTCATGAAAACCGCTTGCCCGCGGCGAACCAGCACGTCGGTTTCGGCGAACCACGCACCACGGTGCATTTCCATGGCGGCCACCACCCGGCGCGCTTCGACGGCTTCCCGACCGATGCCACGCTTGCCAACGGCATGCCGTTCAAGCCCACTTTCGGGCGCGGTGAGCACTTCGACTACGCCTATCCCCTGTGTGACCCGGGCTTCCTCGACGACTTGCGCACCGGCACGACGGATGAGTGCGACCACAGCGAACGCCCCTCGACGCTGTGGTACCACGACCACATCGTCGACTTCACCGCACAAAACGTGTATCGCGGCCTGGCGGGCATGTTCCTGGTCTACGACAACCCGGTCGTTCCGCCGGGCACCCCGGCGGACATCGTCGAGCAAATTCGCGACACCGGCGACGAACTCAACGCGGCCATGGCGCCCAACGCGTTGCACCTGCCCAGCGGCGCCTTCGACATCCCGCTCATGTTCCAGGAAAAAACCTTCGGCCTGAATGGCGAGCTGATCTACGACGTGTTCAACCTCGACGGCTTCATGGGCGAGAAGTACCTGGTCAACGGCATGGTGCAGCCCTACCTGAACGTGAAGCGGCGCAAGTACCGCTTTCGCTTCCTGAACGGTTCGAACGCACGCGTCTATCAGATGTTCCTCGCCGACGCCAAGGGCAAGACCTACCCGATGACCCAGATCGCCACCGAAGGCGGATTGATGGCCCGGCCGGTGAAACGCCCGAGTTTCATGATCAGCATGGGCGAGCGCATTGAAGTTGTCATCGACTTCAGCCAGTTCGCACACCCGCAGTTCACCGAACTGTTCATCGAAAACCGCATGATCCAGGACGATGGCCGCGGGCCCAAGGGAAAGTTCGAACGGCCTGAGTTGTCGGCCCGAGGCACACAACTGCTCAAATTCAGGCTCGAAGAAGCGGTGCCGGACCCGAGCCGTGTGCCCGAGGTGCTGCGTCCGTTCACGCCGGTCCCGGCCAGCGAGTTGCGTGGCGTGCCGATCCGGAACTTCGAATTCGGGCGCGGCAATGGGCAGTGGCAGATCAACGGCGAGCTTGCCGGTAACCTGCGCCGTGTGGTCGCCAGGCCCGTGCGGGGCCGCGGCGAGATCTGGCGCCTCATCAACAAGTCCGGCGGCTGGTGGCACCCGATTCACGTGCATCACGAATTCATGCGCGTGCTCAAGCGCAACGGCAAGTTGCCGTTCGATGGCAATGGCCCGGACTATGGCCAGAGCCTCGAACGCGACGGCCTGGCCAAGAAGGACGTGATCACGCTCGGCCCGAACAGCGAGGTGGAGGTGTTCGTCAAGTTCCGCGACTACACCGGCCCCTTCGTCTTCCACTGCCACAACCTCGAACACGAGGATCACGCGATGATGGCGCGCTTCGACGTGATCTAGGAGCCTGTCGGGCTTTCGCAAGTTCAGCGCGGGGCGCGAGAATGGCGCTCCATGAAACAGCAGCGCCCTGGCGTTACCGCCGGCCAGCCGTACCCTCTCGAACGGCTGTTCGGTACCGTTCTCAGCCCATTCGAGCGCAGCCACGGCGGGCGGCATCGTGCTCGTCGTCACGACCGCGCTGGCGCTGGCGATCGCGAACTCGCCGCTGGGCGAATACCTGAAGCTGATCGACAAGGATCCGGTGCTAAAGGCCTTTGCGACCCGCACGAATTGACCCACCCGCAGCGGCTGGCGCCGCCCCTGCTTCAAGGGGACGCCGCCAGCGGCCCGGCGAAGCCGATCCCGCAGCGGCGGCCTGGCCGATGCACTCGAGTTCGAAGGACACGCGCATGACCATCGAGTACCTCAAGAAGGCCACACCGCCGGTGCAGGCCATCGACACCGCCACCGCGGACACGGTGCGCCGCATGCTCGCCGAGATCGAGTCCGGCGGCGAAGCCAAGGTCAAGGAGCTGGCGCGTCAGTTCGACGGCTGGCGGGGCGACATCGTCGTCGGCGAGGCAACGTTCGCGAGAGCCGAAAAAGCGCTCAGCGAAGGCACCAAGGCCGACATCAGGTTCGCGCGCGACCGCGTGCAGGACTTCGCGCGCCGGCAGCGCGATTCAATGCATGAATTCAAGGCCGAACTGCTGCCCGGGCTGATCGCCGGCCAGCGTCTGATTCCCTGCAACACCGCCGGCTGCTACGTGCCGGGCGGCCGCTACGCGCACGCGGCCAGCGCGATCATGAGCGTGGGCACGGCGTCGGTGGCGGGGGTGAAGAACATCGTCGCCGCATCGCCGGCGCACAAGGACGAGGGCATCAACCCGGCGATCCTTTACGCGATGAAGCTGTGCGGCGCACACACCGTGCTCGCGCTGGGCGGCGTGCAGGCCGTCGCGTCGCTGGCGTACGGTTTGTTCAGCGGCAAACCGGCCGACATCATCGTCGGGCCGGGGAACCGCTTCGTTGCCGAGGCCAAGCGCATGCTGTTCGGGCGCGTGGGCATCGACGTCGTCGCCGGCCCCACCGAGTCGGCCATCATTGCCGATGAAAACGCGGATCCGGAAATCGTGATCGCCGACCTGATCGGCCAGGCGGAGCATGGACCCGATTCGCCGGTGTGGCTGATCACGACGTCGCGCGCCGTCGGTGAAAAGGTGCTGGCGCTCGCGCCTTCGGTCATCGCCGCGTGGCCCGACGTGGCGCGCGCCGCCGCCAGCGCCGCATGGCGTGACTACGCCGAAGTGATCTTGTGCAGCACGCGTGAAGAAGTGGTGCAGGTCAGCGATGAATACGCCAGTGAACACTTGCAGGTGTTGGCCAGCGACCTCGACTGGTGGCTCGACAACCTGACGAACTACGGGTCCCTCTTCCTCGGCGAAGAGACCACCGTCGCCTATGGCGACAAGTGCAGTGGACCGAACCACATCCTGCCGACCCAGGGCGCTGCGCGCTATTCGGGTGGGCTGTCGGTGGGCAAGTTCATCAAGACCGTGACCTGGCAGCGTCTGACGCGCGACGCTTCGCGCACTGTCGGTCAGGTGGCCGCACGCATCTCGCGCCTCGAAGGCATGGAGGGCCATGCGCGCACCGGCGACGTGCGGCTGCACAAGTATTACCCCGACGAGAAATTCGAACTCGGCACGCTGGGCGGGCATCAGCGTTGAAGGCCCCGCCATGACAGCGCCCCGTCTCGAACTCGACCTGACCCAGCAGGAACCCATTCCTGCCGCAGGCGTTGCAGCCGCGCTGGCGTTGATGGCCAGCGGCAAGCTGCACCGCTACGGCGAAACCGGCGGCAAGCCAAGCGAGGTGTCGGCGCTCGAAGCCGAGTTCGCGCGCGAGCTGGGGATGAAGTACTGCGTCGCGATGAACTCCTGCGGTTCGACGATGTTCGTCGCGCTGAAGGCTGCAGGAGTGAAGCCGGGTGACGCCGTGATGTCGAACTGTTTCACGCTGGCCCCGGTGCCGGGCGCGCTGGCCCATGCCGGCGCAGTACCCGTCCTGGTTGACGTGTCCGACGACTACACCATCGACCTGACCGACCTCGAACGCAAGGCAGCGTCGAGCGGCGCGAAGACGCTGCTGCTGTCGCACATGCGCGGCCACATCTGCGACATGACGGCGCTGACGGCGATTTGCCGGCGCCACGGCGTGCAAGTCATCGAAGACTGTGCGCACACGATGGGCGCGGCCTGGGCCGGCAAGGCCACCGGCACCTGGGGCCGGGCGGGCTGCTTCAGCCTGCAAAGCTACAAGCATGCCAACGCGGGCGAAGGCGGCCTGCTTGCGACCGACGACGAAGACGTCGCCGCGCAGGCGATTCTGTTCTCCGGCAGCTACATGCTCTACGCCTCGCACGTCGCGCGGCCGGAGGACGCCGTGTTCGAACGCTGGAAGTACGTCACGCCCAACTTCAGCCTGCGCATGAGCAACCTCGCCGCCGCCGTGGCCCGGCCGCAGTTAAGCAACGTGCTGCTCGAGCGCTGCCGGCGCTGGAACGAACGCCATTCCTGGATGACGGCCGCGCTCACCGGCGTGCCGCACCTGCGATTGCCGCAGCGCCCGAAAGACGAACAGTACGTCGCCAGCTCGATCCAGTTTTCGCTTCAAGACTTGTCGCGCGAGCAAGTCAAGCGCTTCATCACTGCATGCGCTGAGCGCGGTGTGCACATCAAGTGGTTCGGCGCCGACGAGCCGGTGGGCTTCACCAGCGTGTGGACGCATTGGCGCTACTTCGGCCAGGCGCAAGTGCTGCCCAACGCCGAACGTGTGCTCGGCGGCCTGTGCGACATGCGCCTGCCGTTGGCCCTGACTCAGCCCGACTGCCAGGCCATCGGTGACGTACTGCGCGCCGCCCTCACCGACACCGGGCCCTGAGCAAGCTCCCGCGCGCCGTCGCCCTGTTTCAACCCCACCCGAGACCCACCATGAAACTCTCAAAATTCCCCCGCATCCGCATCACCCACGGCCCGACCGCCCTGGAGCCGCTGAAACGCCTGTCCGAGGCCCTGGGCGGCCCTAACCTGTGGATCAAGCGGGACGACTGCACCGGCCTGGCGAGTGGGGGCAACAAGACGCGCAAGCTCGAATACCTGATGGCGCAGGCCGTCCAACAAGGCGCCGACACCGTCATCACGCAAGGCGCGACGCAATCCAACCACGCGCGCCAGACAGTTGCAATTTCGGCGAAGCTGGGCATGCAAAGCCACATCATTCTGGAAGACCGCACCGGCTACAAGTTCGACGACTACAAACACTCGGGCAACGTCTTCCTCGACTACCTCTTTGGCGCAAGCGTCACCGAAGCGCCGAAAGACACCGACATGAACGCCGCGATGGCCACGCTCGCGCAAGAGTTGCGCGCCAAGGGCCGCAAGCCCTACATCATCCCCGGCGGCGGCTCGAACCCCGTGGGCGCGCTTGGCTATGTGACCTGCGCGCTCGAACTCATGGACCAGGCGAACAACATGGGCGTTGCGTTCGACGCCCTGGTGCATGCCACCGGCAGCGCCGGCACGCAGGCCGGGCTGGTGGTGGGCCTGTACGGCGCACGTTCGCAGATTCCGATTCTCGGCATCGGCGTGCGTGCGGCCAAGCAGGCGCAGGAAGAGCGCGTCTTTGCGCTGGCCAATGAAACGGCCGAGCTGCTCGGCGTGCCGGGCTCGATCGCGCGCGACAACGTGGTCGCCAATTGCGATTACGTCGGCCCCGGCTATGGACTGCCGACGCCCGGGATGATTGAAGCGGTGACGATGCTCGCACGCCTGGAAGGCATCCTGCTCGATCCGGTGTACTCGGGCAAGGCCATGGCCGGCCTGATCGACCTGTGCCGGAATGGCCACTTCAGACGCGGTCAGAACGTCGTGTTCCTGCACACCGGCGGCTCGGTGGCGCTGTACGGCTACCTGCACGCCTTCAAGGACACCTTGGCGCCACGATGACAAGCGCGGCCACGCTGCCCGAGTTGAGCGCGCTGTTTTCGCTCACCGGCCGTGTAGCACTTGTGACCGGTGGCTCTTCCGGCATCGGCCTGGCCATCGCCACCGCGCTGGCCGGGGCCGGCGCGGCCGTCGTGCTGTGCAGCCGACGCGCGGCGCCGCTGCGCGAGGCCTGCGCGGCCCTCCAATCGGCGGGTGCGTTGCAGGCCTTCATGCAGCGTGCATTGCGCGGCATCGGCGCAAAATGACGGCCTTCGCACTCACTGATCCCACGATGCAAGCGCTGGTCTACACCGCACCGAACCGGATCGAGCTGCACGACGTGGCGCGCCCTGCCGCACAAGACGGCAGCGTGCGCCTGCGCGTGGACGCCGTGGGCATCTGTGGCTCCGACCTGCATGCGTTCAAGGGCCACGACCCGCGCCGCAACCCGCCGCTCGATGCCCAGGCTGCTGCGGCCCAGGTCGGTGAGTTCGGCGGTCTGCGGTGGGTTGAAGAACGCACACTCGCCGACGGCGCGGCGGCATTCGCCGATCTGGTTTCGGGCCGCGTGGGCGCGGCGAAGATCCTGCTTCGACCGCGGGGCATCACACCATGATTGGTGTGATCGGCGGCATGGGCCCGCTGGCGACGGCCGACTACCTGAACAAGGTGATCGCGCAGACACCGGCCGAAGACGACGCAGATCATGTGCCGATGCTGATCAGCAACGACGCGCGCATTCCACTGCGGCCGTCCGCCATCCTGAAGGGCACCGAGTCGCCGTTGCCACGCCTGCTGCAAATCCGCGACATGCTGCTCAACGCTGGCGCCACGGCGCTGACGATGCCTTGCAACACGGCGCACTACTGGTACGACGACCTGGTCGCGGGCTGCCCCGTGCCTTTCATCAGCATCATCGAGGCGAGCTGTCTGGAGGCGCATCGCCTGGCGGGCAGTGGTGCCACGGTGGGCGTGGTCGGCACGCGCGCGACACTGGCCTCGAAGCTGTTCGAGCGCTGCCTGGCGCGCCACGGCATGCACGCGCTGACGCCCACCGACGATGAACTCGACCGTTCGCTGCTGCCCGCGATTGCCGGCGTAAAGGCCGGCCGGATCGCGCAGTCGGGCCCGTTGGCGCTCGAAGTGCTGCAAGGCCTTTCCAGGCGCGGCGCGACGCATATCCTGCTCGCCTGCACCGAATTGCCGATCGCGCTGGCCGGTATGGAGGCGTCGCTTCCCGCCGTCTGCATCGACACCACGCTGGCGCTGGCCAAAGCCACCGTGGCGCATTGGCGCACGGCGCAACTCAGTCGCTGAGGGTGGCAGGGCGGATCGTCGCAGATCGTCGCGATGGGGGCACTTCGCGCCGTCGCGGTGTAAGGTGTGGCGCGCCGATGCGACTCAGGGGTGGCCTTTGCCCACCCCCGTTCACCACCCCAAGGAGTCTTGACATGCCGCATCGCCTTCGTTACCCGCCCGTTGCCCTGGCCGCCGCGCTCGGAGCCGTCTTGCAGTGGATGGCTGTTCCCGCCCAGGCGCAGGTCGAGCCCACGCGCATCGTTGATGCGTTTGAAGCGACGAACGGCAAATTCGCGGGGGCGCGGCGCTCCGGCGCCAAGGGCGTGTGCGCCACCGGTGAATTCATCGGCAACGCCGAAGGCCGTGCCTTGTCCACGGCCTCGGCGTTCAGCGGCCGGCCGGTGCCGGTGGTGGCGCGTTTTTCCGTGGGCGGGGCCAACCCGAAGGCGCCGGACAACGCGAAATCGGTGCGCGGCCTGGCGCTGGCCTTCGACTTGCCCAACGGCGAGACCTGGCAGATGGCCAACATTTCCGCACCGGTGTTCGGCGCTTCATCGCCCGAACAGTTTCTGGCGCTGCTCGCGTCACGCCAGCCCGACCCGGCGACGAAAGTGGCCGACCCGATGAAGGTCAAGGCATTCAACGAGGCCAACCCCGACGTGTTGCTGCAAGGCAAGTATCTGGCGTCGCAGCCCGTGCCCGCCAGCTTTGCCAAGGTGAACTACTGGGGCGTGAACGCGTTCGCCTTCATCGACGCCAAGGGCAACCGCCAGTTCGCCAAATGGGTCTTCGAGCCGGTGGGCGGCACGCAAGGCTTGAGCGACGAAGAAGCCAAGGCCAAGCCGGCCGACTTCCTGATCGATGAATTGCGCCAGCGCATCGCCGCTGCACCGGCAGAGTTCAACTTCAATCTGCAACTCGCCCAGCCGGGCGACAGCGTCAGCAGCGCCGTCGTGCCGTTGCCCGACGATCGACGCAAAGTGACGGTGGGGAAGCTGGTCATTCGCCAGGTGCAGGCCGATGCCGGCGGCGCCTGCGTCAACATGACGTTCAATCCGGTCGCGCTACCCAGGGGCGTGGAGCCGTCGGCCGACCCGATTCTGCTGGGTCGTGCCGCACCCTACGCGGTCTCGCTGGGACGGCGCTTGAGCGAAGGCGCGAAGTAGGGCAAACCCAGTCCCCGCGCATCGACTGCCCGCAGGCGCTATTTCACAGCGTCGACGGGCGCGCTCCAGCCGCCTCCCAGCGACTTGATCAGCGCGACGCTCGCATCTAGGCGCGCCTGGCGCACCCGCACGAGCGCAAGCTCGGCGTCCTGAACGCTGCGCTGGGCTTCGAGCACGTCGAGAAACCCCGAGTAGCCGGCGTCATAGCGCCGGTTCGCGATTCGCAGTGCCTCGTTCGCCTCGGTTCGCTGAACCTCGACTTCGGCCTCCTGCAACGCATTCTGTTCGGCCGTGACGAGTGCATCCGCCGTTTCCCGAAACGCCGTGAGCGCGGCTTTCTGGTAGCCGATTGCGGCTTGTTCCGCCTGCGCGCGCGCCTGGTCGGTGCGCGCTTCGTTGCGCCCGGCGTCGAACAGCGTGAGCAGCGCGGCCGGACCGAGAGCCCAGAATTGCGCACCGCTCTTCAGCAGGTCGGCGAGTGACGCGCTTTGGCTGCCGTAGGTCCCGGTGAGCGAAAGCGTCGGCCAGATCGCGCGGCGTGCCACCTCGACCTGGAATCGCGCGGCGCTCAGCTGCGCCTCGGCCTGGGCGATGTCAGGCCGGCGCTCCAGCAGTTGCGCGGGCAGTCCGGGCGGCGGTATGGCCGGCAGGTTCAACGCCGCGGTCGATGGGGAAATCGCCAGTTCCGGCTGGCCGGTGAGCTGCGCCAACTGGTGTTGCAGCAGACCGCGCTGGCGTTGCAAATCGGGCACCTGGGCACGCACCGCCGACAGCGCGGTGCGCGCCAGCGCCGCGTCGAGCGTCGAGGCCACGCCGCCGGCGACACGGCGTTCGACCAGGCGCAGACTGTCGCTGCGCGAGCGCAGCTGGGCTGCGTTCACTGCCAGTTGCGCATCGAGCGAACGCAACCCGAAATAAGCCTGGACCGTGGCCGCGGCGAGCGCGATTCCCACGGTGTCACGCGCGTACACCGCGGCGAGCATCTGCTGTTGCGCGACCGCGCTGGCCTGGCGCAGCCGCCCCCACAAGTCGAGCTCGAACGAGGTTGACGCGGCGATCCAGTGCGACGTCGACTCCGCGCCGCTGCTCGGAACCGGCTGGCCGTTCAAGGTGCTGATGCGCGAGCGCGTGACCGAGCCACCGAGTTCGACCGTCGGCCACTGCGCCGCTCGCGCCAGGCCAAGCACCGCGGCGGTCTCGTCGACACGCGCCACGGCCAGGCGCAGGTCAGTGTTGTTGCGCAGCGTGGCGTTGACGAGTTCCGTCAGGCCGGGATCGCCATACAGGGTCCACCAATCACTGCCGATTCTCGAGTCACCCGCTGCGGCCGATTGCAGTGCCTGGGCTGATGCAGAAAACTGTGCGGGCAACGTGACCTGCGGGCGAGTGGTCGCGGGCGGAGAAGTCGCGCATCCCGCCAGCACGCTGATGCCACCGATGGCAACGACAATGTGGGTCGCGCCCAAGGCGGCACGCCAGGCGTTCAGCCTGCCTGTCATGGTCGCCCCCCCTCGCTGTCATCCCGGCGCAAGCCGGGATCCAGGGCGCTGTGCGACGGGTGGATCCCGGCGTTCGCCGGGATGACCGCAGCATGCACATGACTCGGCCTGGCCTTGCGCGCGAGCAGTGCAAAGAACAGCGGCACGAAGATCGGCGCGATGAAGGTCGCGACGATCATGCCGCCGAACACGCCGCTGCCCATGCTCTGGCGCGCCGCCGCACCCGCGCCGCTGGCCAGCACGAGCGGCACGACGCCCAGCACAAACGCGAGCGAGGTCATCACGATCGGCCGAAAGCGCAGGCGTGCCGCATCGGCCGCGGCTTCGCGTGCGGTTGCACCCGCCTCCATGCCCTGCATCGCGAACTCGGCGATCAGGATCGCGTTCTTTGCCGCCAGCCCGATCAGCACGACCAACCCGATCTGGAAATAGATGTCGTTCTCCATGCCGCGCAGGAACACGAAGCAGAGCGCGCCGAGCAGCGCGAACGGCACGGCGAGCACCACTGCCAGCGGCACGCCCCAGCGCTCGTAGAGCGCGGCCAGGATCAGGTAGACCATGACGAGCGCAAAGCCGAACGCGAACACCGACGCATTGCCGG
>JANNKM010000506.1:0-16910 GCA_031396305.1 Rhizobacter sp.
TCCGCGAGCTGCACGAGGAAGTCGGGCTTTTGCCCGACCATGTTCGCATCGTCGCGCGCACTCGCGACTGGTTGCGCTATGAGGTTCCGGACCACTACATCCGCCGAGACGCGCGGGGCCACTACCGTGGCCAGAAGCAGATCTGGTTTCTCCTGCAGCTCATCGGTCACGACAGCGACATGAATCTGCGTGCCAGCGAGCACCCCGAGTTCGATGCGTGGCGCTGGAACGAGTACTGGGTTCCCCTCGAATCGGTGATCGATTTCAAGCGCGACGTGTACCAACTCGCGTTGACCGAATTGGCTCGGTTCATCCCGCGCGGCCACCCGCACAACCGATACCTGCGGTCGCGCATGCGGCAGCAGTCAGGAGCCGCGCCGGGCGACGGGCCGGGTGTCCAAGGCGGCGCTGCCCTGCGGGATAGCGACTCCGCCACGCCGCCAACATTACCGGACGATGCGCCGCTGGCCTGATCTCAGGCCAGCACGAGGTTGTCGCGGTGAATCATCTCGGGCTCGCCGGTGAAGCCAAGCAAGGCCTCGAAAGCGCTCGACGGCTTGCGTGCGATCAGGCGCGCCTCCGTGCTGCTGTAGTTGGCCAGCCCACGAGCGATTTCGATCGATGCGCTGCTTCGCACCGCGATGACGTCGCCGCGACGGAAGTCGCCGACGACCTCCGTCACTCCGACGGGGAGCAGGCTCTTGCCTTCGTCGCGAACCTTGCGCAGAGCCCCGTCATCGATGACGACTGCCCCACGCAATTGGAGATGATCTGCCATCCACTGCTTGCGCGCAGCGAGTTTTTGAGTTGATGCCGTCAGCAGCGTGCCAATTGCCTCGCCCTGCGCAAGGCGGGTCAGAACGTCGGGCTCGCGTCCCCACGCAATCACCGTTGATGCGCCGCTGCTCGCGGCACGTTTGGCGGCCAGCACCTTGGTGATCATGCCCCCTCGGGCGATATCGCTGCCGGTGCCGGAGGCCATGCGTTCGAGTTCCGGGGCGCCGGCGCTGGCATGCTCGACCAGTTTCGCGCCTTTATCGATCCGCGGATCGGCCGAATACAGACCCGATTGATCGGTCAGGATGATCAGCGCATCAGCCTCGATCAGGTTGGCGACCAAGGCCCCCAGTGTGTCGTTGTCGCCGAATTTGATCTCATCATTGACCACCGTATCGTTTTCATTGATGACAGGTACGACTTTGAGGCGAAGCAATGTGAGAAGCGTCGAACGCGCATTGAGGTAGCGCTCACGATCGGCCAGGTCCGCGTGCGTCAGCAAAACCTGCGCACTGCCCATTCCCTGCTCGCGCAGTTTCGTTTCGTAAATCTGTACCAAGCCCATCTGACCTACTGCCGCGGCAGCTTGCAGCTCGTGAATTTCACGAGGTCGCGAGGACCAGCCGAGGCGTTTCATTCCTTCGGCGATTGCTCCGCTTGAGACCACGACGACCTCACGACCATCGGCTGCGAGCCATGCCAATTGACGACACCAGTTGCCGACAGCTTGGGCGTCGACGCCTCGTCCTTCGTCGGTCACCAGGCTCGAACCGACTTTGACGACGATGCGCCTTGCACTTTGCAGAATGCCCGCCATGAATCGACCTCAGCGCGTGTCACCTGCGTTGGAGAAGCGCAGGTCAGTCTCAGGGACCGGTGGGTTCTTCATGACCGCGATTCGCTCGTAGGCGGCGCGAATCAACGGGTCCAGGCCCGCTCGTGTCAGCGCCGAGATCAAGAAGACCGGGCCTTTCCACTTCAACCGTTTGACAAGGGTCTTGACGCGCGACTCAAGTTCATCGGCAGGCACCATGTCTATCTTGTTCAGCACCAGCCAACGCTCTTTGCGCACCAGGGAAGGGTCGAATTTTCCGAGTTCGTGCACGATGATCTTGACTTGGTCGACAGGATCGACGCCGTCTTCGAACGGAGCCAAATCAACAACGTGAAAGAGCAGCTGCGTGCGTTGCAGATGGCGCAGGAACTGATGCCCCAACCCGGCGCCCTCGGCGGCGCCTTTGATGAGCCCTGGAATGTCTGCCACGACAAAACTCTGCTCCGGCCCGACACGGACTACTCCGAGGTTGGGATGCAGCGTGGTGAAAGGGTAGTCGGCGATCTTCGGCCGGGCGTTCGACACCGCGGCAATCAGCGTGGATTTTCCGGCATTGGGCAAGCCGAGCAAGCCCACGTCCGCCAGGACGCGCAGCTCAAGTCGCAACTTCCGTTGTTCGCCAGGCCAGCCGATGGTCTTCTGGCGCGGCGCCCGATTTGTGCTGCTCTTGAAATGGAGGTTGCCGAAGCCGCCATCACCGCCCTTGACGAGGAGCACCTTCTCGTCGGGCACCAGGAGTTCGGCGAGCGTCTCGCCGGTTTCGGCGTCGGTGACGATCGTCCCCATCGGCACGCGCAAGACGATGTCCTGCGCCGCAGCACCGAATTGATCGGAGCCGCGCCCGTTCTCACCATTGCGCGCAACGTGTTTTCGCGAATAGCGAAAGTCGATCAAGGTATTGAGGTTGCGGTCGCCCATGGCGAAGACGCTGCCTCCTCGGCCGCCGTCGCCCCCGTCAGGCCCCCCGAACGGGATGAACTTCTCGCGGCGAAAACTCATGCATCCGCCGCCGCCGTTCCCCGCGATGACCTCGATGCTGGCTTCGTCGATGAACTTCATGCTGCTTCATCAATGAAAAAGCCCCGGCGCGCCGAGGCTTTCTCGCGGCGCGTTGGGGTTGGTTATCCAGCCTGAACGCTGACGGTCTGGCGATTCAAAGGGCCCCTGACTGCAAAGCTTACCGTGCCGTCAATCAACGCGAACAAGGTGTGATCACGGCCGATGGCCACATTCGTGCCCGGGTGAAACTTGGTACCGCGCTGACGAACGATGATCGAACCCGCCGGTACGACCTGGCCGCCGAAGACCTTGACCCCCAGCATCTTGGGCTGTGAATCACGGCCGTTGCGCGTCGAGCCGCCGCCCTTTTTCTGTGCCATTTCCGACTCCTGAAATCTATGCTGCCAACATCAGGCGTTGATTGTGCTGATTTCCAGCTCCGTGAACGCCTGCCGATGACCTTGGCGCTTCTGATAATGTTTGCGGCGGCGCATCTTGAAGATTCGGACCTTGTCGTGTCGTCCTTGGGACAGCACACGAGCGACCACATGCGCGCCAGCGAGCCAAGGAGACCCGACCGACAACCCAGCACCGCTGCCAACCGCAAGCACCTGATCGAGCGTCACCTCTTGGCCGACATCGGCGTCGATTTGCTCGACTTTGATCTTTTCGCCCGCGGCAACGCGGTATTGCTTGCCGCCGGTTTTGATGACTGCGTACATATCGGCTCTCTCACACTGCAACTGATTTGCCGGGCGCGCGCCGTTGCACTGCACCCATGGCGAAGCCGCACAGTATAGCACTCAACGGCGCGCCGACTTGATGCCGCGCGCGCTCGGGGCAGGGCGCCGTGATCGCTGGTACTGCTGCGAGGGCAAGTGGTGCAAGCATTTCTATAATCCTCGGAGAATATCAGAGCCTCGCGCGTGCAACCTCCCACCAAGCTCGAACCCGCCTCCGCGTCATCAGCCCATCTATTGATGTCAGCCGAGATGCGGGAAGTTGACGCCGTCATTCATCGCCGACTGGCGTCCGACGTTGCACTCATCAATCAGATCGCACACCACATCATCAGCGCGGGTGGCAAGCGAATGAGACCGATGTTGGTGCTGCTGTTTGCCGGTGCGCTCGGATTCCGGGGCCCCGAGCGCTTTGAGCTTGCGGCGACCGTTGAATTCATTCATACGGCGACCCTGCTGCACGACGATGTTGTCGACGAATCAGCCTTGCGGCGCGGCAGACAAACCGCCAACTCGATGTTTGGAAATTCGGCCAGCGTTCTTGTTGGCGATTTCGTGTATTCGCGTGCGTTTCAGATGATGGTGTCGATCGACAACATGCGGGTCCTCGAGATCTTGGCTGACGCGACCAACGTGATCGCCGAGGGCGAAGTTCTGCAGCTCATGAACATGCATGACCCAGACCTCACCGTCGAGGACTATCTGCGGGTGATTCGCTTCAAGACTGCCAAATTGTTCGAGGCCAGCGCGCGCATCGGCGCGGTGCTGGCCAGGAGCGACCTCGCGATCGAGGAATCGTGTGCGTCTTTCGGCCGCTCACTTGGAACGGCGTTCCAGCTGGTCGATGACTTGCTCGACTACGAAGGCACGACTTCGGAACTTGGCAAGAATGTCGGAGACGACTTGCGCGAGGGCAAGCCGACGTTGCCCTTGCTGATTGCGATGGAACGCGGTTCGTCCACTGAGCGCGCCTTGATCCGGGCGGCGATTCAGTACGGTGAAGTCGACCGACTGCCGGACATCGTTGAAATCGTCCGACACACCGGCGCCGTGGCGGCTACCCGCGAGGCGGCCCGCGCCGAAGCCGACAAGGCCAGCCGCAATTTGGCCCAACTTCCGGCCTCGGTGTACCGCGACGCTCTGGTAGACTCCTGCGCTCGGTCCGTCGAGCGCTCATCTTGAGTTCTCGGCTATGTTGATGCAGTTCGAGCCGAAATACATCGGGGTGTAGCTTAGCCTGGTAGAGCGCTACGTTCGGGACGTAGAGGCCGGAGGTTCGAATCCTCTCACCCCGACCATATTTTGTACCTCCGTCCACCTTCGTGTGCAAGGCTGCTCACCTTGTTGCAAATTGCCGTCGCAACCGCTGTGATAAGTTGACGTACAGGCTCGGGCGTCGGCGTTTACAGGTCCGCGCGATTCGGCGATGATCGTGCGGTTTTCCCCAGTCCGGAATCGAGAGCACGAATCTTGGATACATTGGCAGAAGCTCCGCAATCCGCACTGTCCGGCGTGGCGCGAGTGCTTGTGCACGCAGGCAAGCTCAATGCCAAGGCTGCCGAAGAATTGGTGCGAACGGCAAAGGACAAGCGAACCAGCTTCATTGCGTCGGTCATCGCTGCCGGCGCGGTGTCACCCGCCGACCTCGCGCACACGCTGTCCAACGCGCTGGCGCTCCCCCTTTTCGATCTGGGTGCCGCCGATGTCCAGCGCCTGCCACGCAACGTTGTCGACCCGAAGCTAGCGGCGCAGTATCAGATTGTCGTGCTCGGAAAGCGCGGCAGCAGGCTATTCATCGGCGGTGCCGACCCCACTGACCAAGAGGCCGTCGAGCGCATCAAGTTTGCGACGCAGCTCGCGCCTGAGTGGGTCATCGTTGAGCATGACAAGCTCGCGAAGATCCTGGAGGGAACAACTGCCACTGCCTCGGAGTCCCTTGAAACGCTGACCTCGGGCGACTTCGAATTTGACGTCACCGACGACGTTACCGCCCCTCAAGAAACCGCGGACTCCGCCCCCGACGTCGAAGACGCCCCAGTCGTCCGGTTCCTGCAAAAGATGTTGATTGACGCAATCAACGCGCGTGCTTCGGACTTGCACTTCGAACCCTACGAGTACCACTACCGCGTGCGCTTCCGCGTGGATGGCGAGTTGCGCGAGATCACGCAGCCACCGATCGCGATCAAGGACAAACTGGCGTCGCGAATCAAGGTCATCTCAAGGCTGGACATTGCCGAAAAGCGCGTCCCGCAAGACGGGCGCATGAAGCTCAAGTTCGGCAACAAGGCGATCGACTTTCGCGTCAGTACCCTGCCGACGCTCTTCGGCGAGAAGATCGTGATCCGGATTCTCGATCCCTCCAGCGCCAAGCTAGGCATTGAGGCGCTTGGCTACGAAAAGATCGAGAAAGATCGCCTGCTCAAGGCGATCGGTCGACCCTACGGCATGGTGCTTGTCACCGGTCCCACCGGCAGCGGCAAGACGGTGTCGCTATATACGTGCTTGAACATCCTGAACCAGCCAGGGGTCAATATATCGACCGTTGAAGATCCGGCTGAAATCAACCTGCCCGGCATCAACCAGGTCAACGTGAACGACAAGGCGGGATTGAACTTCTCCGTCGCCCTCAAATCCTTCCTCCGTCAGGACCCGGACGTCATCATGGTTGGCGAGATTCGCGACTTGGAAACCGCGGACATCGCCATCAAGGCCGCCCAGACCGGCCACATGGTGATGTCCACCCTGCACACCAACGACGCGCCGACAACATTGACCCGGCTGCTCAACATGGGCGTGGCGCCGTTCAACATCGCCTCCAGCGTGTTGCTCATCACGGCCCAGCGCCTGGCTCGCAAACTGTGCGAGAACTGCAAGGCACCTGCCGAGTATCCGCGCGAGGCCATGCTCAAGGCGGGGTTCAAAGAGTCCGATATTGACGGCACGTGGAAACCTTATCGGGCGGTGGGCTGTTCGGCGTGTAGCAACGGGTACAAGGGGCGGGTTGGCATTTACCAAGTCATGCCCATCACTGAAGAGATACAAAGGCTGATCCTGGCCGAAGGAACGGCGATGGATCTGGCTGCACAGGCGCAGCGTGAAAACGTGCGCGATCTGCGCCAGTCCGGGCTGATCAAGGTGCGGGCCGGCGTGACGACGCTCGAAGAAGTTATCTCGGTGACGAACGAGTAGCAGAAACAACCAAGGGACGGGGAACGGAGTCCTCGCAAGAATCATGGCGACTGCAACGGCCGTAAAAAGTCTCAAGGAAATCGTCTTCGAGTGGGAAGGCAAGGACAAGAACGGCAAAGTGGTCCGCGGCGAGATGCGTGCCGGCGGCGAAGCCATGGTCAGCGCGAGCATGCGTCGCCAGGGAATTCTCGTCACCAAGGTCAAGAAGCGCCGCTTGAGCGGCGGGCGCTCGATCAAGCAGAAAGACATTGCGATCTTCACGCGCCAGCTCGCGACGATGATGAAGGCGGGCGTCCCGTTGATTCAGTCGTTCGACATCGTGGGTCGTGGAAGTACCAATCCCCGCATGACGCGAATGCTCACCGACATTCGCTCCGACGTTGAAACCGGAACGAGTCTGTCTTCGGCGTTTCGCAAGCATCCGCTTTACTTTGATTCGCTGTACTGCAATCTGGTTGAAGCTGGCGAAGCCGGCGGCATCCTGGAACAGCTGCTCGAACGCTTGGCGGTTTACCAGGAAAAAACGATGGCGATCAAGAACAAGATCCGTTCTGCCTTGATCTATCCGGTGGCTGTGTTGGTGGTCGCGTTTGTCGTTGTCGCGGTCATCATGATCTTCGTGATCCCGGCGTTCAAGGACGTGTTCAAGTCCTTTGGCGCGGATCTGCCCGGACCGACGCTGGTCGTCATCGCGATGTCGGAGTTTTTCGTCAAGTATTGGTATTTGATCTTCGGCATCCTCGGCGGTGGCGTTTACGTCTTCTTCGAGTCATGGAAGCGCTCGCCGCGCATGCAGAAGGTCATGGACCGGATGCTGCTGCGCGCCCCCGTCTTTGGCGACCTGGTCATGAAGTCCTCGGTGGCGCGCTGGACGCGCACGCTGTCGACGATGTTCGCCGCAGGTGTGCCGCTGGTGGAAGCGCTCGATTCCGTCGGCGGCGCGTCGGGCAATGCCGTCTACGCCGAGGCCACGGAGCAGATTCAGAAAGACGTGTCCACGGGCTCTGCATTGACGACATCGATGCAGACCACGGGGGTGTTCCCGGTCATGGTCATTCAAATGTGCGCGATCGGTGAAGAATCTGGTTCTCTCGATCAGATGCTCGGCAAGGCTGCGGAGTTCTTCGAAGACGAAGTCGACGAAGCGGTCAAGGGGTTGTCCAGTTTGCTGGAGCCCTTCATCATCGTGATCCTGGGTACATTGATCGGTGGCATTGTCGTCGCGATGTACTTGCCGATCTTCAAACTCGGCTCCGTGGTCTGAGCCGCGGAGATGGACGCCCGCGTCACCGAATTTCTGCTCTCGCCCTGGGGTCTGCTGCTCCTGGGCCTATGCATCGGCAGTTTCCTCAACGTCGTTGTGCACCGCTTGCCACTCATGCTTGAGCGAGGCTGGAAGCGGGAGAGTGCGGAGATGCTGGGCGTCAAGGTCGACGAACCCGCCGCGGTGAGTCTGAGCAGCCCGCCTTCGCGGTGCCCATCATGCGGGCATGAGATTGCGTGGTACCAGAACATTCCGTTGTTCAGCTTCGCATGGCTGCGCGGCAGGTGTGCCGCGTGCAAGACCCGAATTTCCCCGCGTTACCCCTTGATCGAAATCGCGACGGGCGCTTTGTTTGCAGCACTGGGGTGGCGCTTCGGCGCCGTACCGACCGTGTTGCTGTGGTGCGGTTTCGCGGCAACCTTGGTGGCCTTGGCGGCCATCGACTGGGACACCACCTTGCTGCCCGACAACCTGACCTTGCCCTTGCTCTGGGCGGGATTGGTCGCCGGCGCGTTGGGCTGGACGCTGTCACTTGGCGATGCGCTATGGGGTGCGGTTGCCGGCTACCTGTCATTGTGGAGCGTGTACTGGATTTTCAAGCTCACCACAGGCAAGGAGGGCATGGGCTTCGGCGACTTCAAGCTGCTTGCGGCCCTGGGAGCTTGGCTGGGCGTCAAAATGATCCTCCCGATCGTGCTGGCTGCTTCGGTGCTCGGCGCGCTTGTCGGCCTGGTCATGAAACTCGGCGGAAACTTGCGTGAAGGCCGGTATGTTCCTTTTGGGCCCTTCTTGGCTGGCGCCGGGCTGGTGGTGTTGTTCGCAGGTCAGACGCGGGTACTGAACTGGCTGGGGTGGTGAGCGACGCGCCTCTGCACGGTTGCCGCGAATTCGTCGCATCGCGTAAATGCTGCGCATCGGCCTGACCGGCGGCATAGGCAGTGGCAAGAGCACGGTCGCCGCGCTGCTCGTGCAGCACGGCGCGACCCTCGTCGACGCCGATGCCATATCGCGGCGTCTGACGGAACCCGGCGGGGCAGCGCTCGGTGCACTTGCTGCGGCGTTCGGCAACGAAGTCATCAACGTCGACGGTGCACTCGACCGCGATCGGATGCGTCAACTCGTGTTTACAGACCCGGCTGCAAAGCGCCGGCTTGAAGCCATCCTGCACCCGATGATCGGTGCCGAAACGCAGCGCCAGGCGGATGCCGCAGCAACGCCGGTGATCGTGTTCGACGTTCCATTGCTTGTAGAGTCGGCGCACTGGCGAGGCCGCGTTGATCGGGTTCTGGTGGTCGATTGCACCGAGGCCACGCAAATCGAACGCGTGACAGCACGCTCGGGCCTGAGCCACGACGCGGTGCGCGTGATCATCGCCCAGCAGGCGAGCCGCGCGCGACGGCGCGCCTGCGCCGATGCGGTGATCCACAACGACGCGCTCTCGCTGGACCACCTGGCGCAGCACGCCCACGCACTATGGCGCCTCTGGGCACACCCGAGCCATCGAGACCGCGGCCGCGTCTGACGACGCTGTGGAACAATCGTTCACGCGGCCCGTGAACTGCCGCTACATTTTGGGTGCACTAGAGAATCGGGCGCTGTGATCGTCTACGAATATCCTTTCAACGAAAGCATACGCACCATGTTGCGGCTCGAACACTTGTTCGAGCGGCTCGGCCAACTGGTCGTGCGCGACAGTGCAGTGGATCACCATTTCGCGTTGGCCACGTTGTTCGAAATCATGGACGTCGGGTCGCGTGCCGATCTCAAGTCCGATCTGCTCAGGGACCTGGACAAGCAGCGCAACCAGCTCGGGGCCTACCGGGGTAACCCGTCGATCTCGGAAGCCGCGCTAGACGACGTCATGGCCCGGATCGACGCCGCATTCAACGCCTTGAACTTGATGCCGGGCAAGGCCGGCGCCGCGCTTGCCGGCAACGAGTGGCTGATGGCGATACGCAGTCGCATCAACATCCCCGGTGGCACGTGCGGCTTCGATCTGCCAGCCTACTATGCCTGGCAGCATGCCGATGCGCAACAACGCCGCAGCGAACTGGTGCAGTGGGCCAAGGGCCTGATGCCATTGGCCGATGCGCTGCAGCTTCTGCTGAAGCTGATTCGCGATTCAGGCGTTGCGCACAAGATGATGGCGGTTGCCGGCCAGTTTCAACAGAGCCTGCCTGCCGGCCGGGTGCATTTGCTGGCGCGCCTGCGCCTGGACGATGCCGTGGATGTCGTGCCAGAAATCAGCGGCCACCGTCTCGTGGTGACCGTGCGCATGCTGCAGTCTGATACGGAAGGCAAGCTCAGGCCCAGCGTTCTCGACACGCCGTTCGAGTTGACGATCTGCACATGAACGCGCAGCGCCCGAAAATCGTGCGATGCCCCACCTGCAAGGGCGACAGCATCTATGCGCCCGAGAACCGCGCGCGTCCGTTTTGCAGCCAGCGCTGCAAGAACAACGACTTCGGTGCCTGGGCGAGTGAGGCATTTCGCGTTGCGACCAAGGAGTCCCGCGCCGAGGACGAACCCGACGCACCAGACGGGCCCCTGCCGGGACGACCGAACCAGCCAACTGGTTAGCCAGCGAGAGGCCGTCGGCAGGCCCCGGGCACGCACTGCGTATCGCTGCGCCGCACGGTCATGGCCAACCCCAAGGCGCTTCGAGCCGGATTCAGACCTTCAGTTCAGACCTTCAGGTCAGTGAAGGAACTTCCCGTCTGAGGAGACCAACGACAAATCGACGAAGCGCGAACCCTCGTGGTCTCCTGGAGCGAAGCGCGCCGATACGCCGCCGAGATCGAGCTTCGATGCTTCGAGCGCCTTGACGAAGCCCGAACGGCTCAGCTCGCGTCCGGAGGCCTTCAGTGCGTGTGCGAGCGCCTTGGCGGTGAGAAACCCTTCCAATCCGCCGTAGCTGAATTCGGCGTCGGGCTGGAACTTGCGCGCGGTATCTTGGTATTCGCGTGAAATCTCGTACTTACGCTGCCAGGGGCTAGGTACCACCTGCGCGAATACCATGCCTTGCGCGAGAGGGCCCAGCGCCTTGGCGAGTTGCGATGAACCCGAATTCACGCCCATGAACGCAACCCTCACACCAGCAGCTTTCGACTTCTCGATGAGCTTCTGGTACAGACTTGGTGACCCATGATTGATGATCATGTCGGGGTTCGCGGCGGCGATCGCCTTGGCCATTCTGTCGAAGTCGGAGTCGCCTGCGTCCGCCTTGAACGGCAGCTGCAGCACCAGTTCCATGCCGAGGTCCTTGGCGATCAGCTCGACGTTCTTCGCGTGTGCGCGTCCGCCGTCGGAGTCGGCATGAAAAAACCCAACCCGTCTCAAACCCGTCTTTTGGCCATACGTCATCAATGCGCGGAACTCTTCTCGGTGTTCAGCGCGCACCGGAAACACCATCGGTTGCGCTGGCCGGCGCAATGCCGGCGGCCCGGCCATCGGCCCAAACAGTGGCACGTTGAGCTCGGCGGCGGCTTTCATCACGGCGGTGGATGGGCCACCTTCCACCGATCCGAACAGCAGGAACACACCTTCCTTGACGAGCTTGCGCGCATTCGCCTCGGCAGTGTTCGAATTGTTTTCGTCGTCTAAAGTGCGCAACGTGATCCTGCGGCCATGCACCCCGCCTGCGGCATTGAGCGCATTGAAGTAGAGCGTCATTCCGGCGTGCGCTGCTACACCGTAGGCGTTCTTGCCGCCTTGCAAGGTGATGCTGTTGCCGATCACGATTTCAGACTCGTTCACGCCAGGGTCGGCAGCCTGCGCGTGTGACGCAAGAGCTGCCGTGACAAAAATCGCCACTGCGAGTGAAACAACGCGGGAACGTGGGGCTGGCTTCATGATCTGGCTTGAGGGAGTGAACTGCAACGCCGCAGGCGCTGCGCGATGCGGCGCGCCCCCGGCATTGTCGGTGGCCTGACGCTCGAACTTGAGCGCGATTCGCTTTGCCGGCTCGCATTGCGTGTTTCAGCGCGAACCCGCGTGCAGAATGCACGTCGTGCGGCGCCGCATCGCGACCGAGCCGGACCCCATAGACCGCCGAGGACCCATGCATCTCCAGGAAACAGAATTCGCCGAGCTCGCCCGCCTGGTGCGGCAACATGCGCAAGCATCACCGGGACGTGTGGCGATCATCGAGGGCGAACGCCAGCTCGACTACGCCGGCCTGGACGCACTGATGGACCGCGTGGTCGGTGCCTTGCAGCGCGGTGACGTCGGGCCGGGCCACACGGTCGCGATCTGCGCTGCGGCGTCGATCGACTATGCGGTGGTCTTTCTCGGCGTGCTGCGCGCGGGAGCGGCCGTCGCCCCGCTGGCGCCGGGTTCCACCAGGACGGCGCTGCGCGCGATGCTGCACGATTGCGCGCCCAGCGTGCTGTTCGTCGATGCCGCCGCAGTGCGGCTGCTGGATGGGCCCGCAGCCAATGCGGCTTCGGACAGCGGACCCGCCCGCGTCGCCCTGGACGGCTCAGCGGCGGCAAGCTCCCTTCAGGCGTGGCTCGCCGCGCCCGGATGCATGCCTGAGCCCGTGGAGATCGCACCCGAATCGCCGTTCAACATCATCTATTCATCGGGCACGACCGGTGCGCCCAAAGGCATCGTGCAGTCGCACGCGATGCGCTGGGCGCATGTGCGGCGCGGCGCGCGCTACGGCTATTCGGCGCGCACCGTGACGCTGCTGTCCACGCCGCTGTACTCGAACACGACGCTCGTCGTCTTCGTGCCGACGCTGGCGTTCGGCGGCACGGTCGTCCTGATGCCCAAATTCGACGCCGCCGGCTACCTCGCGCTCGCGCAGCAGCACCGCGTCACCCACACCATGCTGGTGCCGGTGCAGTACCAGCGGTTGCTCGCGCACAGCGACTTCGACCGCCATGACCTGTCGAGTTTTTCGGTCAAGTTTGCCACCAGCGCGCCGTACGCTGCGGCGCTGAAGGCTGAAGTGTTGAGGCGCTGGCCTGGCCAACTGATCGAGTTCTACGGCATGACCGAAGGCGGTGGCACCTGCACCCTCGAGGCGCACGCGCACCCCGACAAGCTGCACACCGTGGGCCGGCCCGCCGAGGGCCACGACATCCGCCTGATCGACGACACCGGGCGCGAGGCCGCACCCGGTGAAGCCGGCGAGGTGGTGGGCCACTCGCCCAGCATGATGACGGGCTACCACAACCAACCCGACAAGACGCGCGACGCGCAGTGGTTCGACGCGACCGGGAAACGCTTCATCCGCACCGGTGACATCGGGCGTTTCGATGCGCAGGGTTTCCTCACGCTGATCGATCGCAGCAAAGACATGATCATCAGCGGCGGCTTCAACATCTACCCGAGCGACATCGAAGCCGTGTTGCGCGAGCACCCGGCCGTGGCCGAGGTGGCGGTGGTTGGTGTGGCGTCGCAGCGCTGGGGCGAGACGCCGGTGGCCTTTGTGGTGCGGCGGGCTCCGGCACCCGCGGCCGCGTGCGCGGGCGACCTGCTCGAATGGGCCAACACGCGACTGAGCAAACTGCAGCGCCTGCACAGCGTCGAACTCATCGCCGAATTGCCGCGCAGCGCCATCGGTAAGGTGCTCAAACGCGAGTTGCGCGACCGCGTCCAAGGCGCCGCGTGAGCCGGCGCACTGCCGAGAGACCTGGGGCTCTGCCCGCGAACTGTTTGGAGCGCATATGAAGATCGTGATGATGGGTTCGGGCGGCGTGGGCGGCTACTTCGGTGCCCGCCTGGCCCTCGCGGGCGCCGACGTGACCTTCGTCGCGCGCGGCGCGCACCTCGCGGCAATGCGTGACAAGGGCTTGACGCTGGATACGCCGCAAGGCTTGGTGCACGCGCCAAAGATTCGCGTGGTCGAGCATGCGCGCGACGCAGGTGTTGCCAACTTCGTGTTGCTGTCCGTCAAGCTCTGGGACACCGAAGAGGCGTTGCAGCAGATCAAGCCGATCGTCGGCCCGGCGAGTGCGGTGATCTCGCTGCAAAACGGCGTGCACAAGGAGGAGTTGCTCGCCCAGGCCTTTGCGCCGGCGCAGCGCATGGGCGGCGTCGCCTACGTCGCGGCACGCGTCGAAGCGCCCGGCAAGATCAAACAGACCGGCCCGATGCAGCGCCTGCAATTCGGCGAATACGACGGACAGCGCTCGGCGCGCGCGCAAGCGCTGCTCGCGGCCTGCGTGAAGGGTGGCATCAACGCCGAGATTCCCGACGATATCCGCCGCGCGATCTGGGAGAAGTACGTGTTCCTCGCCGCGCTGTCGGGCGCGACGACGTCGATGCGCAGCACGATCGGGCCGATCCGCTCGAATCCGCAGACGCGCGCGTTCTTTCTCGACCTGATGCGGGAGGTGGTTGCCGTGGCGCGCGCCTCGGGCGTCAGTTTGCCGGCCGACTATGCCGAGCAGCGCCTCAAACTTGCCGATGACGTCGACGCCGGCATGACGTCGTCGATGCACCACGACCTGGAAGCGGGCAATCGTCTGGAAGTGCGCTGGCTCAGCGGCGGTGTCGCTGAGCTCGGCGCAAGGCTCGGTGTGCCCACGCCGCTGCACCGTGCCGTGTTCGACATTCTCGTCTTGCACGCCCAAGGCGCGGCGGGACGCGGGAAATGACAAGCGCGAAGACTGGCGAAGAGCGAACGCAATCCTGTACTGCTGTCGCATCATGATGCCTGGCGATCTCAAGCGCGGCCTCAGTACCCCACAGCCTGCCCGTCGCGCCGCGAATCGCTTGCCGCGACATAGCCGTCGTCCAGGTCGTCGCTCAGCTTCCAGATGAACTGGCCCGAGCCGAAGTCCATGTAGGCGTCGTGCACTGCTTCAATGCGGTGCCCGCGGTCGCGCAGGCCCTGCACGAGGGCCGGCGCCATCGTCGTTTCGCAGTCGACTGACAGTCCCGTCGCGACTTTCCAGCGCGGCGCGTCGCACGCCGCCTGCGGTTGCTGGCCGTGCACGAGCATTCGCATCAGCGTCTGCAAGTGGCCCTGCGGCTGCATGTTGCCGCCCATCACGCCGAAGCTCATTTGCGGCTTGCCGTTTTTCATCAGAAAGCCCGGGATGATGGTGTGGAACGGCCGCTTGCCGGCCGCGACAACGTTCGGGTGCTGGGTGTCCAGCGTGAACCCGTAGCCGCGGTTTTGCAGGCTCACGCCGACCTCGGGAACGACGACGCCGCTGCCGAAACCCATGTAATTGCTCTGAATCAGGCTGACCATCATGCCGCTTGCATCAGCGGTGCTCAGGTAGATCGTGCCGCCCTTCGGTGGTGAGCCTCCTTTGAAGTCACCGGCGCGCCTTGGGTCGATCAGCTTGGCGCGCTGCGCGAGGTAGTGCTCGTCGAGCAGGTGCTGTGGTGTCACGTCGCGCATCGCGCGCGCGTCGGCGACCCAACGGTAGGTGTCGGCGAACGCGAGTTTCATCGCCTCGATCTGCAAGTGCTGAGAGTCGATGCCATCCAGCGGCAGGCTCTTGAGGTCGAAGTGTTCGAGCAAACCCAGCGCCATCAGCGCCGCAATGCCCTGGCCGTTGGGCGGGATCTCGTGCACGCTGTGGCCGGCGTAGTCTTGCGAAATCGTGCCCACCCAATCGGGTTGGTAGTCGGCCAGGTCTTGCGCTGTCATGCTGCCGCCGTTCGCGGCCGAATGCGCGGCGAGCGCGTGCGCAATCTCGCCGCGATAGAACGCCTCGCCACGTGTCGCTGCAATCTTGCGCAACGTCGCGCCTGCCTGCGGGAAAACGAAGCGCTCGCCCGGCAGGGGCGAACGGCCGCGCGGCATGAAGGCCTGGGCATAGCCCGGCTGCTTCTCGAGCAGCGGCACCTGGAGCCCCCACTTGTGCGAGACGATACGGCCCACGCCGTGGCCACGCTCGGCGATCTCGATCGCGGGTTCAAGCAGTTGCGCAAACGCCAACTTGCCGCAGCGTGTCGAGAGCGCCATCCAGCCCGCCACGGCCCCCGGCACGGTGACGCTGTCCCAGCCGCGCATCGGAATCGCGCCGCCGTGCCTGCGCTTGAAATACTCCGGGTTCCACGCCGCAGGCGCGACACCTGAGGCGTTCAAGCCGTGCAACTGCTGGCCGTCCCACAGAATGGCGAAGAGGTCGCTGCCCAGGCCATTCGAGATCGGCTCGACGATCGTCAGCGCCGCCGCCGCGGCGATCGCTGCGTCGACGGCGTTGCCGCCGCTGAGCAGCATGCGCAAGCCCGCGGACGAGGCCAGCGGGTGCGAAGTCGACACCACGTTGCGCGCCATCACCGGGCTGCGCAGTGTCGGATAGGGATTGGTCCAGTTGAATGTCATGAAGCCGGGGGCGGGTTGTTGCGCGGACGCGTGCGCCCATTATCCCGGCCTCGCGCCGCCCGGCGTCGACGCGTGAGAGGCAACGCCTCAGGAAAGCATCTTCATCGCCTGTTCGAGGCTGCGCCGCATGCGCGCGAACGAGGCCGCGAGGACACCGATTTCGTCGTGGCTGGTCGCCTTGAATTCGGGGGCGTCCATGTCGCCGAGGCTCACCTTGTCGGCCAACGCCGAAAGTTTCGTCACCGGGCGGATCACCAGTGCCCACAGCATCAGGTTGAGCACGACAGCGATCGCGACGAACACGCCGCCCAGCGACAGCATGAACACCTCCCACGTCGCCTGGGCGCGCGCCAGCGGCACGGCCATCGGAACCGACACGACCTGCGCGCCGATCACTTCATTGAGGTTCCAGCCGAAACCGTTCGCCGGGCCGTACTTGTCGAGCATGGGTTTGGGCGCAGCCTCCACCGTGCTGTGGCACACCAGGCACGCGGGGTTCGTGATCTTCAGCGGCCGCGCGATGAAGAGCATGCGTCCCGTCGGCGAATCGCGCTCGCCCGACAGTTCCTTCTGCGAGTCGACGTTGCGAAAGCGAATCACGATGTCCTCTTCCCACGACACCGCCTTGTCGCGCGGATTCGTCGGGTTCAGCGTCGCTTCCTTGTAGCCGTATTCCGGGTACTTGCGCACCAGCTCGTGCAGCACTTCCGTGGCCGCATAGGCCGGCACCGACTGGGGTGCATGGCTTAAATCTCCACGCGCGTTGTAGTCATCTTGAC
Source organism: Rhizobacter sp. (assembly GCA_031396305.1). GTDB lineage: Bacteria > Pseudomonadota > Gammaproteobacteria > Burkholderiales > Burkholderiaceae_C > JAEMQF01. Next base: position 16,880 of record JANNKM010000506.1, read on the forward strand.
CGTTCTCGATTATGTGCAGCCGCGCACCAAG
>JANNKM010000531.1:0-24291 GCA_031396305.1 Rhizobacter sp.
GCTGTGCGTCGAGAAGGGCCACCTGAAGACGCGTGTCGCTGCCGACCGGGAGACCTTGCGCACCGCGCTGGCCGACGCGGCGCGCGGCGTGCACCGCCTCGTGAGCCTGCGCCACAACGGCGGCACCGTGGTCGTCGCCACCCTGCCTCTGCGGGGCGATGCCAAGTCTGACGGCGGCGAAGCGTTGGCCTTGCTCACTTTCGGCAAACGTTCGCCCTATGAGGCGCTGAGTGTCGAATTCTTTGCCCGCACGAACGGCCTGACCGGCGCCGAAGCGCGCGTACTTCAAGCCCTGTGCACTGGCGAGTTGCCGCGTGATTTTGCCGATCGGAACGGCATCGCCCTGTCCACTGTGCGCTCCCACATGCGCAGCGTTCGCCAGAAAACCCAGGCCAGCAGTCTGCGCGAGCTGGTGCATCGACTGGCGGTGTTGCCACCGATTCCGTCAGCGGTGAAGACGGTGCGGGCGCATTGAGGTGCTGTTTCGAGGCGTGTGAATTTCACACAGAGCGGGGGGTCGGATTCACCACTTTGCGGTCTCGATTGTTCATATCCTGACGTTGGTCTAAAGCAGTTCTGAGGCACGGCATTCCGCCGCGCGTCTGGTTTTGATCAACACAAACTTGGAGCCTTCAATGAAGACAAACTCGTCGAACCAAAGAGTTGTCCCGCAAGGTGCTGCGACGCTCGACAAGAGCGGTACGCGCTATGGCGCGTTCATGATTCCTGCCGCACTGGTCAAGCGCTCCGATCCGAAAACTCAAGACGCAAAAGCAGTCCGCTACGGCGCGTTCATGACGCCCCAAGCCTGTCGCCGCTGACGACCAGACCGGAGAGGGGCCGTCGCGTTTCAGGGGAACGACCTGTACTATGCGCTCCGTACAGGCAATCGAACCCTCTGGGCGGCCTTGTGGAAGATCCCGATCTCATCACTTTCTACCGCGCCATTCCCGAATGCAGGCTGCCACTTCGAGCTGACAGGTCGGCTTTGGGCACCATCCCGGTTGCCGCGTATAAACACTGCGAGGCGTTGACCACTGCTTCAGGGCTGGGCTGGTATGTCTTTTCGCCGCTGAACTTCACGGTTCAATGGGATGGCGCCGAGGTCATCTGGACCTACGAAGGTGCTGACGCCTGGTTTCCGCTGACCTCGGCGCAGTACCCGGGGTTTGCTGAGTATTTCGATGCGTCCGCGCCCGAGTCGGTGCGCGGCTACTCACCTCCGTTTCTCGCCAACACCGCCATTCCAGGCCTGCTGCAGATCTGGACCGGCCTGTTCGTCAAAACCGCACCCGACTGGAGCCTGCGGGTTCGCCCGCTCGTCAACCTGCCGGTGAATCGCAACTACGAGCTCTATGAGGGCATCGTCGAAACCGACCGCTGGTTCGGCCCGCTGTTCACGAACCTGCGCCTGTCGCGCCAGGACTACCCCATTTCCTTTTCGACGGAGCTGCCGCTGTTCCAAGTTCAGCTCCAGCCGCGTTCGTCTTACCTAGAAGAATCGATGAAGCGCTGCGCCATCGTCGCAGAACCACTGGCGCTGTCGGCTGCCGACTGGGAGGCGTTTGCCGCCACCATCGTTCGGCCCAGCGCGAATCCGCACCGGCCACTGGCCGACTATGCGGTGCGCACCCGAAAGCGCGCGCGCACCTAGAAACCTGGGTGAACATCTCCGCGGAATCGCTGTGTCGACCCGAACGCTTGCCATCGGGCACGTTGCTCATGTTGTTCATCCTGACACTGATCCGGGGTACCAACTGGCCATTGTTCCCGCTTGCGGTGCTCGAAGTCTCGGTGTGGACTTTTCGAGCGATCAGCGGGTTCGCCGCGGCGCTCCTGTTGTTTGCGGTTGCGCGCGGGCGCGGTTTGCCGCTGGCGCTGCCACGCGCCGCCTGGCTGCCGGTCAGCCTGGGAGCGCTTTTCTACATGACAGTGTGGAACGTGGCGTCCACCTATGCGGCGAACCTGATCCCCTCCGGTCAGGCGGCGATTCTCGGCTTCACGATGCCGCTGTGGTCGGTACTGATCACCTGGTCCATCCTCGGTGAGCCCTTGGGTGGCCGCATGCTGTGTGCCGTGGCATTGGGTGCGGTAGCAGTTACCCTGCTCATGGTTCCAAGTTTCGCAAGCTTCGCCCAGGCGCCCTTGGGGCTCGCGCTGGGCCTGCTGTCCGGGCTCGGATGGGCAATCGGCACGTTGATCGTGAAGCGCTCCCACATCGCCGTACCCATCATCGTCTTGACGGGCTGGCAACTGCTGCTGAGCTCGATCCCCATGACGGTCGGTGCGCTGATCGTCGGCGACTGGCGCTGGTTCATGCCTTCGTGGACCTCCATTGCCGTCATCGAGTGGCTGGCGATGGCTTGCTGCTCGGGCGCGTTGTCGCTGGTGCTGTTCAAGCCTGCTGCGCCTGCGTCGCTTGCACGCCGTGGGTGCTAGAGTCTCCAGCGCCGCACACCGCCAGTCCACCATTGCAGACCAAACGATTTTCGAGAATCAAGTGCTGCCGGACGAGACAGCCGATCCCCTTGCCGGGCTGCCACCGGCGCTCGCCGCGCTTGCCGCACGTGGTGAACTGCGGCGTTATCGCAAGGGCACGCTGCTGATCCAGGAAGGTGACCTTGGCGACACGCTGTACATCGTGCTCGCGGGCCGGGTCAAGGCATTTTCTTCCGACGATCGCGATCGCGAAATCGTCTACGGCGTCCACGGCCCGGGCGAATACTTCGGTGAGATGAGCCTGGACGGCGGGGCGCGCTCCGCATCCGTCATCACGCTGGAAAAAACGCAGTGCGTCACCATTGCCCGCAGCGCACTGACCGCGCACATCGTCGCGCATCCCGAATTCGCCTTCGAACTCCTGTCGCGCGTGATCCGTCGGGCGCGCCTGGCGACGCAAAGCGCGCGCAGCATGGCACTGCTCGACGTCTACGGACGCGTCGTCCAACTCCTCAACGAACTCGCCGTCGAACAGCCCGACGGAACGCGGTTGATCACCGACCAACTGACGCACGCGGAAATCGCGAGCCGGGTCGGCTGCTCGCGCGAGATGGTGAGCCGTTTGATGAAGGATTTGGAGCGCGGCGAGCACATCAGCCGGCGCGGCAAGCAATGGGTGCTGGAGCGGCGCCTGCCGTTGAACTGGTAGGCGCTCGCTCACGAACTAGCTTTCGGGCATGCCGGCTTGCGTCAGGGCATCGAAGTGCACCTGCGAGTGCTTGCTGTTTGCTCCAGGATACTGAGTGCGAAATTCGCGCATCGTGAAACTCGGCTCGATCACGAGCATCCGCTTGGCGCTGATTCGCGCCTCGTGCATTTGGCCGCTCAAAACCTGCGCAATTGTCATCGCACGAAACGTCGGCGAATGCGTACAGTTCGCTTTGATCGACTTTCGGGCAAGGTCGATCGCCGCGCTGTATTCACCCGCAGCAACTGCGGCATTCGCCGCAAAGCCCAGGTATAAATAGCGCAGAGGATCCAACGGCGACAAGCTCATCGCCGTCCTCGCCGACGCCATCGCCTCCTCGCCGCGATCTTCGTACGCATGGCGCGCCGAAGCAAACAACCAAGCCAGAGACTCATTCGGATTCGCCGCCAAGGCAGTCTCATACCGACTGCCCGCGGTATCAAGGTCGCGAAACAGATACGCGCTCACCAGGCCGTCGATCGCCAATCCGATTGAATGATCGGGCTGCATCTCCAGTCCGCCGCGCACCCAGGCTTGTGCCAGTTGCGCTTCTTCGTCGCGATGCTCGCTCCATCCCTGCGCGACTTTCATGACATGCCACTTCGCCATCCAGATTCGTGGTGCCGGCGAGTGCGGGTGCCGCTCCACCAGATGCTGGAGCATTTCGCGCGAGCGCTCGAAATCGCGAATCGACAGGCGATGCATCAGCGCGATCGCCGCGAACAGCAGGGTGTAGCTTTCAAGTGTGGGCATCGGCCGCGTGCGCGCGCGCTGCAGCTCGTGACCGAAGATCGCCGCACCGACATGCTCGACGATCGGTGCGGTGAACTCGCCATTTGGCGCCATCAGCGCCGAGACCTTGTCCGTCACGGTGCCGGCCCACACCACCGTTCCGGTGCGAACATCAGACAGTTCGACCGACGCGCTGACCCGCTTGCCCGCAACCCGGCACGTACCGGACACGACGTAGGTGGCCTTGAGGTGGCTGCGCAGCACACTGGGCTCGATGCCGCGGTCGCGCAATGCCGCCGACGACAGGCGCGAGATCACGCGCCAGTTCACCGAGGTCGACAGCGCGCCGATGATGTCGTCCGCAATGATGTCGCCGACAAAACCCGCATCGGTTTCGCTCGACACGACCGTCAGCGGAATCACGGCGATCACCGGCAATTCGTTCGCCGCGATGTTCTTGTGCTGAACCACCGGGTCGGCTCCCGGCGCGCCGACACGGTAGGCGCGCACCGGCCTGGACAAGTGCTTCACATGGCAATCGCCCAGGTCTTCGATGTCGGCGTCCAGATCGGGGGTGAGTCGGTCGCGCACGTCGGCTGACACGACGATCTCTCCCGGCCCGGCCAACGTGGTCAGGCGTGCCGCGAGGTTCACGCCGCTGCCGTAAATGTCGTGCTGGTCGACGATGACGTCGGCCACATGCACGCCGATGCGCAGCCGCATGTACCGATCGGACGCGCGCCCCTGGTTCGCCTTGGCCATCGCGGTTTGCATCGCGATCGCACATTCGATGGCCGGCAGCACCGCTTCAAATTCGAGCATCAGACCGTCGCCCAGGCTCTTCACGAGCCGGCTGGCGTAGCGAGGCACGAGCCGATTCACCACATCGCCGACGAAGACCTGCCAGCGCTGGACCGTGTCTTCTTCGTCCTGCTCCATGAGGCGGACCGATTCGACCACGTCCACGACCACCACGGTGCGGGCAGCACGGCGGTACAGCGGCCAGTCCGCGTCGGTCAGGTTGCGGGCCATCTTGTTCGGTCGGAGCGATTCGGTGTCATTGTGACGTGCGGGGCGATTATTCACGCGCGGTCAGTGCTGCCAACTCCACGCCAGCCAGAAACTTCGCCAGCGCCCCCTCCACGGCGTGGGGCCGCTCTTCCGGGATGAAGTGTCCACTGTCCAGCGCCACGCCGGTCACGTCTTCGGCCACTTCTCGCCAGTCCGCGAGGCAGTCGAACATTCTCCCGACCACGCCGCGTGTGCCCCAGATCGCCAGAACTGGCATTGCAAGTTTCTTGCCCGCGTCGGCCCGATCATGCTCGAGGTCAATACCGGCCGAGGCGCGATAGTCTTCGCAACTCGCGTGAATGGTGCGCGCATCGAAGCAGCGGCGGTATTCTTGCAGCGCCCGCGGGACGAACAGTCCGCTGTTGCTGCCCATCGTCGCGTTCATGCGCCCGAAGATACCGTCCAACCCGACCGCAGCGATCATGCGCTCCGGGAACGGCGTAGGCTGGATGAACAGGAACCAGTGGTAGTAGGCGCGCGCGAACGCCATGTTCGTCGCGTCGTACATCTTCAGCGTGGGGCAGATATCGATCACCGTCAGCGACAGCACCCTTTGCCCATGGTCGCGCGCCAGCCGGTGCGCGACGCGCCCGCCGCGGTCGTGGCCGACAAGGTGGAAGCGCTCATGCCCCAGTGCCCGCATCAAGCCCACCATGTCGAGCGCCATTTCGCGCTTGCTGTAGTTGCCGTGGTCCGCTGCACCTTCGGGTTTGCTCGAGTCGCCATAACCGCGCAGGTCGGCGCAGACCACGGTGTAGTCGCGCGCCAATTCGGGCGCGACGCGGTGCCACATCGAATGCGTTTGCGGGTAACCGTGCAGCAGCAGCACGGGCGGGCCCTGACCGGCGGTGGCGCAGTGGATCATCACGCCGTTGGCCTGGATGCGGTGGCGCTGAAAGACAGTGCTGTTGGTCATCGTGGAAGTCCCGTTGCGCATCATGCCTGGGTCGCAGGGTACATTGGACCACTTCGTTTGAACCCAAACCGATGCCGCTGAAGCAGAACGTCGACGCCTTGCTCCGCGAAGCCACCGGCTCGGGGCACGCGCCTGGCGTCGTGGCGATGGCAACGAACCGCGATGGCACGCTCTACGAGGGCGCCTTCGGCGAGCGGGCGCTCGGCTCAGGCGCGCCGATGCGAGTGGACAGCGTGTTCTGGATCGCCTCGATGACGAAGCCGCTGACAACGACCGCAGCGCTGCAACTCGTGGAGCAAGGCAAGCTCGACCTGGACGCGCCAGCGAGTTCGACTGCGCTGCAACTCGGCCAGGCGCGTGTGCTCACCGGCTTCGACGCTGCAGGTCAGCCCATCACCCGAGCGCCGAAACGCCAGCTCACACTGCGCGACTTGCTCACGCACACGTCGGGCTTCGGCCACGAGACCTGGAGCGCCGACGTGCAAAGGGCCCAGGCGGCGTGGGACATTCCGCGCATCGGCTCCGGGCGCAAGGCCGCGCTGCGTGCACCGCTGCTGTTCGACCCCGGTGAGCGCTGGCAATACGGCATCGGCATCGACTGGACCGGCGTGTTGATCGAAGCCGCGAGCGGGCAGACGCTCGGCGCTTACCTGCACGAGCATGTTCTTGCGCCGCTGCACATGCACAGCACGGCGTTTCGCCTGACGCCTGCGTTGCGCGACCGGCTCGCCAAGGTGCATCAGCGCGACCCAGATGGGGGCCTGAGGGCGATCGACTTCGAAGTCGTGCAGGAACCCGAATTCGAACTCGGCGGTGGCGGCCTGTACTCGACCGCGGGCGACTACCTGCGCTTCGTGCGTTGCATCCTGAACGGCGGCACTCTCGATGGCGCGCGCCTGTTGGCGAACGACACAGTGCGCGACATGGCGCGAAACCAGATCGGCAGCTTGCGCGTCCAGCCGATGAAGACTGCATTGCCGGCGATGTCGAACGATGCAGAGTTCTTCCCCGGCACGCCCAAAACCTGGGGTCTGGGGTTTCAGATCAATGAAGACGCAACTCCCACGGGTCGACCGGCAGGCGGGCTGATGTGGGCGGGCTTGCCCAACTGCTTTTTCTGGATCGATCTGACTGGCGGCGTGGGCGGTGTCCTGCTGACGCAGATCTTGCCGTTCGCCGACCCCAAGGCAGTGAAGCTGTTTGAAGGATTCGAGACTGCGGTCTACGCCAGCTTGCGCGGAAGTCGCAGCTCCCCGTCACGCCAAGTGTGAAGGTCGTGAGTTCCTTCTCCGCTGTTGCGCTTGGGTGTGAGAAGTTTGCCCCTTCGACTTGCACACAGCTCAGGTCGCCTCAGGTACGCTGGACATCAGGAATGTGATTGCTTGAAAAGCGCATGTATCAAGCCCCACATTTCATCGCCCCTTCCCGTTTCAATCGGAGCCTGCTGTGTCCACTCTCTACCTGATTGCGCTCGGTGCCGTTGGCGTGGCGATTTTCGCCACCTTGATCGACGCCGTTCTCAGCGTGTCTCGGAAGCAGACCTGGCCGACGCGAAGCCCGATCTTGATGCTGGTCGCCACCCCTGAGCGCCGCAAAGGCAACCAGCCCTTTGTTGGCGTCGATCGGCGTGCACAAAACGTGCAGGCGTCGCCGGCCGAACAGGAGAGGTTGACCGCCTGAGTCGCTAAGCCCGGCCGGCGCCGCAACCCGGCTTACAGCGCCGCAAAGTAGGCCTGCATGCGCACGCGCTGCGCCGCGTCGGGCAGGCGCCCCAGCCCCGCGCTCATGTTCTGCTCCATGTGCCGCGGGTTGCGCGTCGCCGGGATCGCACAGGTCACGGCCGGGTGCGAGATGATCCATTTCAGGAAGAACTGCGCCCAGTTCGCGCAGTCGATCTCGGCCGCCCACGCCGGCAGCGGCTTGCGGCCAACCTGACCGAACAGACTGCCGCCGTCGAACGGCCGGTTGATCACAACGCCCAAGCCCTTCTGCGAGGCGAGGTTCATCACACGTTCGGCACTCGGGTCGGCGAAGTTGTAGGTGATCTGGATCGCGTCCAGCGGCTCGCTGCGGATCAGCTGCTGCACTTCATCATGGTCGCGGCCATGCGAGGTCGAGATGCCGATCGCGCGCACCTGGCCCTGCTCCCTGGCGTGGCGCAGGGTCTTGAGGTGCGCCCGCCAGTTGAGCAGGTTGTGCACCAGCACCAGGTCGAGCTGTCGCGCGCGCCAGAGTCGCAGCGAATCGTCCAGTTGCCCCGGGCCGAGGCGATCAAAAGGTGTCCAGACCTTGGTGGCGCTGTAAAGGTTTCCGGAATGCTCGACCTCGGCGAGCAGGTCGCCGACAAGGCGCTCGGCGTGCCCGTACATCGGCGACGAATCGATCATGCCGCCGCCCGCGGCGAAGAAACGCTGCAGGACGAGTTTGCGCTGCGCCCGCTCGATGAACTCGTTGGGCGACACATTGAAGGTGAGCCAGGTGCCCATCCCGATCGGCGGCAGCGCCGCGCCACCGATGCGCGGGATCGTGCGGCGCGGCGCCTGTTGCGCAGGAGCCGTCTGCGCGAGACCCGCAAGCCCCGCGCTTGCCAGGCTCAGCCATCGGCGCCGGTCGAGCATGACGGTGATGGCCCGCTGCCCAACCCGCATCAGCGGATATCGGCCACGCCGATGCCGGCTGCGTCGAATCCGCCGTCCACCGCCAGCGTCTGCCCGTTCACATAGCTCGCCTCCTGGCTGCACAGGAAAGCCACCGCGGCGGCAATCTCCTCGGGCGTGCCGTAGCGGTTCTGCGGAATCGCTGCGTGGTAGCCGGCGCGGATCGCCGGGGTATGCACCTGCAACGCCATCGCCGTATCCACCGGCCCGGGAGCGATGGCGTTGACGCGAATTCCCAGGTGCCCGAGTTCCACTGCCTGCTGGCGCGTCAGATGCATCAGCGCCGCCTTGCTCGTGCCGTAGGCGACGCGCAGCGTGCTCGCGCGCAGACCCGAGATCGACGCGATGTTGACGATCGCGCCGCCGCCGTTTTCAAGCATCCGCGGCAGCGCCGCCTGACTGCACAGGAAAGGACCGTTCAGGTTCGTTGCCATCACGCGCGACCAATCGTCAAAGCTCGTGTCGAGCAAGGGTTTGAACACCGCGACACCGGCATTGTTGATCAGCGCGTCCAGACGCGCCCATCGCGCGGTGATGGCCTCGAAGGCACGCCGCACCTGGGCTTCATCCGAGACATCGGCGTGCAACGCAAGGCAACGTGGCGCGTCACCCAGGGCCGCGGCCGCGTGATCCAGCGCCGCGCGGTCGACGTCGATCAAGGCCGTGCACCAGCCGTCGCCGAGAAAGCGGCGCGCGATGGCCAAGCCGATGCCGCGCGCCGCTCCGGTGATCACCGCGACCTTCTGCAATGTTGGCGTCATGAGCGCGGATGCTACCCCGCGCGCCTGCGCCCGGCGCCAAGACGCTCTTCGACGCGTCGTTCAGCCCACGACCCGCGGCGGCAGTTGCCCGGGCCGGCGTTGACGTTTCAGCACAACTGCCTTGTCGCGCCAGCGCCAGGTGATCGCCGCAGCAACGAACAGCAGCAAGGCACTGAACACGCTGGGAAAGCGCAGGCCGAACAGCACCACGGTCACCGCGCCGGCGGCCGCATAGAGTGCGGGCATCTTGCGGTACAGGGGGTCAGGGATCCACATCGTCGGTCCTTTGATTGAAGCGTTGCGGCGCGGTCAGGCGTCAGCAGGCGAGCCGGTGCGGCTCGTGGTGAATCACGGCGCGACCCATCGCCACCGCGAAGCGGCGCGCCGTCGCAGACGAAGGCCAGCGCTTGCCGCCGGCCAGGCAGTCTTCCCGATAGGCAATGCGGGCTTCCTCCACGCCGTCCTTGAGGCGTTTCACGACCACGCAGGCGACATAGCCATCAAGCCGCGGGCTCTTCACCGCGAGTGCAAAGATGCGGTAGTCCCCTTCAATGATTTCGTCGTATTTCATCCCCTGCCCTTGACTGCCCTGGCGTGGCCCGATCGGCTCAGATGGACTCATCATGCCGCAGGCGCAGCGGCTCACCATCCCCAGCTTGCGGGTCGACGCCAACGCGTGCGCGGGCCCGGGGTGACGCGGTGCGAACTACGCCGCACTCGGCGGATAGGTGGGGGCGGGCCCCCCTTCATTCGAGGTCTGACAGCGCAGCGCCGGGGGTCGCGCTGTGACCCGCGGGCGGGCTCAGCAGACGCAGGTTCGATTCTTGCCCGTGCGCTTGGCCTCGTACAAGGCGCGGTCGGCGCGCTCGAGTACGTCTTCGATTCTCTCGCCGCTGCCGCACGCCGTGACGCCGGCGGAGAACGTGACGAGCACGTCTTTTTCCTCATGCATGAACAGGCCACCGCTGAGCTGGCGCTGCAGGCGCGTCAGCATGGTCTGAGCCTGCTCCAGGTTCGTCCCGGGCAGCAGTACCACGAACTCCTCGCCGCCGTAGCGGGCCACCAGGTCGGTTGCGCGCAGCGTCTTGGCCACCAACGCCGCGAGCGCCTTTAGCGCCTCGTCGCCGACACCGTGACCGAGTTCGTCATTCAGGCGCTTGAAGTTGTCGATGTCGAGCAACCCGACCGCGAGCGGGTTGTGGCTGCGCTCCATGCGCGCACGCTCGACTTCAAAGACTTTCAGCAGGCCGCGCCGGTTCGCCACTTGCGTGAGTTGATCCGTCGTGACTTCATTGGACAGGCGCTGCAACTCGTCTTCGAGTTGGTTGACGCGCTCGCTCAAAGCGCTGGCCTTGACGTGTTCCTCCTCGAGGCGCGTGCGCGTCTGCGCCACCAGGCCGTGCACGCTGCGCGTCTCATCGCCCATTTCGCGCACCACCGAGGCCAGGCTGTCCAGCGAATCGGCCTGTTCGATCGCCTCGGTGTAACGGCCCACGTTGTCGTGGAAGCGCCCGGTTTGCGAGCCCAGTTCGCTCAAGCCACCGAGCATGCTGGCGATCAACTTCTTCAGCGCGTCGCGCGCCTGCTCGCGCTCGACACGCAGCACGCCCTGGCGTTTGCGCGTGTCGCGCAGCAACTCGTTCACCGCCTTCACGACGCGCGTGTTCACGCCCGCCTCGAGCGCGTGCTGCATCGCTTCACACTGGCCCTTGACCCAGGAGTCGCTCTCCGCCAGCTCGGCCATGCTGGCGGTGAGTTCGCGGCACAGGCACGCGAGTTGCTCGACCAGACGCTGGCGCTGCGCAACCGCCGCTCGCGCGCCGTCGCAGACCTGCTCCAGCTCGCGCGCGAGCTCGGGCGCGACACCATGCTCTTGCAGCTGCCGTGTCACCTTGGCCAACGCATGATTCAAGCGCACACACCCGGGGTCCGAATCGGGCAAGGCGCTGGCCAGGGCAGCGCTCAGACTGGCCAACAGCGGTTGCCAGTGTTGTGGGTCGGCAGCGCCGGCCGCACCCGTGCCGCCGGTCGCCGCAGCGTCGCGCGGACCGGTGCCCGCATGGGCCGAACCGGCCAGATCACCCGGGCCGGTGGCGGTGCCGACGCCGTCGAGTTCCGCCGCGGCCGTTGCAGTGTCGGACTCCCAACTCGCCAGCAGCTGGTTCAGGCGGTGCTTCAGGCGGGCCACGTCGCTGCGACTGCCGTCGAGCACGCGCTGCAGGCCGTCCTTCTTGCGTGCGGTGGTCCAGGCGCGGCTGCCGCGCTCCACGCCGCGCACCACGCGGCCGATGAGCGCCGCCAGTTGCGGCGCGGCGTCGTCGGCCTCGGGCAACGGCACATGGGCGGGAGGCTTGGGTCGCGTTGGGCCGCCTTCTTGCTCATAGGCGCGTGCGTAGTTTTCCGGTGTCGGCTCGAGCTTCTCGAGCGCGAGTCGCGTCAGCGCCGCTTTGGCCAGTTGGGTGGCTGATGGAACCTTGGCCGTTTCCGTGTGGGGCGCCCTGTTCATCTCGTTTCCTCAGCCACACCACTCATGCCATGTCGCTCCACACGGAACCCCATGTCAAGCGAACGCGGCGGAGCCGGCTCTGCCGGTCCGCGCGCGTTGCCCCCGTGAGGGGGAGCGGCGAAGCCGCTACGGGGGTGGTCCATGTCATGCCGCCTGATCGACCACTCGCTCCGGCACTGCGCCGGGCCCGGCGGTTGGCACGGGATCGACACCACGCAGCCAGGGCGCCTGTTTCGCCCGCATCACTTGCTCGATCCAGACTTCGAGTTCCCGCGGCGGCAGGGCCCGGCTGAAAAGGAAACCCTGCATCAGCACGCAGCCCAGACGTGCCAGAATTTCCATCTGCGCCGCGCTCTCCACACCCTCGGCCACGACCCGCAGGCGCAGTGACCTTGCCAGCGCCATGATCGCCGTCACGACCGCTGTGCTTTCCCTTTGTTTGCCCAGGTTGCGGACGAACGAGCGGTCGATCTTGAGCTCGCTGAGCGGCAGTGTCGTCAGGTAGGCGAGCGACGAATAGCCGGTGCCAAAATCGTCGATCGACACTTCGACGCCGATGGCTTCGAGGCGGTGCAGCGTCGGAATCACGCCCTGCAGATCCTTCATCAGCCCGGTTTCCGTGATCTCGATCGCCAGCGCACCGTGCGGCACACCGGCGCGCGTGACGGCGGCATGGATCGTGTCGACCAGGTCGTCGCGCTCGAACAGGCGGTTCGGCAGGTTGACGGCGATCGGATCATTGAAGCCGAAGCTTGCCCGCCACAGGCCGGACTGGCGCGCTGCCTCGCCCAACGCCCAATCGCTCATCGGAACGATCAGCCCCGACTCTTCGGCCACGGGAATGAAGTCTCCTGGCGCCACGAGCGTGCTGCCGCGTTGCCAACGCATCAGCGCCTCGACGCCGACCATGCGCGCACCGCTCACGTCGACCTTGGGCTGGTAGTGCAGCACGAGTTCATTGCGTTCGATGGCCTTGTGCAGCGCACTCTCCAGCTCGAGCCGCGCCCGCCCCCGACCGGCGAGCTTGGGGCTGAACTGCGCCGCGGCATTGCGGCCCTGCGCCTTGACCGACGACATCGCGACGCCGGCATTGCGCAGCAGGTCAGCGGCGTTGAGGGCATCGCGCGGGAACAGCGCCACGCCCACACTGGCACTGACAAAGCACTCCTGGCCGCCCACGAGGATGGGCGTGTGCAGCACCTCGACCATGCGTTGCGCGATGCCTTGCGCGTGCTGCACGTCGCTGACTTCGGGCAACACCGCAGCGAATTCGTCGCCCCCCAAGCGGCCCACGCACTCGAGGCGGTACGCGGCCAGCACACCCGTACGCGCCGCGTCGGCGGCGGGCGGGGCATCGTAGTGGCGCACGCAACTGCGCAGGCGTCGCGCCGCTTCGCGCAGCAGTTCGTCGCCCGCCGCGTGGCCGAGCGTGTCGTTGATCATCTTGAAGCGGTCCAGGTTGATCTGGAGCAGCGCCACGCCATGCTGCGAGCGCTGCGCGAATTCGATCGCGCGCTCGGTGCGCTGCACGATCTGGGTGCGGTTGGGCAGGTCGGTCAGCGCGTCGAAATTCGCCAGATGATGTACTTTGTTCGCAGCCAGACGCTCCGTCACGTCCTGCACGATGCCGCTGTAGCCGAATGGCTTGCCCGTGGCGTCGAATGGGCCGTCGGCCTCGATATGAATGACACTCGGCGTGGCGTCGGTTCCTGTCTCGATCTGCACATCGCACGCCAGCGCCGCGCCGCGCCGTGCCGCCTGGCGCCGCGCCTGCGCCAGGCGCGAACGATGTTGCGGTGTCACCTTGCGCAACAGTTCACGCCACGACGGGTTCTGATCCCCATTCACGCCGAGCACCTGGCGCGCCTCTTGCGAGAGCGCGGGCTCGCTGGCGCTGAGCCGCCACTCGACGCTGCCGATGCGCGCCAATTCCTGGGCGCGCGCAAGCCGGGCCCTGCTCTGTTCAAGATCGATTCGATTGATCGCGGCGCGCAACAGGTAGCGCAGGCGTTGCGCCAGCAAGGTCCACGACGACGACTTGACGAAGAAATCGGTGGCGCCGGCGTCGAACGCACGCTGGATCGACGCGTCGTCGTCCAGGCCGGTCAGCATCAGCACCGGCGTGGCCTCGAAACCCGGGGTGGCACGCAGGCGCCTGCAAGTCTCGAAGCCGTCCAGCCCAGGCATCATGGCGTCGAGCACCACGATCTCGGGCTGCCATTTGTGCAGCAGGCGCAGCGCCTGTTCGCCGCCGCTGGCCTGCTGCATGTCGAAACCGCGCACCTGCAGCGCCGTCATGCAGATCAGCAGCGTCACCTCGTCGTCGTCGACGATCAGCACGCGCGGCGCGGCTGGCGCGAGGTCTTCGGTGAGGTGGCCTGGTGCGTCCACGGGGGTGTCAGTTCAATCCGGCGCGGCGTGGCGTGGGCAGCGTGGGACGCGGCAGGGTGCGCGCCAATGTGCCGGGCACGTCGGCATGCAGCATGCCGTGGCGCGGCATGACGCGGCGTTCGCCGCCGCGCGGGGTGTCGCCGTGCAGAGAACGTGCCATCGCGATCAGCAGGCGGGGCGAGCCGTCGGCATGGCGCAATGCGCATAGGCTCACGTTCGCGCCGCGCTGGCCGCGCGGCGTCGCCCAATGCAGGTCCCGTTCAATGATCTTGCCCTCGTTCATCGCCTGACCCATCGCCTGCTCCGCAGCCTGGGCGATGGGTTCGCCGAAACACTGCGTCAGCGTGCGGCCCAGCACGCGGGCACGGCGCAGCGCGAAGTCGCGCTCGGCGCGCCGGCTCAGGCCGAGGACGCGCAAGCCCTGCGGTTCGATGACGAACAGGCTCACCTGGCGGTCGCGCGCCACCGCGGCCAGGAAGTCCGGCGCCTCCGACTGCGCGCGCAACGCGCGCAGCCGGGCCGGCGAAAAGCTCCCCGGGTTGCTGCGCATGCGCTGCACCACGTCGTTCAGTTCGCCGCGCACCAGCTCCAGCAGGCGGCCCAGGGCCAGCGCCGACACCGGCAGCGCCAGCGACTCGAATTCGATCAGCGCCACCGGTTTCGCGGATTCCAGCACGACCAGCGCGTGCCCCTGATTCGCATCGCTGACGACGCCGCGCTCGCGCAATGCACTTCCGGCGGCGTCGCTCAACGCCAAGCCGGCACGCTTCAAGCGTGGCGGCGCCAGGTCGAGCAGTGGCTTCAGGCGCATGTCGGCACCGTTCACACCCGCGGATTCAACCAGCGCCACCAGCACATGCCGCGCCCCGAGTTCGTGCGCCAGGATGTGCCCCACGCCGCGCAGCGCCTCGCTCAGGTCAGCGGCGTTGGCGCAGCAGCGCGCCACTTGCGCTGCGGTGTCGAGCAGGCAGCCGTCGTCCAGCGTGGAGATCGGCGCCGGCGCGATATCGCTGCGCACGGGCGGCCTCCAGCCGCGCCACACGAGCAGCGAGCACGCCGCTGCGCCGAGCGCGAGCGTCGCCAGACGCGGCGCCAGTGGGTCGGGCAGAAGCAGCGAGGCCAACGCCGACACCGCGGCGAGCCAGAACAACAGTTTCGAGAACAGGGGTCTCAGGGACATGGGCAAGGCGGTGCCCGAACGAGGCGACGCCATGACGCAGTTTCGGCGCCTGGCGGGGAAACTTGAATGCGCCGGTTCGCCGGGGTGTCAGCCCGGCCGCTCGTATGGCGGCCGGGCCTTCGCCAGCCGTCGATCGCCTTCCGGCGCTCGACGCGCGGGCTCAGTCCAGCGCCCCGGCAGCCGTCAGCGCCCGCAGCAACGCACGATTGATCTCGCCCGCGTCCATCATCAGCGCGTCAGACGCCTCGCGCATGTCGAACGGCGAGCCGGCTTCGAGGGCGTTGACCAGGTGCATGTAGGGCGCGAACGGGCCGGTGTTCTTCACCAACGCCTCTTGCACCCGCGGCGGCACCTGGATGCTCGCCAGCAGGTCGGACCACGGTTGGCGGAACATGCGCTCGAGCAGCGAGAACACGCCGCAGTTGAAGATTTCGCTGCGCATCTCCGCGTCGCCACTACTGCGCACCAACTCCTCCATCAACAAGCCCCGGCGCACCGAGGCGAACAGCATCGGTCGCAGGTTGGGCTCGTTCGAGGCCGTCGCCATCAGCAGCGCCAGCCAGCGCTTGAGCCGTTTGTAGCCCAGCAGCTGCACGGCGTGGCCCAGCGAGTTGACCTCGACCTTCATCCCCAACGCGGGTGAATTGATGAGGCGCAGCAGCTTGAACGCCAGCGTCGGGTCGCGCTTGAGCGTCTCTTCCAGTTTCGTCGCCGGCGCTTCGGCATCGACCTGCTGCATCAACTTCACGATGACCTGCAAGTCGTTGGGCACCTTGCCCTTGTCCTTTTCGGCGGCGACGAGCACCGCGTCGTCGATCGGCCAGCCCAACACGGCCACCGCACCGCGCGAGAAGCTCCCTTCCATGTCCGCGACGCTGTTCACGCCGCTTTGCACGGTGGTGATCGCGCGCGTCACGCCCTGGGGCACGGCGGCGTCGGTGCGGCGCTCTTCGCTCAAGTCGACGATCGCGTGCTTGAAATACGGCAGGATGTCGCGCGGCAGTTTCTGCAACGGCCGGCCCTTGAGCAGCAGCGCGTTGCCGTTCGCGTGTGCCGCGCCAAGCGCCGCGATCACGCTGGGCTCGCTGGCCATGAAGGCAGGCACTTCAATCAGCAGGTTCTTCGCCGGTCTGACATTGAGAAGGTCCACCAGAAGTGCTTCGCTGGCGAGATTCAGGAATACTTTGGGCCCGTCAGCCGGCCAGACCTCGCCGATCGCGCCGAGCAAGCCCGCCACGTCAAGCTTGGCCTGCGGGTCGATCGGAAACACGCCCAGCCGCGTGGCGATGATGGCGCGGTTCTTGTCCACGATGGGCGAATAGCCCAGGGCCACCTGGCCCAGGATGGAGGGTTCAGCCATGATGTGCCTTGTTCGCTCAGGGGTTGATGTACTGGAACAGCGACAGGCGCTGCACCGAAGAATAGGCCTTCAGCGCCGCGTCGTAGCCGACCTGGCGCGCCTGGAACTTTGAAATCGCTTCGATCATGTCCAGGTCTTCGGCTTGCGAGCGCTCGCCTTGCGCCTGGAGCTTGGCGTCGGCCAGACGCGCGTCGGTGCCGTCCATGCGGTTCAGCGCCTGCCCGGCCTGGGCGCGCGCGACTTGCAGGTGGCCGAGCACGGCGTCGACGTCACGCAAGTCGCGCGACAGCGCCTGCTGGATCTGCGCGGTGCTGCGCAGCGGCGTGCGCAATGCCGCGGCGGCACGGTCGAGCACGTTGAAGGCACTCGAGTCGGGCGCTGACGGCACGGCTTCGAACATGTCGCCGTCTGCCGGAGCGCCGTGCACGCGCAAGGCGATGCCGTCGATCTCGATCGCGCGGCCCGGGGTGTACGCCACGCCGCTCAGCGCCGTCGCGCCACCGTCGCGCAACACCGAATACGTGGTGACGCCCGCGGCGACCGCGAACTGCACGCTGTACGTCGAGCCGGTCAGGCTCCCCGGGTCGGTGACGCTGCCGGCGTCGATCCACGCCGCGCCCGTGCTCGTCGCCGCGCGCGTCTCGAAGACACCGTTGCCACTGGGCGCCGACAACCAGACGCCTGCGCCGTCCATGCTCAGCATCAGGCCGGGTTCGCCACCCGCGGCAAGCTGACCGGGCATGCCTCGAAACTGCACGCCACCCGGCGCGTCGATGAACGGTGGCGCGCTCGCCCCCTGGCCACCGAACAAGGCGCGGCCCGCGCCATCGGCGCTGTTCGCCAGCGCCAGCAACTGGTTGCGAATCGGCACCAGGGCTTCACCCAGGCGCGCGCGTTCGGCGTCGGAGTACGCGGCGTTGCCGGCGGCGAGAATCGCCTCGCGCGCCTGCTGCAACAGTTCTGTCGCGCTGCCCAGCGTGGCTTCGGTCAGCTCCATGTTGGAACGGCTGGACTGCACGGCGCGCAGGTTGGCATCGGTGTGCAGTTCGCGCGCGAGCGCCCGCTCGGCACGCGCCGCGGCGGCAGGGTCGTCGCTTGCCAGATTGACGCGCTTTCCCGTCGTCAATTGGCGTTGCGCTTCGCTCATCTCGCGCTGCCGGTGCATCAGCGCGTCGATGCTCGCGTCGTACAAGTGGGTCGTGGAAATGCGTGTAGTCATGGGGGGCCTCGGGTTCAGACTCTGCCGGTGTTGAGCAGCGCATCGAACACGGTCTGCGCCACCTGCAGCAATTTGGCCGCGGCCTGATAGCTCTGTTGATACTGGATCAGGCGCGCCGCCTCTTCGTCGAGGTTCACGCCCGCCACGTCGTTGTTTGCTGCTCTTGCCGCTTCGCTCGCGCCGGTCGACATCTGTGCGCTCATCTTCGCGCCCTGTACGCGCACCGCGATGTCGGTCATCGCATTTGCATAGGCATCGGTGATCGTCGCGCCGCCCACCGCGGCTTGCGCGCCTACCAGCGCCGCACCGCGCAGATCGAGCAGGGCACGCGCGTTGTCATTGTTCGCTGCGGGGAACTGGGTTTTCTGGACTGTGAGGCTGTCGCCGCTGGCCGGAACACCGGCAAGTTGCAACTCCCAGCCGTTGAGCGCGATCGGCACACCGGGTTGCCAGGTTGCCGAACCGCTGCTGACGAGGCTGTTGCTTGGATCGCGCAGCTCCCAGTCGTAGTTGCCGGTCGCCGACGTGAACGTCAACGCCGCGGTGAGGTTCGGGTCCAGGCTCGCATTCACGGCGCGCAACGACGCCACGTTGCCCGTGCCGGTGTTCGCGGCCCCCAGCGTGGCGACGACCGGCGAGGCCGCGGCAATGCCGCGCGGGTCGCTCAGCACGCGCTGCATCTGGCTGGCGGCAGCGCCCACCGGCTTCAGCAGGAACTTGTCATTGCCCACCGGCAGCGGCCCGGTGATGTCGATGCGAAAGCCGTCGACGACATCGCCCGACGCCACGGTTCGCACCAGGCCGTCGCGCAGACGCGTCAGGAAGTAGTCGCCCGAGCCGGCCGGGTCGGCCACGAGTTGGTAGTCGCTCGCCTGCAGGCGACTGGCGTCGGTGATCGTGAGGCTGACGCTGGGCACGCGCACACCGTTCGCGTCGATGTAGGACGCCACGTCCACCCCGCCCGCCTTGGCGTTGCCCGCGGCGGGCGCGGCGCGCAGTGCGCCGGTGGCGAAGATCGGCGCCCCGCTGGTCGCAGGCTGGCCCAGTCCCAGGCCCAGCGCCTGCTGCGCGTTGACCGCGCCGCTGATCGCCTGCGCCATCTGGCCAAGCAGGTTGCGCGCGTCGACGAGGTCGCTGTTCTGGAAGCGCAGCAGACCGCCGATGTTGCCGGTGGTCAACGCGTTCGCCGACTGTGGAATCGTCTTGCCGGCTTCAACGAGTGCGATGCCCACTCGCGCCGGGTCGAACGCATCGGTCGTGAGCGCCATCTTCGAAGCCTGGCTGCCGAGCACCAGGCGCTGGCCACCACCGATGAACACGCTCAGCTTGCCGTCGTTCGAGGCCACCGTCGTCACTTGAACGAGTTCGCTCATTTTGCGAATCATCTCGTCGCGCTGGTCGAGCAGATCGTTGGGCTGGTGCCGCTGGCCCAGCGCGTCGCCGATTTTCTGGTTCAGGTCGGCCACGCCCTGGGCGAGTGTGTTCAGCGTCGATACCGCGACGCCCAGGTCCTGCACGACCCCGCCTTGCAGTTCCGCGATCCGGCCACCCGCGGCGCTGAAGCGCTGCGCAAGTGTCTCGGCGCGCGAGAGCACGACCTGCCTCGCCGAGAGGTCCTGCGGGCTGTTCGCGACGTCGACGAACGAATTGAGAAACTGCGACGCGGCGAAGCCCAGGCCCGCTTCGCCGGTGGCGAAGATGCTCTCCAGGCGCTGCAACTGGCCCGCGCGCGCCTGATCGGCG
The DNA here is from genome assembly GCA_031396305.1 of Rhizobacter sp. Classification (GTDB taxonomy): domain Bacteria; phylum Pseudomonadota; class Gammaproteobacteria; order Burkholderiales; family Burkholderiaceae_C; genus JAEMQF01. The sequence continues at coordinate 19,724 of JANNKM010000531.1, forward strand.
GCCGAAATCGCCGTGGCCACGTTCAATTCGCGGCTCAGCAGTTCGCTGTGGGCGCGCGTGACCGTCGCGACGTCAACGCCCTTGCCGAAAAAGCCCGCGCCGCTGGACTGGCTGCTCGCCGTGGCGAACTCGACGCTCTGGCGCGAGTAGCCCGGCGTGTTGGCGTTCGCGATATTGTTGCCGACGGTCTGCAACGCCGCGTAGTTCGCGAACAGGGCGCGTGCGCCGATGGAGATGAGTGCAGTCGTCATGGCGATGAGGTCCTTGCGGGCGGATCAGCTCACCGCACGCTGCAGGCGCAACGTGGTGTTGATGGTGCGCGTCAGCTTGTCGGCGTAGTGCGGGTCCGTCGCATAGCCGGCGCGCTGCAACTCCTGCGCAAAGCCCTGCGCCGAGCCGGTGTGCGCCAGCACCTTGCTGTAGCGCGGGTTCCCGGCGATCAGCTTGGCGTAGTCGTTGAACGATTCGGCGTAAGACGCGTAGGCGCGGAACTTCGCCTTCAACTTGTGCGCCTGGCCGTCGATCACTTCGGTCGTCGTCACCTCGGCAACCGCGCCGGTCCACCCCGCGCCGGCCTTGATGCCGAACAGGTTGTGCGAGCTGCGGCCATCCGCACTTTTTACTTCGCGCTGCCCCCAGCCCGACTCATGCGCTGCCTGCGCGATCATGAAACTCGCCGGAATGCCGCTCACCTTCTGCGCCGTGCGCGCGGCCTCGGTGTGTCGATCGACGAAGCTGACCTGCGTGGCCGAAAGGTCCGGCCCCGCGGGCGCCACGCCACGCAGCGGCGAGCCAGCGCCATCCTGGCTTACTCCGGGACTTGGCGTGCCTGGCGAGCGGTGGACCCCGGCGTTCGCCGGGGTGACAACTTTGGGGGCGTCGCCTGTTGCGCTTGCTGACGAGTGGACCCCGACTGCCGCAATGTCATTCCGGCGAACGCCGGAATCCATTGCGGCCGATGCAGGGTGGACCCCGGCATTCGCCGGGGTGGCAGCATTTTCGGCGTCGCTTGCCGCAGCGTCAGGTGCAACGCCCAGCTGGCGCTCGAGGTGCCGGGCGATCGCCTCGCTCAATCCACCCCGAAGTCCGGCCATCTGCTGCGCGAACTGGGTGTCGAGCATTTCGGTGCCCAGCTTCGTCGTCGAGTTGTCGAGCAGGCCGGAAGACTGCGTCGCCTGGCGCATGCTCTTCATCAGCTCGTGCATGAACAGCGCCTCGAACTGCTTCGCGGCCTCCTTGATCGCCGACTTCGGGTCGCGCGCCGCGCTGGCACGCAGCGCCTCCACGCCACGCGCGTCGGCTGCCAGTCCCGCGCCGACATGAACCGTCATCAGATCACCTCGAGCTCGGCGTTGAGCGCCCCGGCCGACTTCATGGCCTGCAGGATCGCCAGCAAGTCCTGCGGCGTCGCGCCGAGCGAATTGAGCGCCTTCACGACTTCGGCCAGCAACGTTCCGGCGGGGAGCTGGATCAGCGTGCCGGGTTCCTGCTTGATCGAGATGTCGGTCTTTTCGCGTACCACGGTCTCGCCGCGCGACAGCGGGTTGGGCTGGCTCACGATCGGCGTGGAATTGATCGTCACCGACAGGCTGCCGTGCGCGACGGCGCACGCCGACAGCGTGACCGAACCGTTCATCACCACCGAACCGGTGCGCGCGTTCACGACGACGCGTGCCGCCGGCGCAGCGCGGTCGATGTTGAGGTTCTCGATGTCCGCCATGAACGAGACACGCGCATCGGCAGTGGCCGGCATGCGCACGCGCACGACGCGACCGTCCACCGCTTGGGCCAAGCCGTCGCCCATGCTCTTGTTGATCGTGCGCGCGACTTCGCGCGCGGTGTTGAAGTCGTTCGAATTCAGGTCAAGCTGCATGAACTCGCCCTGGTGCAGCGGCGTGGGCACGCTGCGTTCGACCGTCGCACCGTCGGGGATGCGGCCGGCGCTCAAGTGGTTGATCTGCACCTTCGAGCCGCCCGCGGCGGCGCCCGCACCGCCGACGATCAGGCTGCCCTGCGCCATCGCGTAGATCTGCCCGTCGGCGCCTTTGAGCGGTGTCGCGATCAGCATGCCGCCGCGCAGGCTCTTCGCATTGCCAAGCGACGATACGTTCACGTCGATCACCTGGCCCGGCTGCGCAAACGCCGGCAGTTGCGCCGTGACCATCACGGCCGCGACGTTCTTGATCTGCATGCTCGTGCCCGGCGGAATCGTCACGCCCATCTGCTGCAACAACGCGTTGATGCTTTGCGTCGTGAAAGGTGCCGAGGTCGTCTGGTCGCCGGTGCCGTCCAGCCCGATCACCAGGCCGTAACCCGACAACGGGTTGCTGCGCACCCCCTGCACCGACGCAATCTCCTTGATGCGCGCCGCCTGCGCCGGATCCGGCCACCAAAGCGCCGCCGACGCTGCCAGCCACGCCAACGCGATCAGCCAGCGCAGGAACTTTTCAGTCGTCCACAGGGTGTCGCTCCGCGGAGCATCGAGAAAGGGCGTATCGGAAACAGGCATTGGATTCTTCGGGTTGTCGGGTTGTCGTGGGTGGCTTCAGATGGGCAGCACGTTGAGGAAGAACCGACTCAACCAGCCCATGCCCTGCGCTTCGGCCTGCGCGCCGCGACCACGATGTTCGATGCGAACGTTGGCGATCAACGCCGACGCGACGGAGTTGCCCGGCTGAATCGCGCGCGGGTCCACCTGCCCGGAAAAGCGCAACACGTCGACGTTGTGGTTCACGCCAATCTGCTTTTCCCCGGCAATCAGCAGGTGCCCGTTGGGCAGAACTTCCATCACGGTGGCGGTGATGATTCCGGAAAAGTCGTTCGTGTTTTCGGTGCTGCCCTTGCCGGCGAAGGTATTGCTCGACGAGCCACCCACGCTCGCGCGGCCGAATGAATTCGGGCTCACCAGCGGGAACGCGGTGATGGCGGCGCTAATCTCGCCGCTCTTGTCGATCGAACTGGTGCTCTTCTGGCTGGCGCTCACCTTCTCGACGATCTGCACCGTCAGCGTGTCGCCGATCAGGCGCGCGCGGTGGTCTTCGAACAGTGGCCGGTAGTGCGAGGCCTGAAAGATCGCGCCGTTGTTGATGACGGGCTGCGCAATCGGCTGCGGGCGCAACGAGGTCGGCACCGCCACGTCCACCGGCGGACGCGCGTTCAGCACTTCGCACGCGGCGAGTGACACGGCCAACGCAAGGGTGATCGCGCGGCGCGGTTCGAGTGCGGTGCGCGAACGGTGGATCCCGGCGTGCGCCGGGATGACCAGAACGAAGTCGTCATCCCGGCGCACGTGCCACCCCGTGCTCGACACGGGGCCGGGATCCACCCTTGCCAGACCGCGTCGCGTCACACAGCACCTCTTGAGCAAAAGTGGCTCCGCCACTTTGCTCAACCCCCGAGGGGGCGGACGACGTATGTCGTCGGCCTGGGGGCGCTCACAACTGCCCCAGCTTGGCGAGCATCTGGTCGGCCGTCTGGATGGCCTTCGAATTGAGTTCGTAGGCGCGTTGGGTCTGGATCATCGCGACGAGTTCTTCGACGACGTTGACGTTGGACGACTCCACCGCGCCTTGCTGCAGCGAACCCAGGCCGGTCTGCCCCGGCGCCCCGGTGTTCGGGCTGCCCGACGCAGCGGTTTCGGCAAACAGGTTCTGCCCTTTCGGGTCAAGCCCAGCCGGGTTCACGAAACTCGCGAGCTGGAGTTGGCCGATGCTTTGCGGCGCCGCCTGGCCGGGAAGGCTGGCGGTGATCGTGCCGTCGGCACCGATCGTCACGTTCTGCGCGTTGCCCGGAATCGTGATGCCGGGCTGCACCGTGAAGCCGTTGTTCGTGACCATCTGGCCTTGCGCATTGACCTGGAACGAACCGTCACGCGTGTACGCCGTGGTGCCGTCGGGCATCTGCACTTCGAAGAAGCCGCTGCCCCGGATCGCCATGTCCAGGGGGTTCGAACTCTGCGTCAGGTTGCCCTGGCTGAAGATGCGCGTGGTGGCGACGGTGCGCGTGGTGGCGACGGCGCGCGTGCCCAGGCCGACCTGCAAGCCGGTCGGCAGGGTGGTCTGTTCGGTCGAATTGGCGCCGGCCTGGCGCAGGTTCTGGTACATCAGGTCTTCGAACACCGCGTGCGAGCGCTTGAAGCCGTTCGTGCCGACGTTGGCCAGGTTGTGCGTGATGGTGTCCAGCTGGGTCTGCTGAGCTTCCATGCCGGTCTTGGCGATCCACAGTGAACGCATCATGGTGCAGGGCTCCTCAGCTCAGGGTCAACAACTTGCCGGCTGCATTCGCGTCGCTCTGCGCGGTCTGCAGCATCTTCATCTGGGTTTCGAACTGGCGCGCCGCGGCGATCATTCCGACCATCGCCTCGACCGGGTTCACGTTCGAGCTCTCGAGCGCGCCGTCCTGCACGCGCGCCGTGGCGTCAGCCGGCAATTCACCGTCGGCGCCGCGGAACAGCCCGTCGTCACCGCGCTGCAAGGGTGCCTCGGGAGTCACCAGTTTGAGCCGGCCCACCGGCGTGCTGCGGCCGTTCGCGCTGCGTGCGCTGATCGATCCGTCCGCGCCCACGCTGA
>JANNKM010000039.1:0-7522 GCA_031396305.1 Rhizobacter sp.
GAACGGCGGCGCGGTGCCGTCGGACTACGGCGCTCTGGGCTATGCCGGCATCCGCAGCGTGCTGCAGGCCGTGAAGGACGCCGACGCGACCGACTCCACGCGCGTCAGCATCGCGCTGCGCCAGCTGAAGTACGACTGGTACAAGGGCCCGCAGTTCTACCGCAAGTGCGACCACCAGTCGGTGCAGTCGGTGGTGATCGTGGAAAGCAAGTCGAAGAACATGAAGGACAAGTACGACGTGTTCAACGTGCTCGCGATCGAGGCCGCCGACGAGAAGAACCTGCGCACCTGCGAGGAAATGGGCCACAAGGCGAGCTGAGACTGCCCGTCAGTCTGCGAGGACCGCGAGATGGATGTATCGCTGTCGCTGGTGGCGTTGCAGGCGGTGACGGGAATCGCCCTGGGCGCCGTCTACGCGCTGCTGGCGATCGGCCTGTCGCTGATCTTCGGCATGCTGACCGTGGTGAACTTCGCGCATGGCGCGTTCTTCATGGTCGGCGCGTTCGTCGGGTTGTACTTCCTCGGCCTGACCGGCAACTTCTGGTTCAGCCTGGTGCTCACGCCGCTCGTGGTGGGTGCGCTCGGCCTGGTGGTGGAGCGCTTCCTGGTGCGGCCGCTGTACGGCCGCGGCATCGACTACCCGCTGCTGCTGACATTCGGTCTGTCGTGGGTGCTGATCGAGGCGATGCGCGTGATGTTCGGCATCGAGGGGCTGCCGTCGTCCACGCCGGCCGAGCTGCGCGGCTCGGTCGACCTGGGCATCGGCTTGTTTCCGAAGTACCGGTTGTTCCTGATCTTCGCCACCGCGGTGGTCGTGGTGGCGCTGTGGCTGTTCCTCGAGAAGACGCGCTACGGCCTGATCGTGCGTGCCGGCTCGCGCGACGGCGAGATCTGCAAGGTGCTGGGCGTCGATGTGGCGCGCGTGTGGCTGATGGTGTTCGGCATCGGCACCGCGATCGCCGGGCTGTCGGGCGTGCTGGCCGCGCCGACGCGCGCGGTGAACCCGGAGATGGGGATTCCGGTGCTCGCCGAGTCGTTCGTCGTCACGGTGGTGGGCGGCATGGGCTCGCTGCCGGGCGCGGTGGTGGCCGGGCTGCTGGTGGGCGTGGTGTTCGCGATGACCTCGCTGTTCGCGCCGGAGTACGCCGAGCTTTCGATCTTCGTGCTGATGGCGCTGGTGTTGCTGGTGCGGCCGCAGGGCCTGTTCGGCAAGGCCGGGCTGATGGGGTGAGGGCGTCGATGAACGCCGGAACAACGCAAGAGATGCAGTCCACGCTGGGCGGCGCCGTCCAATCGGTGCGCCGCCACCGCGACGCAACGGTGCTGCTGTTCCTGCTCGTGTTCCCGCTGCTGATGCCGTATCAGGCGCTGGCGATCAACATCCTCATCTTCGGCCTGTTCGCGGTGGGCTTCAACCTGCTGTTCGGCTACACCGGGCTGCTGTCGTTCGGCCACGCTGCGTTTCTCGGCGTCGGAAGTTACCTCACCGGCATCGCCATGGTGCACGGTGGTGTGCCGTGGTGGCTGGCGCTGGTGCTCGGCGTCGCCGCGGCAGGGCTCGCCGGCGTGGTGATCGGCTACCTCGCGATCCGCACGCGCGGCATCTACTTCTCGATGGTCACGCTCGCACTGGCGCAAATCGTCTACTACGCCTTTTACAAGGCCGAGCGCTGGACCGGCGGCGAGAACGGCCTGCGCGGCATTCAGGTGCCGGGCTTCGAGGTCCTGGGTTTCAGGTTCGATTTTCTCGACCCGACCACCAAGTACTACGTGATCCTCGCCTTCGTCGCTGCCGCGCTGTGGTTCGTCTCTCGGGTGCTGGCGTCGCCGTTCGGCGCGGTGATCGAGGCGGTGCGCGAGAACGAGAAGCGCGCCGCCGCCTGCGGCTACGACGTGGCGCGGACGAAGCTCTTGGTGTTTGTGCTGTCGGCGCTGATCTGCGGCCTGGCCGGCGGCTTGCGGGCGCTGCACCTGTCCGTCGTGCCGATCGACTCGCTGCACTACCTGCTGTCGGGCCAGGCGGTGATGATGTGTCTGCTGGGCGGCATGGGCACGTTCTTCGGGCCGTTCGTCGGTGCCGGCGTGTTCCTGACGCTCGAAGACGTGGTGACGACGCTGACGCGCCACTGGATGGCGGTGGTCGGCGCGGTGTTCATGGTGTTCGTGCTCTACTTCCCCGCCGGCATCTGGGGCTCGCTGGTGCGGCGCCTGGAGCGCGTGCGATGAGCCGCGTCCCCTCGGGGGGCCGGCCGACGTACCCGTCGGACGAGGGGCTGTCATGACCCCCATCCTCGAGGTCCAGGGCGTCAGCAAGCGCTTCGGCAACTTCGTTGCGCTGAACAACGTGACGGCGCGCTTCGACGCGAAGAGGCTCAGCGCGATCATCGGTCCGAACGGCGCGGGCAAGAGCACATTCTTCAACGTCGTCAGCGGCGTCTTCCCGCCCAGCAGCGGGCGCCTGATGTTCCAGGGGCAGGAGATCACCGGAGCAGCGCAGCACAGCTTCGCGCGGCTGGGCATCTCCAAGAGCTTCCAGATCACCAACGTGTTCCAGCAGCTCAGCGTGCACGAAAACGTTCGCGTCGCGGCGCAGATGCGCCGCTCGCGCTACCAGCTGCTCGCGCCGCGTGCGGGCCTGCGTGAACTCCGCGACCGTGCCGACGCGCTGCTCGAACGAGTGGGCCTCGCGGGTCTCGGCACGCGGCCGGCGGCCGATCTCGCGCACGGCCAGCAGCGCGCGCTGGAGGTGGCGATGGCCCTGGCCAGCGACCCGGTGCTGGTGCTGATGGACGAGCCCACGGCCGGCATGTCGCCCGAGGAGACGCGCGTGATGATGGACCTGATCGTCGAACTCGCCGCCGAGCGCACCGTGATCCTGGTCGAGCACAAGATGAAACTCGTGATGGGAATCTGCGAGCGACTGCTCGTGCTGCACCATGGTGAGTTCCTCGCCGAGGGCACACCCGCCGAGATTCGCGGCAACGAAGACGTGCGGCGCGTCTATCTGGGGCAGGGCTGATGCTGGAAGTGCAGTCGCTGGATGCCTGGTACGACCACAGCCACGTCGTACAGGGCTTGACGTTCGAAGTGCGCGCCGGCGAGATCGTCACGCTGATGGGGCGCAACGGGGCGGGCAAGACGAGCACGTTGCGCGCCGTGATGGGCCTGATGGCCAGGCGCGCCGGCTCGGTGCGTTTTGACGGCAAGGAAATCCTGGCCGGGCCGGCGCACACGCGTTACCACATGGGGTTGGCGTACGTTCCCGAAGAACGCCGCATCGTGCCGGGCTTGAGCGTGCGCGAGAACCTGCGGCTGGGTCTGATCGCAGGGCGCGAGCGGCATCTCGAGCGCGAGCGAATCGACGAGGTGGCGAAGACCTTCCCGCGTCTGGCCGAACGCATGGAGCAGGACGGAACGTCACTCTCCGGCGGCGAGCAGCAGATGCTCGCGATCGCCCGGGCCCTGATGGCGCGACCGCGCCTGATCCTGCTTGACGAACCGTCCGAGGGCATCATGCCGCTGCTCGTGCAGGAAATGTTCGAACTCTTCGTGCGCCTGAAATCCGACGGCACGACGATCCTGCTGGTGGAGCAGAACGTGGAACGCGCGCTGTCGATTTCCGACCGCGCCTACATCCTCGACCAGGGTCGCATCGTGCACCACGCCGACGCGGCGTCGCTGCTGGCCGACAGCGCGATCCAGGAGCGCTACTGCGCCGTGTGATCCGCCAGGGAATGCGTCACACCGGCAGCCAGCGCTGCTGCGCCGCGAGCGCGACAACATCGCCAAACCGCGGCCGAGGCAATTCCCGGCGCAGCGCCGGCCACAGCTTGAGCAGCAGCTCCGCAGTGGCCAGCGTGTCGGCGGCGGCCTGGTGGCGCACGGCGCAATGGATGTTGAAGTGCGCCAGCCATTCGTCCAGCGCGTGTGCGCGCACCTTGGGGTAGAGCACCGCGGCGAGCGGCGCCAGGTCCAGCCACGCGCCGCGCAGCCGCCGGCCCAGGTGCGCAGCGCAGGCGCGATCGATCATCGCCTGGTCGAATGCTGCATGAAACGCCACGAGCGGCGAGTTGCCGACCCAGGCTTCGAAAGCCGTGAGCGCCTGTGTGGGGTCGACCCCGGAGCGCTGCGCGGCCACGCCGATACCGTGCAGCAGGAGGATGCCCTTGACGGGAAGCGCGGGCGAGTCAGCCTGACGTAACAGCATCTCGAAGCTGTCGCCCAGGTGGATGCGCGGCGCCGCGCTGTCCAGGCGCACGCCAATCGCGGCGATCGCGAGCAACCGGTCGCGCTGCACGTTCAGCCCGCTGGATTCGACGTCCAGCACGACCCAGCGCTGTTCGTCGATCGCCAGGCGGGAGCCCAGCCAGTGCTTGACGGCTTCCAGCATGGGCTCAGCGCTGGTAGTCCAGCTCCAGCCGTTGCTGCATGCGGCGCGCGACCTTGCAGGTTTCCTTGAGCATGCGTTGATCGATGTCGTTCAGCGTGCCGATGTCGAGCAGGTTCGGGTTGAATTGCTCGCTGTCTTGCGGCGTTTGCGCTGCGCCGTCGCTGCCGATCTGCACCTGAAGGCGCAGCCTTTGCAGAAACTCGAACGCGCTGACCCAGGACTGCCCCTCCTGTTGCGCCACGCCCAGCAGCGGTGCCACCGCCTCGAGCCGCTCGCGCGTGCCCAGCGCGGGCACACCCTGCGCCAGCGCATACAGGCGCGCCACGTCGACGAAGATCGCCGTGCCTTGCAGTTTCAGGTCGAACACCTCGCGGCCATCGACTTCGTGCGTATCGATCGCGCCGCGCCAGTTCAGCGGCGCGCGCCGTGTCAGCGCGTTGTCGGCCATTTGCTTGAGGAAGCGTGGCACGAGCGCTGCCTCGCGCGTGATGAACTCGCGCGGCCGCCGCGCCAGAGCGGTGTTGCCGCACAAGCCGCGCAGATCGAAATAGATGCTCGCGTTGAGCAGGTCCTGCGGTGCACCGCTGCCGATCCAGGCGCCAAAACGCTCTTGCCATTCATCGGGGGTCAGGCAGCATTGCGGGTTGCTCGCCATGATGTTGCCCTTGCACAAGGGGTAGCCGCAGGCGTCGAGTGCGTCGTTCACTTCGCGGCCGCAGGCGAGCCAGGCTTGCCGGTCGCGCTCGGCGTCGTCGCTCACAAAAATCAGACCGTTGTCCTGGTCGGTTGCGATGGTCTGCTCGCCGCGCCCCTCGGAGCCGAACGCGAGCCAGCACGCTTGGCGCAAGTCCAGACCGCGCGCCTGCGCGATCAAACGCACCAGCCGTTCCGTGAGCACGTCGTTCAGGTGGCTGATCAACTGCGTGAGCTGGCGCGCGTGCACGCCCTGGCTCAACAGGGCGCGCGCGAAGCGGCGGATCTGCGCCGCCAGCAGCTTCAGCGTGGCCACGTCGGGCGCGGCGCGAAGTTGTGTGCTCACTTGCTTGAGCGACAGGCGCTGCAACGCGAACAAGTCACGCTCCGAAACGATGTTGATCAGACGGCCATGTTGCGTGACCGGCACATGGCGCACGCCGTGGCGCGACATCAGCAGCGCCGCGTCGAGCAGGGAGTTGCCGACGTCCAGCGTGTGCAGCGGCGCGCTCATCACGTCCGCAATCGGTGTGGCCAGCAGCCGTTGCGGCAGCGTGACACGGCCGAGGATGTCGTGGCGCGTCAGGATGCCGCACGGCGCGTTCGCGTCGTCGACCACGACCACCGAGCCGACATGGCGCTCGTGCATCGCCGCGAGCGCCTGTGCCAGCGGCGTCTGGCGCGTCACGGCCAGGGGCGTCTTGCGCGCCAGCGTGTCGAGCCTGGCCTCGAGCGATTGTTCGTCGAGCGCCTGGGTGGCATAGTGCGCCTGCAAGACGCGTTGCGAGACGTCGAGAAACTGCAGCACACGGTGGTGCAGGAAGTCGGCGAACGGCGCGCTCTCGTGCGCCAGGGTCTGCACCGCATCGGCGGGCAGGAGCAGGCAGAACGTGTCTCCATTGGCCACGTAGCGCGCCGTCACGGCGCGCTGTCCCAGTACCGCGCCGACGGGGAACAGATCGCCCGCCACATACTCGAGCGGCGTGGACGCGTCGGCCGATTCGCGGCGCCCCGTCACGCTGCCTTGGCGTATCAGGTGCAGCGCCTTGACCGCACCCATGTCCGGATCGAGCAGCACTTCATCGGGGGCGAAGTAGGCCTGCTGCGCGCTGGCGATGAACCGGTCGACATGCGCCGGCGCCATTCGGGAGAACGGCATGGCGCGCATCAACTCGGCGCGAAGGTTCGCCAACAGGCTGCTCGACGGCGACGCGGGCGGTGGATTGGAGTGTTCTGGCATGGCGCTCGCTCGTGCGCGGGACCACCATGCTATCGAAGTAACCGCGCCCGGCATCGATTTCACATCGCGTTTCCAGGGCCGTGCAACAACGAGGTAACCTTACGCCCCAGTGCAACAACCTTCATCGAGCATGCTCGGACAATTCAAACCCGTCGCCTACGAACCTTATGGAAGGCGCCGTTCGGGCGTGCCGCGCTGGCTGGTGCTGTTGCTGTGCGGTGTCGTGCTCGGTGTGGCTGGTGTCGTCTTCGTGCAGGAACGGCTGCTGCCGGCGCGGCTGACGGTGGACGCGTCGACGCGACTGACTGCCGCGATGAGCCGAACCGAAGCCGAGCGCAAACGCGTGCAGGCCGAGCTTGACGACGTGACGAAGCGCCTGGACGCCATCCTCACCGAAAACAAATCGACCGGCAGCGACCTCGGTGCGGCGCGCGCCAATGTGCAGCGGCTGCGTGACGAGCTCACCTCCGTGATCGCCGCGTTGCCGCCGGATCCGCGCGGCGGCAGCATCGAGGTGCGGGCCGCGCGCTTTGCAACCAAGGGCAGCACGCTGAGCTACGACGTGGTGTTGACGCGCGAACGCGCCGGTGGTCAAACCATTCCCGCGCTGATGCAGCTGCTGGTGACGGGGCAGACCGCGCGCGGCGCGGAGACCACGATCTCGCTGAGCCCGATTTCGCTGACGGTGGGCAACCACGAGGTACCGCGCGGCAGCCAGCAGTTGCCGGACGGATTCAAGCCGCGCCAGGTGACGCTTCAGATGCTCGACCGCGTGAACGGCAAACAACTGGGAAGGCGCGTGTATCTGGTGAACTGAAGGGCATGAACGCACGCTGGTTGACCACCCCACCGACCCGCGCCGAGATCGACGGCGGAAACGGGCCGGTGCTGCTGGAGTTCGGCAGCCCGAGCTGCGGCCACTGTCGCGCGGCGCAGCCGCTGGTGGAGCAAGTGCTGCGCGAGCATGCTTCCGTGCAGCACCTCAAGGTCGCCGACGGCCCCGGGCAGTTGCTCGGCCGTTCGTTCCACGTCAAGCTCTGGCCCACGCTGGTGTTCCTGCGCGACGGCAAGGAAGCGGCACGCCTGGTGCGCCCGCGTGAACCGGCGGCGGTGCGTGGGGCGATGGCGAGCATCGCCAGCTTGGCCTGAAGCGATTGCGTGGGGATGGCGGTCTGCCTCGGCCCGAAGCGGACTGTGGG
>JANNKM010000052.1:0-3169 GCA_031396305.1 Rhizobacter sp.
GTCGGCTCCGTACTCCTTGGCCACCTTGCGCATCGCACGGCGGAAGTCCAGCGCTTCGAGAATGCTCTCCTCCACCAGCGCGGTCCCGCCGGGCGCCTCCATCATCGCGTCGTGCGACGTCGCCGCGGCGATGATGGAGGCGCCCGGCGGGACCGCGCTGGTGGAGGAGAGCATTCTCGAAGCGCTGGACTTCCGCCGTGCGATGCGCAAGGTGGCCAAGGAGTACGGAGCCGACTGGTGGTTCAAGGTCTGGGGCCCCGACAAGTTGACGGACGAGGGCGTGGGCGACGCTTCGGGCTGGATCCTCAAGGCGGGCGCCAAGTGGCATGGCTTTGGTGACATGGCCGAGGGCTTCAACCTGCTCGACCCGATCAAGAGCACGATCATCACGCCCGGGCTGGACATGTCGGGCAAGTTCGCGAAGACAGGGATTCCGGCGTCGATCATCACCAAGTTCCTCTCCGAGCACGGCGTCGTCGTCGAGAAGACGGGTCTGTATTCGTTCTTCATCATGTTCACGATCGGCATCACGAAAGGCCGCTGGAACACGTTGCTGACCGCGTTGCAGCAGTTCAAGGATGACTACGACAAGAACCAGCCGATGTGGCGCATCCTGCCGGAGTTCTGCGCCAAGCATCCGCGCTACGAGCGCATGGGCTTGCGCGACCTGTCGCAAAGCCTGCACGAGATGTACGCGAAGGGCGACATCGCGCGCCTGACCACGGAGATGTACTTGTCAGACCTGCATCCGGCGATGAAGCCGAGCGACGCGTTCGCGAACATCGCCAGGCGCAACACCGAGCGGGTGGACATCGATGCCCTGGAAGGCCGCGTCACGACTTCGCTGCTGACACCATACCCTCCGGGAATTCCGCTGCTGATTCCGGGCGAGCGCTTCAACAAGAAGATCGTCAAGTACCTGCAGTTCACCCGCGAATTCAACGCCGCATTCCCCGGCTTCGACACGGACGTTCATGGCCTCGTTGAAGAAGACGGCGAAGGCGCCGCGCGGCGCTATTCAGTCGATTGCGTTCGATGACCCGCGGCGGAAGAACACCGCCGTCCCTTCGGCTGCGCTCAATCGGCGCTTGCCGCTCCTGACATGGCATGGCTGAAGCCGCCATCGACGTAGGTGATTTCGGAAGTCACGCCAGCCGCCAGCGGCGACAACAGGAAGGCCGCGACGTTGCCCACATCGTCGATCGTCACGTTGCGCCGCAGTGGCGCGTTGCTCGCCACCACGTCGAGTATCTTGCCGAAGCCCTTGATTCCCGAGGCCGCCAGCGTCTTGATCGGCCCGGCCGAAATGCCGTTCACGCGTATGCCCTTCGGGCCCAGACTTGCCGCCAGATAACGCACGCTCGCTTCCAGCGAAGCCTTCGCCAGTCCCATCGTGTTGTAGTTGGGAACGCTGCGCATGGCCCCGAGATAGGTCAGCGTCAGCAGGGCTGAATCGGCGCGCAGGCGCGGCAGGGCCGCCTTGGCCATCGCCGGGAAGCTGTAGCTCGAGATGTCATGCGCGATGCGAAAAGATTCCCGGGACAGGCCGTCGAGGAAATCGCCCGAGATCGACTCTTTCGGAGCGAAGCCGATCGAATGGACGAAACCGTCGAATTCAGGCCAGTCCTGGCCGAGCTGTGTGAAAAGGCGTTCGATCTGCGCGTCGTCGGACACGTCGCAGTCGTAGATTTGCTTCGAGCCGAATTCGGCGGCGAAGTCAGTGATTCGGTCCTTGAATCGCTCGCCCTGGTAGCTGAACGCCAATTCGGCACCTTCGCGGCGGCAGGCACGTGCGATGCCGTAGGCGATAGAGCGGTTTGACAGTACACCGGTGATCAAAAGCCGCTTGCCGGCGAGGAATCCCATGCTTGGCTCCAGAGAAGGTTTTGGGCGGCTGCGATTCTGGCATGCCGGGGCTTCAGGTTATTGCTTGCCCCAAGAGCTCAGGCTACAATCCGCCCTTTCAAGAAGAAGTGATTGGGCGGATTCTTCCAGCCCATTTTTTTTGGGCGCTCGGGTTTGGCTACGAACGGCAGGTCAGAACTGCCGGGCCCAGGCGGCAGTGCAACGAGGCAGGACGAACGGCTGATGGATTGGCAACGCGCGGTGCATGACACCGTGACCGGTCTGGGCTACGACTTGGTGGACGCACAGCGCAGTGCGGGTGGGTTGTTGCGCGTGTTCATTGACAAACCCGTCAGCCAACCCGTCGCGCAGGCAGACAACTTCATTACGGTTGAAGACTGCGAAAAAGGTGACGCGTCAGCTCCAGCACGTGCTGGAAGTCGCCGGCTGCGACTACCAACGGCTCGAAGTCTCGTCGCCGGGGTTGGACCGGCCGCTGAAGAAAGCTGCCGACTTCGAGCGCTTCGCGGGCGAGCAGATTGAGCTGACGCTGAAGCTTGCATTGAAGGGCCGCAAGAAGTATCGCGGCGAGTTGCGCGCGCAACCCGCGGGGTGGCGCGTCGTAGTGGGGGAAGGTGAGTCCCAGCAGGCACTGGATTTCGTGCTCGAGGATGTGCGTGAAGCACGCCTGGTGCCGGTGCTCGATTTCAAGGGCCGTCGACTATCCGCGCCGGATGGGAATCAACCCACCGTGCTAGAGGGCGACGGGCGCCATGACAAAGGCGTTCAAGGAGACCGAATTCAATGAATCGTGAACTGTTGATGTTGGTCGATGCGATCTCGCGCGAGAAAAGCGTCGATCTGGAAGTGGTGTTCGGCGCTGTCGAGGCCGCGCTCGCGTCTGCGTCCAAGAAACTGCACGGCGGCGAAGTCGACATGCGCGTGACCGTCGACCGCGACAGCGGCGAGTATGAAACCTTCCGCCGCTGGCACGTTGTGCCGGATGAAGCCGGATTGCAGCTGCCCGACTCGGAGATCCTGCTTTTCGAGGCGCAGGAACAGATACCCGACATCGAGGTGGACGACTACATTGAAGAGCCGGTCGAATCGGTATCGATCGGGCGCATCGGTGCGCAGGCGGCCAAGCAGGTCATTCTGCAAAAGATCCGCGACGCCGAGCGCGAGCAATTGCTCAACGATTTCCTGTCGCGCGGCGAGAAAATATTCGTCGGCACCGTGAAGCGCTTGGATAAGGGCGACGTGATCGTCGAATCGGGCCGTGTCGAGGGGCGGTTGCGGCGTGCCGAGATGATCCCGAAGGAAA
>JANNKM010000521.1:0-10855 GCA_031396305.1 Rhizobacter sp.
GCTCGCGACGCAGAAGCGAATTGAGTGGGACCGCCTGGTGCTGCCCAAGCTCGCCGAAGACAGCGTTCTGGCGAGGTGGATCGCCCACGGCACTCCGGAGCTGACACATTCGAGAGTCATTGACGGCAGCGCCTGGCTCGATTGCCAGTTTTCATTCGACGAACTGCTCAAGCAGGCAAGCGCCAAGCAACGCAGCAACCTGTCCAGAGGCGTCAAGCGTGCCGCGCCGCACGGCGAGCTGCGCTACGAAACGCGCAACGCCCCTGGCGGACTGGCGCAGGCCCTGGAGCACTTTCTGGTTCTGGAGGATTCGGGCTGGAAGGGCAAACAAGGAGGGGCGATCGCCCGACGCCCGGAGTTGATCGCCTTCTACCGCGCGCTGGCGCAGGAGTTGGGTGCGCGCGGCGAATGCGAAATCGACCTGCTCTGGCTCGGCGGGCGGCTGATCGCGAGTGTGTTCTGGTTTCGTACCGGCGGGCAGTTGTCCCTTCAGAAAATTGCCTATCGAGAAGAGTTCGCGGATCTGGGCCCGGGCGCGCTCATCGTCGCCGAGGCACTGAAGCGAGCTTGTGCGGACCCGTCGCTGTTGAGGCTCAGCTTCATCACACGGTGCCCGTGGGCTGACGGCTGGCGTACCCGGATCACACCGGTGTGGCGCTACAGCCTGTACCGTGGCAGTCTGCGCGGCCGAACGGGTTCGGCGATCGTCAAGACGCTCGCGCATTTCAACGCAAGGGTCAAGCCTTGGGTGAAGCGTTTGCGTGAGGGCCCGGCAACTCCGGCCCAGCCATAGACCGGCCGGCGCGGCTGCTGCAACCCTCGGCAACGCCGCCGCCGGAATCGGCGGCGTGCTCACGTCAACGCTATTCGCTCGTCGTGGTGCCGGTGCTGTACAGGACTGATCCATCAGCCATGAGCGCCTTGCATGAATATGTGGCGCCGAGGTGACAATCCGCCTCCGTATTAACCCGCTGCGGCGCGCATCGCCGCACCACCTAATATCGACGTGGGATTTTCCATCGTGCGCAAGAGGCGTCCGCTTGCGCCCGCTAGCAATCAGGAGACACATGTGGCAATTCAATTGAATGTGAACGGAAAGACTGTCAGCGTGAATGCAGAGGCAGACACGCCGTTGTTGTGGGTGCTGCGTGACGACATCGGCCTGCCCGGCACGAAGTTCGGTTGCGGACAGGCGCTGTGCGGGGCGTGCACCGTGCACCTGAACGGCGCACCTATCCGTTCGTGCAGCACGCCGATATCCGCAGCCGTGGGCAAGAAGGTGACGACGATCGAAGCGATGGCTGGCGACGCCGTGGGCAAACGGGTGCAGGCGGCGTGGCTGCAGCACGATGTGCCGCAATGCGGCTACTGCCAGTCGGGCCAGATCATGAGTGCGGTGGCGCTGCTGCGCGACAAGCCCAAGCCCACCGATGCCGAGATCGACAACGCGATGTCGGGAAACATCTGCCGCTGCGGCACCTACCCGCGCATTCGCGCGGCAATCCATACCGCTGCGAAGGGAGCCTGAACATGAGCCATACACCTCAAGTCTCGCGCCGTCAGTTCCTGGGCTCCGCCGCAGGCGGAGCGCTGATGATCGGGTTTGTCATGCCCGGCCTGGCCGCGAATGCGCCATCCAAAACACTACTGCCCAACTCCTGGGTGGTGGTGGGCAGCGACAACAGCATCACCATACTCTGCGGCCGTTCCGAAATGGGTCAGGGCGTGTTCACGTCGATGCCGATGCTGATTGCTGAGGAGCTGGGTGTCGAGATCGGCAGGATCAAGGTCGAAATGGCCCCCGCGGGCGAGCCCTACATCAACATGATGATCGGTGCTCAGCTCACCGGCGGCTCGACGTCGGTGCGGGACGCCTATGAGCGGCTGCGCGTCGCTGGAGCGCAAGCACGCTCGGTGCTGGTGGAAGCTGCGGCGCAGAAGTGGAACGTGAACGCCGACGCCTGCCGCGCCGAAAATGCGTTTGTACTCGGCCCGGGTGGCAAGAAGGCCAGTTACGGAGAACTTGCCGATGCCGCAGCCAAACTCACCCCGCCCAAGGCGCCGAAGCTGAAATCGCCGAAAGACTTCCGCTATGTCGGCAAGGAGACCAAGCGCTTCGATTCGCCGGCCAAGGTGAACGGCTCGGCAGAGTTCGGCATCGACGTCAAGCTCCCCGGCATGGGCATTGCGGTGCTGGCGCAATGCCCGGCGCTGGGCGGCAAGCTGGAGAGCTTCGATGCCACTCAGGCGTTGGCCATGCCGGGCGTCAAGAAAGTGGTCAAGATCACCGATGGCGTTGCCGTCGTGGCCGACACCTACTGGCACGCGCGCAAAGCGCTGTCGGCGGTCAGCATCAAGTGGGACGAAAGCGCGGTTCGCAACCTCAGCAGCGCCGGCATTGCCGCGGAGTTGCGCGCCGCCGCGGCCCAACCCGGCGCCGCGTTCAAGACGGTGGGTGACGCCGACGCGGCGATGGGCAAAGCGGTGAAGAAGCTGGAGGCGGAGTACGAGATGCCGTTCACAGCCCATGTGACGATGGAGCCGATGAACTTCACCGCTGACGTGCGCGCCGACTCGTGCCTGCTCGTCGGCCCGACCCAGTTCCAGCAGTTGGCACAAGGCATGGTCGCCGGCATGTTGAACATGAAACCCGAGCAAGTGAAGGTGCGCACCACCTTCCTGGGCGGTGGTTTCGGGCGACGTGTCGACGTTGACTTCGTGATCCAGGCGGCCGAGATCAGCAAGGCTGCGGGCATGCCCGTGAAGCTGGTCTGGTCACGCGAAGACGACATGACGCACGACTTCTATCGCCCAGCCAGCGTGCATAAACTGTCAGCCGGCTTGGACGCCGAGGGCCGACCGGTGGCGTACAAGTTCAGCGTGGCGTCGCCCTCGGTGACCAAGCGCCTGTTCGGCGACTTCGTGAAGGACGGCATCGACCCCTTCATGCTGGAGTACGCGCCGCTGCCCTACGACATTCCGAACCAGGGTGGCAACACGGTGATTCACGACACGGGCGTGCGAGTGGGCTACTGGCGCTCGGTGTCGCATGCGATGAACGCATTCGCCAACGAAGGCTTCATGGACGAAATGGCTGCGGCCGCCGGCAAGGACCCGGTGCAGTTTCGCCGCGAACTGCTGATCAAGGAGCCGCGCTACCTGCGCGTCTTGAACCGCGCGGCAGAGGAAACCGGTTGGGGCAAGCCTGTCGCCGCAGGGCGCAAGCTGGGTGTGGCCGTCATGGAAGGCTATGGAACCTACCTCGCCGTGGTTGCCGAGGTCTCGGCGCCGAACAAGCAGATCAAAGTGCACAAGGTCACAGTCGTCGCCGACGTGGGCAGCATGGTCAACCCCAACATCGTGAAGCAGCAGATCGAGTCAAGCGTGATCTACGGCATGTCGTCAGTGCTGTTCGACGAGATCACGATCGTCGGCGGGCGCGTGCAGCAAACCAACTTCGGCGACTACCGCGCGGCGCGAATGAACGACACGCCCGTCATCGATATGCACATCATTGCCGACGGCGAAGCGCCGGGTGGCATCGGCGAGCCGGTGACGGCCTTGATCGCGCCGGCCGTGGCCAATGCCGTGGCCTCGTTGACCGGCCAGCGCCTGCGCAGATTGCCGCTCAAGTTGGCCTGAAGTGCGCTGCCTCGCACTGGAGACCCGCCTCGGCGGGTTTCTTTGTTTCCTGCTGGTGTTTGCCTGCGGCGGCGCTGCGGCGCAAGACTATGAACGCGAAGCGCGCTGGGCCGAACAGACGCTGGCGACCTTGGTCGACGGCGAAGCGGTCAAGATCGCCCAACCCAACGGCCACCGATTCCTCGGCCTGTGGCTGCCGGCCAAGCGACCGCGCGGCGCGCTCATCATTGCCCACGGCCGCGGTTGGGCGCCGGACTTCGAACTTTATGGCGCACTGCGCGTGAAGCTTGCGCAGGCCGGCTATTCGACGCTGTCGATTCAGATGCCAGTGTTGCCGAGCACTGCAAAGATCGGCGACTATCTCCCGACCTTCGGCGACGCGACCCAGCGCATCGGCCTGGCTGCCGACTGGCTGCGTGCGCGCGACCACGCCAAATTGGCCATCGTCTCGCACAGCCTGGGCGCGACGATGGCGAACCACTACCTCATCACGCGCACCGACGTCAAAGTCGACGCCTGGGTGTTCATCGGCATCATCAATGGTCTCGAGGACATGTTTCGCATCAAGATCCCGGTGCTCGACGTCTACGGCTCGCGCGACTGGAGTGTCACCGTCGTCGGCGCCGACGAGCGGCGCAAGCAGTTTCAGCAGGTTCCTGGGTCGCAACAGGTGGTCGTGGAAGGCGCGACGCACTTCTTCGAGAACCAGCAGGACGAACTGACCCGAGTCATTGTCGGATTCCTCGACAAGGTACTCGAGCGCAAATAGCGAGCGCTGGCGATCAAGCTTGCGGCCTGCGCCGGCATGTGCAAGGGCCAACCTGTTCGCCGGCGGCTTGCGTTCGAGAGCTGTAGCGCCGCACCAGGTGCCTGGACGCCACAACCATGCGACCTCTCAGAACGGGTAGTGCCGCGGCGTCGTCTGCAGCGTGATCCAGCGCAGTTCGGTGAACTCAGTGATGCCGGCCTTGCCGCCGAATCGACCGATGCCGCTGCCCTTGACGCCGCCGAACGGCATCTGCGCTTCGTCGTGCACCGTTGGGCCGTTCACGTGGCAGATTCCCGAGTCGATCCTTCGAGCCACGTTGAAGGCACGCGCAATGTCGCGCCCAAATACCGAGGCCGACAGTCCGTATTCATTGTCGTTGGCGCAGGCAATCGCTTCCTCGGTGCCGTTCACGCGAACGATGCACTTGACCGGCCCGAAGGTCTCTTCGTGATAGATGCGCATGGCCGGCGTCACGTGGTCGAGCACGGTGGCGGGCATGAGCGTCGTTTCCACCTTCTCACCGCACAGCAGCTTGGCGCCCAAGGCGAGTGCGTCGTCGATCAGCGCGTTGCAATGCCTGACCGTGTTCATGCCGATCACCGAACCCAGCACCACCGGCTCAGGCTTGCGCGGGTCGCCCAGCGGCAGTGCCTTGGCCTTGGCGACGAACTTCTTGACGAACGCGTCGGCAATCTTCTGGTCGACGATGATGCGCTCGGTGCTCATGCAGATCTGGCCCGAGTTGGCGAAGCAGCCGAACGCCGCACCGTTGACGGCGTCGTCAATGTCGGCGTCGTCCAAGATCACCATGGGCGCTTTGCCGCCCAGCTCGAGCACGACAGGCTTGAGGTATTTGGCGCAGGTGAGGGCGATGATCCTGCCGACCTTGGTGGAGCCGGTGAAATTGACACGCCGCACCGCGGGGTGGGCCACCATCGCTTCAACCACGTCGCCGGCGTCGGCCGGCGCGTTGGTGATGTAGTTGACGACGCCTGGCGGAAAGCCGGCCTCGTGAAACGCCTCGATGATCAACTGATGCGTGCGCGGGCAGTTCTCCGAGCCCTTGAAGACCACCGTGTTGCCGCAGGCCAGCGGCGTCGCAATGGCGCGCACACCGAGGATGATGGGCGCGTTCCAAGGCGCGATGCCCAGCACCACGCCGGCCGGAACGCGCATGCCCATCGCCAGCGAGCCGGGCACGTCGGACGGAATCACTTCTCCGGCCACCTGCGTGGTCAGTGATGCCGCCTCGCGGATCATTCCGGCCGCCAGCATCACGTTGAAGCCGGCCCACACTGCGGTGGCGCCGGTTTCGGCCGGCACCGACTCGATGAACTTCGGCGTCTTCTCTTCGAGCTTTTGCGCGGCTTTCAAGAGCAGCGCACGGCGTTCGCCCGGGCCGGTTTCGCTCCAGGTTTTGAACGCCTCGGCGGCGGCTTCCACCGCCATCACGGCGTCGGCCGGCGACGCCGCGGGCGCGCGCGTGGCCACCGTGCCGTCCAGCGGGTTGCGGCGCTCGAAGGTAGCACTCTTCTCGGCGGTGACCTTGAGGCCGTTGATCAACATCGACAAGTCGGACATGGTGTTTCTCCTTCGGTTGGATCGGGCAATGGTGAGGGGCTTGGGGCTCGTCGCGTTCAGGTATGCGCCTGGGCGCGGCGGCGGTAGGCAGCGTCGGCGGCGGTGGTGGTCTCGGAGTCGGCGGCACCCAGGTAGGCTTCGCGGACCACGGTGGAGCGCGCCAGCAGCCTGGCCACGCCGGCAGCGACCAGCGTGCCGCGCTCAATCACGTAGCCGCGGTCGGCCACGGCCAGTGCTTTCTTGACGTTTTGTTCGACCAGCAGCACGGTGGTGCCAGCGTCAGCGATACGGCGCGCGATTCCCAGCAGTTCGTCGACCATGCGCGGCGCCAGGCCGAGCGAAGGCTCGTCGAGCATCAACAGGCGCGGCGCGCTCATCATTGCGCGCGCTACTGCCACCATCTGCTGCTCGCCGCCGCTCATCGTGCCGGCGAGTTGCGCAGCGCGTTCGCGCAGCTTCGGAAAATCTGCCAGCACCTGTTTGAGGCGCGTGGCGCGCTGCGCCTTGGTGGCGAGCCAGCCGCCGAGTTCGAGGTTTTCCAGCACCGTCAACTGTGGAAAGAGCTGCCGGCCCTCGGCGACCATCGCCACGCCGGCCGCGACGATTTCGTGCGGCTTTTCGGGCAAGTCTTCGTCGTCCAGCGTCACCAGGCCGGTGCGAGGAATCAGGCCAGTCAGCGCCTTGAGCAAGGTGGTCTTGCCCGCGCCGTTGGGACCGAGGATCACGGTCAGTCCTGGCTTGACCTCGAGCTTGAGATCGCGCAGCACGAGAAAGGCGCCGTAACCTGTGCTCAAGCCGTGGACCTTGAGGTGCGCCCGGTCCGTTCCGCCGAGCGCAAAAGGCGTTTCGCGGTACCACATCATGGCTGGAGCCCGAAGTACTTCACGGCGCGTTGTCGTCAAGCATCTCGTCGCCGAGGTAGGCCTCGATCACGCCGGCGTCGCGCACCACTTCGGCGGGCGTGCCGTCGGCGATCTTGGCGCCCTGGTGCAACACGATCACACGCTCGACGTGGCGCAGCAGTGTGGTCACGGCGTGCTCGATCCAGACGATGGTCAGGTCCAGCTCGTCGCGCATGCGGCGGATCAGGCGCGCCATATCCTGCAATTCGGCTTCAGTCAGCCCGGCGCCGACTTCGTCGAGCAGCAGGATGCGCGGTCGCGTCGCGAGCGCCATGCCGACCTCCAGCAGGCGCTGCTGCGACGGCGTGATCGCCGCTGCCGGTGCCTCGGCCTGACCCGACAGGCCGATCAGCGTCAAGATGCTTTGCGCCGTGCGCAGCGCCCAGGGCACTGAATCCTCCTCGCCCCAGAAGATGTAGCGCTTGGGTCGACGCCCGGCAAACTTCAAACCGAACTCGATGTTGGCGCGCACCGGCATGTCGGCGAACACGCGTGGCGTCTGAAAGGTTCGCGCAATGCCGTGCGCCGCGTAACGATGCGGTCCCTGGCCTTCGAGACTGCGGCCATCGACGAGCAATCGGCCCGAGGTCGGCTGCGTCACGCCGCTCAGTGCGTTGAAGAAGGTCGTCTTGCCGGCGCCGTTCGGGCCGATGATGCCGACCAGCTCGCCGGCCGTGAACCTCGCGTTCACGGCGTCCACCGCCGTCAGGCCGTCGAACCGCACGGTCACGGCGCGGGCTTCCAGCAGCACTGGCCTAGGCTCAGTCGCGATCTCAAACAAGGCGCCGCTCCCGCTCGCGTTGTTTGTCGCGCTGCTTGTCGCCGCTCCATTCGTAGCGTCGCTCGCGCCACCAGGCGCGCGACGCCAGCCACCAACCCTTCACCGTGTCGGATCGCACGGACGCCAGGCCACCCGGCAGGTACAGCACCGAGAGGATCAACAACAAGCCGAGCGACATCATGTACAGATGCGGCACCTTCAGCCGCAGCGTCTCGGCGAGCAGGCTGAACACGATGGCTGCGATCAACGGGCCCCACAGCGTGAGCGCGCCACCGATGAGTGCGATCAGCACGGTCTGGAAGCCGATGAAGGGGTTGAACACGGTGTGCGGGTCGATGTAGGTCCAGCGCACGGACATCGCCGCGCCCATCGCGCCGGCAAACGACGCCGTGAGCGCGAAACCGGCGATCTTGACGAGCCGCGTGTTGACGCCCAGGGTCTGCGCGCGTTGCTCGTCGGCGCCGATGCCCAGCAGTGCCAGGCCGAAGCGGGTGCGCCGCAGGCCTATCGAGGTGGCCAGTGCGAGGACGGCCAGCGCAAGCACCGTCAGGTAGATCGTGTCGCGCTCCGGCACGACCGTCAGCACGCGGCCGACTGTGCCGGTGACGCGCTTTTCGAAATAGGTGATCGCATGGCGGATCAGCTCGGTCATGCCGAAGGTCAGCACAGCAAAGTAGGTGCCACGCAGGTGCATCACGGCCGCGCCCATCAGCACCGCCATCGCCGTGGCCAGCGCGGCGCCCAGCGCGATGCTCTGCAGCCAGGGCAGCTGCCCCATCGTCAGGGCGCCGGTGTACGCGCCGATGCCGAAGAAGGCCGAGGTCGCGAGTGAGAGGTAACGCGTGCTGCCGCAGAACAGCGCCCAGCTCGACGACAGCGTCACATACATCAGGCACGTCAGCGCCATCGACACCACGAACTCGCTGCCGTAATAGGGTAACGACAGCGCCCAGCCGGTCAGGCCGAAAAGCACGAGCATGTCGCGGATCAGGAGTTGGCGATCCGTCATTTGGCGAACAGGCCCTTGGGCCGCAAGAGCAGCACGGCGATGAACACGGTGTACGACAACAAGGCCTTGAGCGAAGGGTTCGTGAAATGCATGCCGAGCGCTTCGATCACGCCGAGCAGCAGGCCGCCGGCGAGCGCGCCCGACATGCTGCCGAAGCCGCCGAGCGTGATCACGATCAACGCGGTCACGGTGTAGGGCTCGCCCATCGAGGGGCTGATGGTGTAGGCCATCGACAACAGGCAGCCAGCCACGCCCGAAAGCCCCAGGCCGATGCCGAACATCATCGGATGAAGCCGCCCGGTGTCGATGCCCACCAGTTGCGCGCCCACCTGCGACTGCATCAACGCGCGCACGCCCTTGCCCAGCAGCGTCATGCGCAGCAGCGCGATCAGGGCGCCCGAAAACAGCAGCGCCACGCCAAACACCACCAGCTTGTTGCCGGCGAACTGGGCACCGCCGAACTTGACGGGTTCGGCCATGAAGTCATAACCGCGCAGGTCGCCGCCCCAGAGGAAGGAGACGAAATTTTGCACCAGGAACATCAACCCAAACGCCACCATCAGGCCGCGCGCCTCGAAGATGTCGAGGCTGGGCGAGGTGCGCGTGAGGCGTCGAAAGCACAGCCAATGCACGCCCAGGCCCAGGGCCATCAACAGCGCGAACGACACCGGCACCATCAGCAGTGGTGACACTGCGAACGAGGTTTGCACCATCCACGTAAGGTACGCGCCGACCATGAGAAACTCGCCGTGCGCGATGTTCAGGATGCGCATCAACCCGTACTGCAGATTCAGCCCGAGCGCAACGAGCGCGTAAATGCCGCCGGTGATCAGGCCAGAGGCGATCAGTTCGAGCCAGGCACCGAAGGACATCGCGTAACTCGGGTCAGTGCAGAGCCCGCAAGCCACTCGGCGCGCGGGGCTTGGCCAGCCGAGTGGCAGGCCAGGAATTGCGAAGCGGACTTGCTACTTCCAGGCCGGCTTGTTCGGGTTGAGCGCCGCGGTGGCAATGCTCTTGGGCCACACCATCTCGAACTCGCCGTTCTGCCACTGACCGACTGCGCCGGGCGTGCCGACGTTTTCGCTGCCGACGAACTTGATCGGTCCGATGATGGTCTTGTGCTCGTTGTTCGCCACAAAGTCGCGCAGCGCCTTGCGGTCCAGGCCATGCTTGGCCACGCCCGCAGTGAGGATCTCGAGCGCGGCCCAGCAAGCGCCCGAGGCCCAGCGGTCGGGCTCCTTGCCACCGAACTTCTTGGTGTGCGCCTCGAAGTACGCCTTGGCCCCCGGGCTGGTCTTGGCATTCCACGAGCCCATGCCCAGCACGCCCTCGGCGCCGGCTGGCGTCATCACGTTCCTGTAGAGTTGAAACGCGGTGCCCACCGAGGCGTAGTAGAACTTCGGGTTGAAACCGATCTCCTTGCTCTGCTTGCTCGCCAGGATGGTGTCGGGCGGGTAGGAGAAACCGACGAAGGCATCCGGGTTCTTGTCCTTGATGCCGCGCAGCACCGGCGACAGGTCTTTCACGTCGCCGGGGTAGCCCTTCTCCTCGACCAGATTGATGCCGCTGCCGGCCAGCGCACCCTTCAGCGCGGAGAAGTTCTCCAGGCCGAACAGGTCGTCGACGTAGACCACCGCCATGGTCTTCACACCATTGGCCTTGAGCATGTCCACCAGCGCCCGGGTCATCGGCTCGGGCTGCTGCAGCATCAGGAAGAAGTACGGCAGCTTCATCTCGATCAGCTTCTTCGACAGCGCGGTCGGCGCGAGGAAGGGGTAGCCGAAGCGATTCGCCAGCGGCGCGACCGCGAAGTTGGCGTTCGAACCCCAGGGCGGGAGCACCAGGTCGACCTTGTCGCTGCCCATCAGCTTCTCGTAGGTGCGCACCACGGTTTCGGTGTCGCTGCGGTCGTCGGAGCTGATCAGCTCGATCTGGCGCTTGACGCCCTTCACGCTCAGGCCGCCGGCGGCGTTTTGCTGCTCGGCCCACAGCAGGTAGTTGGGCTCCTGGCTGACCTGCGCGCCGCCGGTCCAGGGGCCGGTGCGGGCGATCGCATAACCGACGCGCACCGGCGCCGACTGGGCGATCAATCCGGGAGCGACCGACATGGCGCCGACCGCGGCGGCGGCGCCCTGGATCAACTTGCGACGGGTGGGATGAGCCATGTGTGT
>JANNKM010000133.1:0-7716 GCA_031396305.1 Rhizobacter sp.
GACGTGAAAGCGACGCTGACGTTCTCCGATGGCAGCCCGGGCATCGACCTGCCCATCTACAAGGGCAGCATCGGCCCGCAGGTTATCGACATCCGCAAGCTCTATGGGCAGACCGGCAAGTTCACCTACGACCCCGGCTTCATGTCCACGGCGTCATGCAGCTCGGCGATCACGTTCATCGACGGCGACAAGGGCGAGCTGCTGTACCGCGGCTACCCCATCGAGGACCTGGCGGTGAACTGCGACTTCCTGGAAACGTGTCACCTGCTGCTTTACGGCGACCTGCCCAATACCGCACAGCGCGCCGACTTCACCCGGCGTGTCACGAACCACACGATGGTCAACGAGCAGATGCAGTTCTTCCTGCGCGGCTTTCGGCGCGATGCACACCCGATGGCGATTCTGACGGGCCTGGTGGGCGGCATGTCGGCGTTCTATCACGACAGCACCGACATCAACAATCCGCAGCACCGCGAGATTTCAGCGATCCGGCTGATCGCCAAGATGCCCACGCTGGTGGCGATGGCCTACAAGTATTCGTGCGGCCAGCCCTACATCTACCCGAAGAACGACCTCACCTACGCCGGCAACTTCATGCGCATGATGTTCGCCACGCCGTGCGAGGACTACGTGCCCAACGACGTGCTGGTGCGCGCGATGGACAGAATTTTTACCTTGCACGCGGATCACGAACAGAACGCTTCCACCTCCACCGTGCGCCTGTGCGGCTCGTCGGGAACGAACCCGTTCGCGGCGATTGCCGCCGGAGTGGCCTGCCTGTGGGGCCCGGCGCACGGCGGTGCGAACGAGGCGGCGCTCAACATGCTGGAAGACGTGCAGCGCATGGGCGGCGTGGAGCGCATCGGCGAGTTCATCACCAAGGTGAAAGACAAGAACTCGAGCGTCAAGCTGATGGGCTTTGGGCATCGCGTCTACAAGAACTATGACCCGCGCGCCAAGCTGATGCGCGAGACCTGCCACGAAGTGCTCGGCGCGCTGGGCCTGGACAACGACCCGATCCTGAAGCTGGCAATGGCGCTGGAAAAGATCGCTCTCGAGGACGATTACTTCGTGTCGCGCAAGCTGTACCCGAATGTCGACTTCTACTCCGGCATCGTGCAGCGTGCGATCGGAATTCCAGTGAGCCTGTTCACGGCGATCTTCGCCCTGGCGCGCACCGTGGGCTGGATCGCTCAGCTCAACGAGATGATCGGTGACCCGGAATACAAGATCGGCCGGCCGCGCCAGTTGTTCAGCGGGTCCGTCAAGCGCCAGGTCAAGCCGCTCGCGCAGCGCGCCTGAGTCAAACCCGCGCCGGCGCGTGGTGCGCGCCGGCAGCGGGAGCGGCACCTTAGAATGCCCCTTCCGCATCCGCGGATCCTCGCCAGTATTCCGATGCCGCGCACGCTCTACGACAAACTCTGGGACGAACACGTCGTTCACGTCGAAGACGATGGCACGTCGGTGCTGTACATCGACCGGCACCTCGTGCATGAAGTGACGAGCCCTCAGGCATTCGAGGGGCTCGAACTGGCGGGGCGCAAGGTGTGGCGCATTGCCGCGAATCTTGCCGTCAGCGACCACAACGTGCCGACCACCGATCGCTCGAAAGGCATTGCCGATCCGGTCTCGAAACTGCAAGTTGACACGCTGGATGCAAATTGCGATCGGCATGGCATGACGCAGTTCAAGATGAACGACCTGCGCCAGGGCATCGTCCACGTCATCGGACCCGAGCAGGGTGCCACGCTGCCGGGCATGACGGTCGTCTGCGGCGATTCGCACACCTCGACGCATGGCGCCTTTGGCGCGCTCGCGCACGGCATCGGCACGAGCGAGGTGGAGCACGTGCTGGCCACGCAGACGCTGCTTGCGCGCAAGGCGAAGAACATGCTGGTGCGCGTGGAAGGAACACTGCCCAAGGGATGCAGCGCGAAAGACCTGGTGCTCGCGATCATCGGCAAGACCGGCACCGCGGGCGGGACCGGCTATACGATCGAATTCGCCGGCCCTGCGATTCGCCAGCTCAGCATGGAAGGGCGCATGACCGTGTGCAACATGGCGATCGAGGCCGGTGCGCGTGCCGGGCTG
This sequence comes from Rhizobacter sp., assembly GCA_031396305.1. Lineage (GTDB taxonomy): Bacteria > Pseudomonadota > Gammaproteobacteria > Burkholderiales > Burkholderiaceae_C > JAEMQF01. The sequence continues at coordinate 2,092 of JANNKM010000133.1, forward strand.
ATCGGCGTGGACGAGACGACGCTGGCGTATGTCAAGGGCCGGCCGTTCTCGCCCACCGGCGTCGAGTGGGATCTGGCGCTGCGCTACTGGCGCACGCTGCAGTCCGATCCGGACGCGAAGTGGGACGCCGTGGTCGAACTTGACGCGTCGCGGGTCGCGCCGCAGGTGACCTGGGGCACGTCGCCCGAGATGGTGGTGTCGGTCGATGGCCGCGTGCCGGACCCCGAGCGCGAAAGGGACGCAGGAAAGCGCGACGCGATCGAACGAGCGCTGGTCTACATGGCGCTCACGCCGAACAAGCCGATCACCGACATTCGCATCGACAAGGTGTTCATCGGTTCTTGCACGAACTCGCGCATCGAGGATCTTCGTGAAGCGGCCGCCGTCGTGCGGCGCCTGGGTGGCAAGATTGCAACCAACGTCAAGCTGGCGATGGTGGTGCCCGGCTCGGGCCTGGTGAAGCAGCAAGCTGAAGCCGAAGGGCTGGACAAGCTGTTCATCGCGGCAGGGTTCGAGTGGCGCGAGCCGGGTTGTTCGATGTGCCTGGCGATGAACGCCGACCGCCTGGAGCCGGGCGAGCGCTGCGCGTCGACGTCCAACCGCAACTTCGAGGGTCGGCAAGGCGCCGGCGGACGCACACACCTGGTGAGCCCGTCGATGGCGGCAGCCGCAGCGATCGAAGGGCACTTCGTCGACGTGCGCCGGATCGCCTGAGCACGACAAGGACTACGCATGCAGCCGTTTCGAATCCACAAGGGCCGGGTGGCGCCGCTTGATCGGGAAAATGTCGATACCGACGCGATCATCCCGAAACAGTTTCTGAAGTCGATCAAGAAGTCGGGTTTCGGTCCGAACCTGTTCGATGCCTGGCGTTACCTCGACGCCGGCGAGCCCGGCCAGGACCCGGCCACGCGCAAGGCGAATCCGGATTTCGTATTGAACCAACCGCGCTATCAGGGTGCCTCCATCCTGCTGGCGCGACGCAACTTCGGCTGCGGCTCCTCGCGTGAGCACGCACCATGGGCCCTGGACCAGTACGGTTTCCGGGCGCTGATCGCGCCGAGCTATGCCGACATCTTCTACAACAACTGCTTCAAGAATGGTCTGCTGCCGGTTCAATTGCCGGAACACGAAGTCGCGACGCTGTTCGACGATGCGGCGGCCTTTGTCGGGTACGAACTGACAATCGACCTGGAGCAGCAGATCGTGCTCAAACCCGATGGCAGCAGCATCGCATTTGACGTGCAGCCGTTTCGCAAGTTCTGCCTGCTCGGGGGCTTCGATGACATCGGCCTGACGCTGCGTCACGCCGACAAGATTCGCAGCTTCGAGGCGGCACGGTTGCTCGAAAAACCTTGGCTGACGCGTCGCGTATGAACGCTCCAACGACGCCTCCGGGCGGCTGCCGTCCCACAAGGGGACCAAACAAGGTGGCAAAGGCACATTTGCCTGAGTTTGCAGGAGAGATGTCGTGAAGATCGCAGTCTTGCCGGGCGACGGCATCGGCACCGAAATCGTCGCCCAGGCGCTGCGTGTGCTGCAGTGCCTCGACCTGAAGTTCGAAACCGAGCAGGCGCTGGTCGGCGGCGCGGCGTATGAGGCGTTCGGCCACCCGCTGCCGCCGGCCACGTTGGCGCTTGCGCAGCAGGCCGACGCTGTCCTGTTCGGTGCGGTGGGCGACTGGAAGTACGACAAGCTCGAGCGTGCGCTGCGTCCCGAACAGGCGATTCTGGGATTGCGCAAGCACCTGGGGCTGTTCGCGAACTTTCGGCCGGCGATCTGCTACGAACAGCTCACGCACGCGTCCAGCCTCAAACCCGAACTCGTGGCGGGGCTGGACATCCTCATCATCCGCGAACTTACCGGTGACATCTACTTCGGCCAGCCACGCGGCAGGCGCACCTCGCCCGACGGTGTGTTTGCCGGGTCCGAGGAAGCCTTCGACACGATGCGCTACACGCGCCCGGAAATCGAACGCATCGCCCACGTGGCATTCCAGGCGGCGCGCAAACGCGGCAAGAAGCTCACCAGCGTCGACAAGGCGAACGTGCTCGAGACGTTCCAGTTCTGGAAAGACGTGGTCACGCAGGTCCATGGCCAATACCCGGACGTCAAACTCGAACACATGTATGTCGACAACGCGGCCATGCAGCTCGTGCGCGCGCCCAAGACGTTCGACGTGATCGTCACCGGCAACATGTTCGGCGACATCCTGTCCGACGAGGCCGCGATGCTGGCGGGCTCGATCGGCATGTTGCCCTCGGCGTCGCTCGACGCCAATGGCAAGGGCCTGTACGAGCCGAGCCACGGCAGCGCGCCCGACATCGCGGGCAAGGACGTGGCCAATCCGCTGGCTACAATGCTGTCCGCCGCCATGATGCTCAGATTCACACTGAACCAACCACTCGCTGCCGAGCGCATCGAGGCGGCAGTGCGCAGCGTGCTCGCCTCGGGTCTGCGCACCGCCGACATCTGGTCGGCGGGCACCACGAAAGTGGGTACCCGCGCGATGGGCGACGCCGTCGTTGCCGCCCTGGTCCGCCCAGGCAGCAAGACCATTACCACAGGTACCAAGAAGAGCTAGTCGGCTCGGTTTCGTTTCGCCCCTTCCTCACGGCGATACGAGCCGGGACAACAAGGGTTTGAAATGACTCCAAAGGGGCAATCGACATGAAATTGACGGGCTTGGTGGGATGGCGCGGAATGGTCGGTTCCGTGCTGATCGAACGCATGCAGGCGGAAGGCGACTTCGGCCACATCGAACCGGTGTTCTTCAGCACCAGCAATGCAGGCGGCGCGGCGCCGCTGCTCGCGAAAAACGAGCGCAAGCTGCTTGACGCCTACGACATCGAGGCGTTGAAACGCTGTGACATCATCGTCACCGCGCAAGGCGGCGACTACACGACGGATGTATTTCCCCGGTTGCGCGCGGCGGGCTGGAAGGGCCACTGGATCGACGCCGCGTCGACGTTGCGCATGAAGCCCGACGCCGTCATCATCCTCGACCCGGTGAACATGCCGGTGATCCGCGACGCGTTGGCCAAGGGCGGGCGCAACTGGATCGGGGGAAATTGCACCGTCAGCTGCATGCTGATGGGCGTGGGGGCGCTGTTCAAGGCCGGGTGGGTGGAGTGGATGAACACCATGACCTATCAGGCTGCCTCGGGCGGTGGTGCGGCACACATGCGCGAATTGCTCAGCCAGTTCGGCGCGCTGCACGCGCCGGTCAAGGCGTTGCTTGACGACCCGAAAAGTGCCATCCTGGAAATCGACCGACGCACGGTCGAGACCCAACGCGGGTTCAGCGCGGCGGCGATCGAGAATTTCGGCGTCCCCCTGGCCGGCAGCCTGATCCCGTGGATCGACAAGGATCTTGGCGACGGCATCAGCCGCGAGGAATGGAAGGGCTCTGCCGAGACGAACAAGATTCTTGGCCAGGGAGAGGGCTTCGCGAAGCCCGGCGTACCGGTGGATGGCTTCTGCGTGCGCGTCGGTGCGATGCGCTGCCACAGCCAGGCCTTGCTGTTCAAGCTCAAGAAGGATGTGCCGCTGGTCGATATCGAGGAAGCCATTCGAAACGACAATGCCTGGGTCGAGGTGGTGGCGAACAACCGGGAAGCCAGCATGAAGCGACTGACGCCGGTCGCCGTCAGCGGCACCATGAACATTCCGGTAGGTCGGCTGCGCAAGATGGCGATGGGCCCGCAGTACCTGGGAGCATTCACGATCGGCGACCAACTGCTGTGGGGCGCTGCCGAGCCGCTGCGCCGCATGTTGAGAATGCTGGTGGACGCGTAGAGGGCTGCGAATTGCCCTCCAAGTGCCCCGAAAGTGTGTCAAACGTCAAACTGTTCGGATATCAGCCAACGCTTGAGCTTGTCAGTGTATCTGCTTGATGTTATTGTGATTTCTGTTGCTATGCCGGGCCATTGCCGGAATTGCGTGGGTGCGGCCGCTGACACTCGCGGGTTTGCCTTGAAAACCTGCCTGAACATCTATTGGGAGACGCCTTGAAAAGTCGCACGAAATTCGCTGGGCGATTCGTCCTGACCCACGTGGCGGCAGCCGCGATGTGGCTGTCCGTTCCGCAAGCCTGGGCCCTGGGCCTGGGGCGGCTGGCGGTGCAGTCGGCGCTGGGCGAAACCTTGCAAGCCGAGATCGACGTCACGAGCCTGAGCCCGGAAGAGGCGTCCAATCTGCGGGTTCGAGTGGCGTCGCCTGATGCGTATCGTGCGGCGGGCGTTGACTACAACAATGTGTTGCCCGGCACGACCGCCGAATTGTTGCGCCGGCCTGACGGCCGCCCCTATTTGCGCTTGACGAGCGACCGCCCGGTTCAGGAGCCGTTTGTCGACGTGATCCTGGAAATGACATGGTCCACGGGCCGTCTGGTGCGCGAGTACACCTTGCTGCTCGATCCGCCCACCGCGACGGCCCGTGCGACTCCGCTGGCTCCTGCGGCGCCCACGGCAGCGCCGGTCGTGACGGCGGTCGCCCCCGCACCGATACCTGCGCCGATACCGGCACCCATTCCCGCCGCGCCGACGCCCGCGCCAGCGGTGCAGCCACCGGTGGCCCCCGCGGCTGACACAACGGCGGCGACCCCGGCAGCGGATGAGAGCCCGGCAACGCCGTCCCCGGTGTCGTCGAGCCCGGCCGCGCCAGCCGCGCCGCTCGCACTGACCGAAGCGGAGCGCGTCGAGCCACCCCCGCGGCCCATCGCCACTGAGCCGGCCGCGCCAGCCGCGCCGCTCGCACCGACCGAAGACAAGCCCGACTATTCCGTCAAGCGCGGTGACACGCTGTCGGAGATCGCCGCGAAACATCAGCCGCCGGGAATTTCGCTCGATCAGATGCTGGTATCGCTGTTCAGCGCCAATCCCAAGGCCTTTGTCGGCGAGAACATGAACCGGCTGAAGGCGGGTGTCGTGCTGAACGTCCCGAGCGCGGAAGTGGCGAAGGATGTTTCCCGTGCGCAGGCGCGCCAGATCATCCAAGCCCAGAGCGCCGACTTCGCCGCGTATCGACAACGCCTCGCCGCCGCCGCGCCGCTGGCGAAACCTGAAGGTTCGTCGCGCCAGGCCAGCGGCCAGGTTCAGGCCGCAGTTGAAGACAGCAAGCCGGCGGGTGCTCCGGCCCCTGACAAGCTCACTTTGAGCAAAGGGGCGGTCGCCGCGAAGGCGCCCGCCATCGAAGACAAGATCTCTAAGGAAAGCGAAAAGAAGGCAGCCGACACGCGCGTCGCCGAATTGACCAAGAACGTCGATGAACTGAAGAAGCTCTCCGGCGCTGCGGCAGCAAAGTCCACGGCTCCAGGCGCCAGCGGGCCCGGTGGCCTCGTCATCGCCGCCGCGCCACCAGCGAAGCCCGGGGTTTCGCCACCGCCGCCACCGCCGCCACCGCCACCGCCACCGCCAGCGCCAGCGCCAGCGCCACCACCACCGCAGCCACCGCCGCCAACGCCACCGCCGCCGCCGCCGCCAACGCCGGCACCGCCACCTCCGGCGCCGCCGAAAGCCGAGACGCCACCGCCTGCGGTTGCAGCGCCCAAGGCTCCAACGCCTGCGGCAGTTGCCACGGGTGGCGAAGCCGGCGGAATGCTGGAATCGCTGATGGACGACAACC
>JANNKM010000523.1:0-2784 GCA_031396305.1 Rhizobacter sp.
GCCGCGCTGCCACGCTGGAGTGGTTCGTCGATGACCCTGCGCCGCGTGCTGCAACCTGGGCACAGCCCCCGGCCCAGGTTGCGCTCTCGACCTCAGCACGCGTGCGGCGCAGTGTGGCGCACAAAGAGAAATGGAAACCACGCTAGCGCCGACCAAAGTGCCGCTTCAACGCGTCAAACCCCGCCTGGAAAACACCGTTGCCGATGGTCTCGGTCAGCTCGCGCTCGCGGCCCTCGGCGCAGTCGAACTCTGCGCTCCATTCGGCGAAGCAGCGCGCGCCGTCGGTGACGGGGGTGAGCTTGAGCGTGGCGATGTAGTTGTCCACGCTCATCGGACTTTCCAGGATTTCATAGGTGCAGGCGAAGTCGTAGTCCGACAGCGCCAGCAGCCGCTCGCGAATCATGCCGCCCTCGCGCGTGTAGAAGTGGCGGATGCAGCCGACACGATCACTCGGCTCGCTGTTCTCGATGCGGCTGTCGGCGATACCCGGGTGCCATTGCGGCAGCGCGTTGAAGTCGCGGATGCGCGCCCACACCGTATCGGCGCTGGCGTCGATGACGCTCGAGGTGTAGACCTTGATCATCGACGATCCTCGCACGGCCGCCCGAAGAGGGTCGTCGCTCCCACGGGCGACGAAAGGGCCCGTTCCGACCCAAAGCCCGACAGGCTCCTAGGGGCTGTCATCACCTACTCCTTCGGCGCCGGCGTTGGCGAGGCCGGCGGCAGCGCCGCTTGCGCGCCGCTCGTTGTACCCACCAGGCGCTGGATGTCGCCGCCCTCGATGCCGATTTCGCGCAGCAATTGGTCCACCAACGGCGCCTGGGCACGGAAGCGCAGCGCAGAGTTCACCAGGCCGTCAGCAAGGTTGCCGCCGCTGCCGTTCATGCCCTCGCCGCCGCCGCCCGAGCCGCCCAGGCCGTCGACTTGCATGATCTTGATGCTTTCGATTCGCTCCATCGGCCGCACCGATTCACGGATGATGCCCTCGGCCTTCTCGACGAGCTTCATGCGCAACGCAGACATGCGCGCTTCGGGCGTCAGCATGTTGTGCGCCTCGTTCATCCAGCGCTGCGCTTCGGCCTCGATCTCGGCACGCACGCGTAGCGCGAGCGTCTTGATCTGGTCGGCGTCGGCGTCGGCCTGTGCCTGCATGCGGATCGCCGCGCCGCGATCCGCGCTCGCTTCCTTCTCCGCGCTTGCCGCCACCGTGAGGCGCAGCGCATCGCGCTCCGCGGACTGGCGCGCAGCGATCAGTTCGATCGCCTTTTTGCGCTCGGCCATCTCGACCTCGCGCGCCGTGAAAACGCGTTCCTCTGCCGTCACTGCGCCGGCGCGTGCGCCATCGGCTGCCGCCTGGGCCTCGCTTTGCGACTTGCTCTCCAGTGCCACCGCGATCGCGCGTTGTTGTTCGGCGAGTTCCAGCGACTTGCGGCGCTCAATCTCACTGGCCTGGACCTCGCGCTCCTTGAGAATGCGCTGCTGCTCGATCGACTGCTCGGAGCGGATGCGTGCCATGTCGATCGCCTGCTTGGCAGCGATCTGCGAACTCTCGGCGTCCTGTTCGCGCTGCGCGCGCTCGGTCGTCACTTCGGCGCGCTGGCGCGCGCGTGCGATTTCCACTTCGCGCTGCTGACTGAGCCTGGCGTATTCGCCTTCGCGGTCGATGTCGAGCGACAGCTTTTCCGCTTCGAGGTTTTTGTTGCGAATCGCGATCAGCGTGTCTTGCTCGACATCGTTGCGCTGCTTCTTGCGGTGTTCGATCTGCTCGGTCAGGCGCGTCAGACCTTCGGCGTCGAAGGCATTGCTCGGATTGAAGAATTCCATGCCGGTCTGGTCGAGCTGCGTCAGCGACGCCGCTTCCAGCTCCAGGCCGTTCTTCTTCAGATCCTCCGCCACCGCCTCGCGCACCTTCTTCACATAGGTGCCGCGCTTCTCGTGCAACTCCTCCATCGTCATCTCCGCCGCCGCGGTGCGCAACGCGTCGACGAACTTGCCCTCGACCAATTCCTTGAGCTGCTCCGGCTCCATGGTGCGCAGGCCGAGAGTCTGCGCCGCGGCGGACACCGAAGCGGGCTCGGCGGCGACGCGCACGTAGAACTCGGCGATCACGTCGACGCGCATCCGGTCCTTGGTGATCAACGCCTTGTCGCGGCCGCGGCTCACCTCCAGGCGCAGCGTATTCATGTTCACGGGAATCACGTCGTGCACGATGGGCAGCACAAACGCGCCGCCGTCGAGCACCACCTTCTGGCCGCCAAGGCCGGTGCGCACGAAAGCACGTTCCTTGCTGCTGCGCAGGTACAGCCAGTGCAGCAGCCAGACGCCAATCGCCACGACGATGGCAACGATGAGCAGGCCAAGGAGGAAGCTGCCGAATTGGGCGCCTGTCATGTTGTTGTCTCCGAGCGGGTGATCTGGGTGAAGCGCCGTGTTGTCTCTGTCAGCGCAGTTTCGACAGGCAGCCGCTCCATCGAACTGGCGCCATAAAAGCCGTCACAGGCGGGGCAGTGGGTGAGGATGTATTGGGCGTCGTCGGGCATGGCAATCGGCCCGCCATGGCAGAGCACGATGACCTCGGGGTTCACGGCCTTCGCCGCTGCCGCCCAGGCATTGATCGGTGCCACGCAGTCGGCGAGCTGCAGCGCCGTGGTCGCGCCGATGTTGCCGCCGGTGGTGAGGCCGAGGTGGCAGACCACGATGTCGGCGCCGGCTGCAGTCATCGCCTGTGCATCGGCTTCGCTGAAGACATACGGCGTGGTCAGCAGATCGAGTGCACGCGCGGCG
>JANNKM010000169.1:0-13425 GCA_031396305.1 Rhizobacter sp.
CGGCATTCCCAGCGCGCCCAGGCGCGGCAACAGCGCCTGGTACAGCGCGGTGACACCGTCGTCGTTGAAACGCGCCGCCATCGTCCCGAACACCGGCATCTGGTCGGCCGGGGTGGTCCAGGCCTCCTTGTTGCGCTGCACCTGTTTGGACACATCGCGCAGCGCGTCGAGCGCGCCCTTGCGGTCGAACTTGTTGATCGCGACAAACTCGGCAAAGTCGAGCATGTCGATTTTCTCGAGCTGGCTCGCCGCGCCAAACTCGGGCGTCATGACGTAAAGCGGCACATCGACATGGGGCACGATCGCCGCGTCGCCCTGGCCGATCCCCGAGGTCTCGACGACGATCAAATCGAAGCCGGCACATTTGCACGCCGCGATCACGTCGGGCAACGCAGCGCTGATCTCGGAGCCAAAGTCGCGCGTCGCCAGGCTGCGCATGAACACCCTGGCCCCCACGCTTTTGGCTACGCCGCTCTTCGAGAACACTTCGTGTAATGCGCTGGACGTGCCGATGTACGTGATGACGCCCGAGTTCGGCGCCGCGAGCCAGCTCGAAAAGATCGACATGCTCGACTTCGCCGAATTCGTCGCGATCAACAAGTTCGACCGCAAGGGCGCTGCCGACGCATTGCGCGACGTTGCCAAGCAGGTGCAGCGCAACCGCGAAGCGTTCAAGACATCACCGGACCAGATGCCGGTGTTCGGCACGATGGCAAGCCGCTTCAACGACGATGGCGTCACGGCGCTGTACCAGGCGCTGTTGCCGCGCCTGGCGGCGCTCGGCTTGTCGGTTCGGCAAAGCAGCCTGGCGCCGGTGAACGCGCGGCACAGCACGAACCAGGTGGCGATCGTTCCGGGGGCGCGCGTGCGCTATCTTGCCGACATCGCCGACACGGTGCGCAGCTACAAGCAACGTGCCCGCGGCCAGGCGCGTCTGGCGCGTGAAATCCAGCAGCTGCGCGCCGCGGCGCGCATGCTCACGGTGGGCAAGCCCGACAAGCCGCGCGCCGCCGAAGCCGCGCTCAACCTCGCCGAAGAACGCGAATCGCGCTTCGACGCGGACGCGCGCAAGCTGCTCGCGATGTGGCCGCAGATGCAGGCGGCATACGCCGGCGACGAGTACGTCGTGAAGATCCGCGACAAGGAATTGCGCACCGCGCTGAAGCACACCACGCTGTCGGGCAACAAGATCCGCAAGGTCGCGCTGCCGCAATATGAAGATGATGGCGAAATCCTGAAGTGGCTGATGCTCGACAACGTGCCCGGCAGCTTCCCGTACACCGCGGGTACGTTTGCCTTCAAGCGCGAAGGTGAAGACCCGACGCGCATGTTCGCCGGTGAAGGCGATGCATTTCGCACCAACAAGCGCTTCAAGCTGCTCAGCGCGGGCACGCCGGCGAAACGCCTGTCCACGGCATTCGACTCGGTGACGCTGTACGGCAATGACCCCGACCCGCGCCCCGACATCTACGGCAAGGTGGGCAACTCCGGGGTGTCGATCGCGACGCTGGATGACATGAAGGTGTTGTACTCGGGCTTCGACCTGACGAACCCGGCCACCAGCGTGAGCATGACGATCAACGGCCCGGCGCCGACGCTGCTGGCGATGTTCATGAACACCGCGATCGACCAGAACCTCGACAAGTTTCGCGCCGACAATAAGCGCGAACCCACCGACACCGAGGCGGCCAAGATCCGCGAATGGGTCTTCGCCAACGTGCGCGGCAAGGTGCAGGCGGACATCCTGAAGGAAGACCAGGGCCAGAACACCTGCATCTTCTCCACCGAGTTTTCGCTCAAGGTGATGGGCGACATCGCGCAGTATTTCGTGCACCACGACGTGCGCAATTTCTACTCGGTGTCGATCTCGGGTTACCACATCGCCGAGGCTGGCGCGAACCCGATCAGCCAGCTCGCGTTCACGCTGTCCAACGGTTTCACCTTCGTCGAAGCCTATCTCGCGCGCGGCATGCACATCGACGACTTCGCTCCGAACCTGAGCTTCTTCTTCAGCAACGGCATGGACCCCGAGTACACCGTGATGGGGCGCGTGGCGCGGCGCATCTGGGCGGTGGCGATGCGCGCTCGCTACAGCGCCAACGAACGCAGCCAGAAGCTCAAGTACCACGTGCAGACGAGCGGGCGCAGCCTGCACGCGCAGGAGATCCAGTTCAACGACATCCGCACGACGCTGCAAGCCTTGATCGCCGTGTACGACAACTGCAACTCGCTGCACACAAACGCGTACGACGAAGCGATCACCACCCCCACCGAAGAGAGCGTGCGCCGGGCCATGGCGATCCAGCTCATCATCAACCGCGAATGGGGGTTGGCGAAATGCGAGAACCCGAATCAGGGCGCCTTCATCATCGACGAGCTGACGGAACTGGTGGAAGAAGCCGTGCTCGCCGAGTTCGAGAAGATCTCCGAACGCGGCGGTGTACTCGGCGCGATGGAAACCGGCTACCAGCGCGGCAAGATTCAAGAGGAGTCGATGCACTACGAGATGCAGAAGCACACCGGCGAATACCCCATCGTCGGCGTGAACACGTTCCGCGGTCCGCACGGTGATGCAACGCCGAAGACGCTCGCCTTGGCGCGTTCGACTGACGAAGAAAAGCAGTCGCAATTGAAGCGCCTGGCCGATTTCCAGGCGCGCCATGCGCAGGACTGCCCGGCGATGCTGAAGCGCCTGCAACAAGCCGCAATCGAAGGCCGCAATGTCTTCGAGCTGCTGATGGACGCGGTGCGCGTGTGTTCGCTGGGTCAGATCACGAATGCGCTGTTCGAAGTGGGCGGGCAGTACCGGCGCAGCATGTGACGCCGCTCCAGTGTCTGCCGCGACCGGACGATCAAGCGTATCGCAGCCGCGGGTCCAGATTCACTTTCGACAGATCACCCTGCACTCCTGGCAGCGCCAGCAGGCGCGGGTCCATCACCCGGAACCACAGCGCCGGCACGTAGGCCAGCGGGAACATGCCGAAGTAGCCGCTGGGCAGTTGCGGCAGGTTCTCGAAATGGCGCAGGCTCTGGTAGCGCCGCGACGGGTAGGCGTGATGGTCCGAATGTCGCTGCAGATGGAACAGAAGCAGATTCGTCACCAGGTGGTTCGTATTCCATGAGTGATGCGGCTGCGGTGCCTCGTAGCGTGGCGCTTCGGCAGAGGAGCCGGGCAAGGTGGCACGCAGCAGCCCGTAGTGCTCGACGTAGTTGGCCGACGTCAATTGCCACCACGCCACGAGGTTGTGCATCGCCAGGAACGGCAGCATCACCGTGCCCCAGGCCAGGACCAGCGCGCCTTGAAAAACCAGCGTCACGGCATAGGACTGAAGCATCGTGTTGTGCACGCTCCACGCCGAGCGGCCCTTGCCGGCGAGGCGCCCGGTCTCGAGAGCCCAGGCGCGCCGGATTCCCCCCGGCAACTCGCGCAGGGCAAAGCGGTAGATGCTTTCGCCCATGCGCGCACTCGCGTGGTCTTGCGGCGTGGCGACCCAGCGATGGTGACCGCGACCGTGTTCGACGGTGAAGTGGCCGTAGGCCGGCACCGCCAGCACGAGTCGCGCGAGCCACTGTTCGAGTTGCATCGCCTTGTGCCCGAGTTCGTGGCCGGTGTTGATTCCCAGGCCGGAGCCCGCGCCCGCCACATAGGCCATCACACCAATCGCCCACCAGGGCATGGGTTGCGTGCCGACCCACCATGCGCAACCGATCAGCGCGACGAAGTGCAGCGGCACTGTCGCCCAGGTCAGCCAGCGGTAATAGCGGTCGGCTTCGAGCTGCGGCACGACTTCTTCGGGTGGGTTGTTCGTGTCTTCGCCGATCAGGGCGTCGAGAAGCGGCAGCACGCCGTAGTTGATGACCAGGGGCAGCGCCAGCGCGATCGGCCAGCCGCTGGCCGCGTGTGCGGCAATGCCCGTGAATGGAAGCAGAGGGAAAACGACCGAGAGCGACCACCAGGCGCGTTTGCGATCGCGGTAGGCGATCGGTCTGCCCTCGGAGGTCGTCGCATGCAGGGTGCGTGTCATACGCCCAGCATAGGACAGCGGGCTCACCCTGTGAATCAGGGTTGCGCGGTCCGCACCTCAAATGCATACGTCGCCTGGTCGGACCGGCCCGCGTACTCCAGGCCCTTGCGCAGCGCCCAGGTCGACATTTCATGGTGCAGCGGGATCAGGGCCTGTTTCTCGCCGATGGCCGTGTCGGTGGCGCGGGCCAGCAGGGCGTTGCGCTGTGCCTCGTCGGTCGTCGTCATCGCACTGCGGATCAGCGCGTCGACGCTTGGGTCGGAAAAGCGGCCTCGATTCGACTGGCCCATGCCGGTGCGCGAATCGTGGGTTCCGATCAATGCGCGCAGCGGCGAACTGGCTTCACCGGTTTGCGTGCTCCAGCCCGCCAGATAGAACGAATAGTCGAGTTTGTCCAGGCGCGAAAAGAACAGCTTCGACGGCAGCGCTTCGACGCGCACGCGCACGCCGATGCGTGCCAGCATCGCCGCGATGCCATGCGCCGTCGGCACGTCCTGCACATAGCGGTTTTGCGGTGTATGCAGCGTCACCGCGAAGCCGTTGGCGTAGCCGGCTTGCGCCAACAAGCGCCGCGCCGTCTCGAGGTCCGCCGCGGGTGCGCTGAGTTGCTTGCTGGTTCCGGCACGGTCCGGCGGCAGCAATTGCCCGGCGGGCATCGCCCGCCCGCCCAGGTGGCGCTCAACGAGCAGGGTCCGGTCCAGCGCGAGCGACAAGGCGCGCCGCACCGTGGCGTCTTGCAGTGGATTGTTCGGCAGCGGCTTGCCGTCTTTGGCCTTGACGAAGGGAGACTCGCGCCGCTGGCTGTCCACGTGCAGATAGATCAGCCGGTTCGTCACGGCCGAAACAAGCTGAACCTTCGGTTCCTTGGCCAGGCGCGTCAATTGGTCGCCGCTCACGTCCTCGATCATCTGAACTTCGCCGGCGAGCAGCGCGGCCGTGCGCTGTGAAGCGTCTGCGATGAAACGCAGTTTTAGGGACTGCCATGCTGGTCTGGCGCCCCAGTAGTTTTCGTTGCGCTCCAGGAGCACGAATTTCCCGGCGACGAACTGCTTCAGCTTGTACGGGCCGGTGCCCAAGTGCCAGGCGCCAGCGTCGGCGGCTGAAGACTGCACGATGCGAATCGAGGCCAGGTCGTGCACCAACAATGGATAGGGGTGGCGCGTCTTGATGCGCAGTGTGTGGCTGTCGATGCGGCCGACTGACTCGATGCGCCGGGTGAATTGGCCGAACGACGTCGCACCGTCTGGAAGCGCCGCCGCCCGGCTCAGCGAAGCAATCACATCGTCCACGGTGCAGGGCGTGCCGTCATGCCACACCACGCCACGCCTGAGTTTGAAGTCCCACGTCATGGCATCGCGCGCGAGCCACGACTGCGCGAGTGCCGGCCGCAGTGCCTCGCGCGAATCGCGCGCGATCAGCGTGTCGAAGACGTGGTCGATGACGCTGTTGTTTCCCGCGGCGTTGCGCTCATGCGGATCGAGGGTCTGCAGCGGCGCAGCCAACCCGATCGCGAGCTCACCAGGAAACGCCGGGCCGCCCCAAGTTTCCTGGGCCCCCACGGGGGGCGGTTGCCGCAGGGTGGCGACCTGGGGGCGCTCCTGAGCCGATGCGCCGACGGCAAGCAACGCCCAGGTGAGCAAACAGGAAGTGCGAGTCCAGCGATGCATCGAGCGTTGTTGATGGCGGCGTAAGGGCCGATTCATGCTAGCGCAGGCAGGCGTATCGAGGGGTGCGATCTTCCGTGCCGCCGCGGCCGTGCGTCGGCTGGGTCGTACAGGCGAGCACTGCATCACGCCCCTTCGGGCGCGGCGCGCAACGCCTTGTTGCACCGGCAAAGCGTAACGCTTCGTAGATCAAATCGCGCAAGGCGCAACTGTCCGAGATCACTGCACATCGACGTGCAAAACGGCACGCGACCTCGTTCTTGCGCGCGTTGCGGCTGCGCACGCAGCCGGCGAAATGCCGAAACTGTGCGCATCGCTGACCCGAATGGAGACTCGAATGGCTGGAGTGATTGGATTGGACAGTGCGCAGTTGCGCGAACGATTGATGGCCACCGAACCGATGCAGCGCGTCGCGGCGCTGCACGATCTCGAATGCCAGGTCGAGCGCAGCGCCAAGCCGCCCGGCGCGCGGCTCGCGCAGGCCATCCAGGACTTCGTGGCGCGCGGAATGCCGTTCTATTCGAACGTTGATCCACACTATCTGGAGTGGGTCGATCGGGCGGTCAGCTACCTGGAGCGTTTGCAGCGCGAGTGCGCGACCCACACTCAGCGCAAGCCGACCCGCGAGCCGCACACCGTCGGCGCCTGAGCGCCGTTCAGGCCGTCAGGCTCGTCGGATCGGCGGGCTCGCCGCCGGGCTCGTCAAACTCCAGCGTCCGCCATCGGCGAAAACCAGCGTTTCGTCGCGCAGCTTGAGCAAGTGCGCCGTCAGCGAGCGGCTGGCCATCATGTGCAAGCGCTGCGGCACGTCGTCGTATACGCGCAGCAGCAGTGTTTCGGCAGATGCGGGCCCGAGGTCGCGCAGCGCTTCCAGCAGCTTCGCCTCACGCCGACCCCGATGCGCAATGATGGATCGGATCGCCTGCTGCGGCTGCGCCATCAGAAAGCCATGGCCCGGCGCCAGCCACTCCAGCTCGATGCCCAACAATGCATCCAGCGAGGCGAGGTAGGTGCGCATATCGCCATCGGGCGGGTTGATGACGACGGTGGATGATTGCATCACGTGGTCGCCGGTGAACAGCAGTTGTTCCTGTTCGAGCAGGTAACACAGATGGTTCGACGCGTGGCCCGGCGTATGAATCGCGCGCAGCGTGGTGTCGTTGGCGAGCTCGAATCGTTCGCCACCCGACAGCACCACGTCGGGTACAAAAGTCGAATCCTGCCATTCGGGAAACGCCGCGACTCTGCCGAACAACCTGGCACCGCACTCGGCTTGCAAGGCCTGCGCCGCGGGCGAGTGGTCCTTGTGGGTGTGGGTCACGAAGATGGAAGTGATCGGCCCGGGCGCGGCCGCCAGGATGGCTTGCACATGATCCATCAGCGGCGGGCCCGGGTCGATGACTGCCCACTCATTGCTCGCGCCGCCGCCGACGAGATAGGTGTTCGTGCCCGGTCCGGTCATCATGCTGCCGTTGTTTGCGGTGACGCGTATCACGCGTGAAGACAGGCGCACGGCCCGGCCGGGGACAAGATCGTAAGAACAGTTGCCGTGCCCCGCAGGGTCGAGCCGGCCGATTTCGGCCCACGCGGGCTCATGGGGCAGCACCGGGCGCATGCCCAGCGCGCCGCTGGCCACGCGTGGCATCACCAGCGCCACGTCGCGCGGCGCGTTTGCCCAATCGAGCAACGCCTGCACCGTCGACTGACCCCCGATCAGCTCGAGGGTCTTCAGCGTGGGCGTCATCAGCTTCAAGGCGTCACCGCGCGCCAGCGCATCGGCCGGGCGCAGCCAGAGGTGTTCGACCATCTCAGTGCCGTCGTGCGCGCTGACCTGCGATGCTGGCGCGGCGGCAATAAAAAAGCGCGTGTCGAATCGTTTCGCGCGTGTCGAATCGTTTCGCGCGGCCGGGAGGCGTCAGCCAATGGCTGAGGTAGGCGAGCCGGTCCACCGCGAGCGTGAACCCGCCCGCCTGGCACAACTCGACGATGCTGCACTCGCCGCGATGCAACGGGCCGCGCCACTGCGTCCAGCGCGCACCGTTCGCGCCGTCGAGGTCGATCGTCGCCCCCGTGCGGTCGACGGCAAGCAAGAGCCCGGCTTCCTCGAAACACTCGCGCACCGCGGCGACGTAGTAGTCCAGGCCACCCTGTGGCACGCCGAGCTTGAGGCTGGCCGACGCATCGTCCAGGCCGGCGCAGCAAGCATGTGCATCGCGATCCGCCGCATCGACGACGCCGCCCGGAAACACCCACGCGCCGCTGTTGTGATCGCCACGCTCGGCGCGGCGCGACAACAAGACTTCGAGACCTGCCGGGCTGTCGCGCACGACCACCAGCGTCGCCGCCGCGCGTGGCGGGCGCTCAGACGTTGACGCGGCAGCGGTGCTCACGGGTGCACCCTACGGCATGGGCCACGAAGGGGCGCCTTCATGGCCCATGCCGGCCCCGCCAAGCGGGGACAGGCTCCTGAGGGCGGCCGAGCGGGGTTCATTCGCCCCACACCTCGCGCGCGACTTCGACGACGCGTTCGAGCTTGCGCCATTGGTCGTCGTGCGACAAGGCGTTGCCGTGGTGGGTGCTCGAGAAGCCGCACTGCGGCGACAAGCACAGGTCTTCGAGGGGAACGAACTTCGCCGCTTCGGCGATGCGCCTCTTCAAGGCATCCTTGCTTTCCAGATCGCCGAGTTTCGTCGTCACCAATCCGAGCACGACGCGCTTGCCGCGCGGCACCGCCTTGAGCGGCTCGAAGCCGCCGGCACGCTCGCTGTCGAATTCCATGAAGTAGCCATCGACATTCGTCGAGAACATCGCTTCGACCACCGGGTCGTAGCCACCTTCGGCGACCCACGCGCTCTTGAAGTTGCCGCGGCAGGTGTGGATCGTGACGCGCAGGTCGGCCGGCTTGCCGACGAGCGCGCCGTTGATCGCCTCGGCGTAAGTGCGCGGCAACAGGTCGGGATCGTCGCCGTTCGCGCGACTCGTCGCCTGGATGCGTGGGTCGCACAGATACGCAAAACTCACGTCGTCGAGCTGGAGGTAGCGGCAGCCGGCGTCATACAAGTGGCCAATCGCGACGCGGTAGGCCGCACCCACGTCGCTCCAGAACTGCGCGATGTCTGGATAGATCTGCTGCGAAATTCCGGCGCGCCCGGCGCGCAGGTGCAGCATCGCCGGCGACGGAATCGTCATCTTCGCCGTGCGCCGCGTGACCGACCTCAGGTAGGCGAAATGCTGCGCCATGATCGGCCGGCTGCACTCGACCCGGCCGGTGACGGTGGGGATGGGCGGCTGCTCGCTCTGCCCCTCTATCTTGAACTTCGGCCCCGGATTGGCCTTGAGCGTCACGCCGTCGAGCTGGGCCAGGAAATCGAGATGCCACCAGTCGCGCCTGAACTCGCCGTCGGTGATGCTCTGCAAGCCGAGGTCTTCCTGGCGCCACACGGCCTCGCGCACCGCCAGGTCTTCGGCCTGTGACAGGTGTTTCGCGTCCAGCTCACCGGCCTTGAAGGCGGTGCGCGCGGCGCTCAGCGCAGGCGGACGCAGCAGGCTGCCGACGTGATCAGCTCGATAGGGCACGGCGGGCATCGCGGGTCTCGCTTCGGTTGGCACGATGAATCATCATAGTTCGGCGCGCTGCGTGTGCATCGTCGGGACGCAGCCCGACAGGCTCCTACGACAGGATCGCGCGCCGTATCGCGGCCAGCGGTGCATCGTCGCGCAACTGCCCGTCGGTCACACCGAGATCGTGCCACAACGATGCCAGGTCGGTGCGCACCGCGTGATCCTTCATGCGCGCATACAGCTCGCCCAGCGTGGCCTGGCCAACGGCGGCGTCGGCCGTGGCCAGAATCCTGTCCACTGGCCAGGAGACCCGATAGTCGCCGCCTGCGGCGAGCACGCCCCGCAGCGCGTGCTGCAGGCCGCGGCCCGCGCTGCCGTGCCGACGAATTTGTACGTCAGCGAGCAATGCGAAGAGCGCACCGCCCCAATAGATGCGGCCCCAGGTTGGCGTGTGGTCCAGTCCGCGATCGCCCTCCTGCGGCTGGCCGCGCGGCATTTCGCGCATCCACGCATGCCAGACTTCGCTGGCACGCAGCCAGCCGGCGCGGCCCCGCGCCAGCGCCCCGACATAGGTTGCGATTCCTTCGTGCAGCCATTGCTGGGCCGGTGGCACTTGCGGAATGGCCAGGTGCACCATCTCGTGCACAAGGATCCAATCCTCCAGAAAGTGTGCTGCCGTCGATTCGCTTCCGACGCGCACTTTCAACAGCGGCGTCGGCTCGGCGTAACTGACGCCGCTGCGCACGCTCCGCCCTGGCACGGGCTCGACCAGCAGCTCCACCTGCGGCAGCGGAAAGCGGCCGAAGTACGCTGCAATTGCGGACGCGCTGCGTCTGACCCAGGCCAGGGCCAAATCGCGAGTGGGGGCATCCAGGCCGGGCGCGAACTGCACTTCAAGCGTTGCGCTCGCCACCTCAACCATGTGGATGACCGGTTGCTGCTGCGCGTCCTGGCGCGCGACACCGGCGCCTGCGGCGAGTGGCGACCAGACCACTGCCAACAGGGCTGACCTGCGTGTCAGCCCGCGGCGCGCCGGCAGCGCAGCGCTCGGCGCGTCAGACGCAGGCAAGGGTTTCATCGGTCACTGACCCGCAAGGCATTGGTATCAGTCATCCGGATTGCGCAAGCCTGACACAATGAATGCGTCGCCGCAATCGGGGAGACCGGCGTGGAACGAGATGGGAAGAGAGTAAGTTTGAGTCAACACGACGCGACTGAGCGAATGACAGGTCGAACATGGTATCGGGCCGGCCGGTGGCGCGGGCGGGAGGCACAGACCGTGCGGTTGCGAAGTCGCTGGCGCGCCTGGCTCGGCGCGGCCGCGATGGTGGCGCTGACCGGTTGCGCAGGCTTGCCCGTCATCGACCGCGGACCCATCACAAGCACCGCGATCCCGCTCACTGAACAAACCACACTCGGGCGCATCGCCAGCGCGTATCGGCCCGAACCCGACCATTCCGGGTTCCGGCTGCTGCCGCTGGGAACGTATTCGCTCGATACGCGTGCCCAGCTGGCGCGCCGCGCCGAGGTGTCGCTCGACGTTCAGTACTACCACTTCGAGATGGACGAAACCGGGCGCTGGCTGTTGCGCGCGCTGCGTGACGCCGCCGAGCGCGGCGTGCGCGTGCGCCTGCTCATCGACGACTTCTATACCGGCGGCCAGGACGAATACTTCCTCGCCTTCGCGGCGCACAAGAACGTGGAAGTGCGCATCTACAACCCGTTCTGCTGCTGGCGTGAGCGTGGCCAGCTCGAGCGCTTCATCGGCTCGATCGGCGAATGGGGCCGTGTAAATCACCGCATGCACAACAAGCTGTTCATTGCCGACGGGGCGATGGCGGTTATCGGCGGGCGCAACGTGGCCAATGAATACTTCCTGCGCAGCACCGGCGAAAACTTCATCGACGTTGACGCGTTCAGCGTCGGTTTCGTGGTGCCGGCGCTGCAGGAATTGTTCGACCGCTACTGGAACAGCGACCCGGTCTACCCGATTCATGCAGTGACGCGCAGCCTCAAGAGCGACCCCGAGTTGCGCGCCTGGTTCGAAGAGCGCACCGGCGCAAAAAGCACGCCGCCCCCGGAGCCGCTGCCGAGCAACGACGTGCTTGGGTACGGGCCGATCTCGGAGGAACTCGACCTGGGGCGTCTGGGCCTGCACTGGGGCTACGCCTATGTGTTTGCCGATCACCCCGACAAACCCTTCGACGGCGAGGCGGGTGGCGAACTCCTGGAGACCAGCGTCACGTACAACGCCTTCGAAGCGCTGCGCAAGACGACCAAGGAACTGGTGCTGTCTAGCCCCTATCTCGTGCCGGGCAAGGTGGGCATGGACCTGTTCAAGGAGTTGCGCGACAAAGGCGTGAAGATCACGCTGATGACGAACTCGCTGGGCTCCACCGACGAACCCATCGTGCACGCGGGCTACAGCCAGTATCGCGAGCCGATGCTCGAACTTGGCATCGACCTCTACGAGATCAGCTCGTCGCGCGTCAAGCGCAATCGGCGCATGAACCTGTTCGGTTCCTCGCTCGGTCGGCTGCACGCGAAGACAGCGGTGTTCGACCGCAAGACGCTGTTCGTGGGTTCGATGAATCTCGACCCGCGCTCCGCGACGATCAACACCGAACTCGGCGCGGTGATCGAGAGCCCCGAACTGGCGCGCGAATTGCTGCGCGTGATCGACATCGACCGCCTGCAAAGCGCGTACCGGGTGCGCCTGTCGGCCAGCGGCAACGGCTGCGAGTGGCTCGGCATGGAAGAGGACGACAGCATGGTCGTGCTCACCGAAGAACCTGATTCTTCGCCGTGGCAGCGCATCAAGTTGTGGATGTTGCGGCCGTTCGTGCCTGAGTCGTTGCTGTAGCTGCGCGCAGCGCCGGCGCAAGACGCCAGCAGCCAGCCGCTACACGTCGGCGGTGGCGCGCACTTCGTCGAGGTCGGTCTGGCCGGCGAGCACCTTGTCGATGCCGTCCTGGTACAGCGTGCGCATGCCCTTTTGCATCGCCACCTTCTGCATCGCCGCCGGGCTCGCATTGGTTTGCACGAGATGACGCAGGTCGCGCGTGACTGACATCAGCTCGTGCAAACCCAGGCGCCCGCGGTAGCCGCTCTTGTCGCAGGCCGCGCAGCCCACGGCGTGGTAGTGGTGCAGTCGGCCATCCTTGGCGTGGCGCTTCAGCCAGTCGGCGTGCAGGCTGGCCTGCGTCACGGGTGCGTCGGGCCCGAACGATTGCATGTATTCGACGAGCAACTCGTCGATCTGGGCCTGCGTCGCCGGCACGCTCGTCACACATTCACTGCACAGGCGCCGCGCCAGGCGCTGCGCGAGCACGGCAATCAGCGAGTCCGCGAAGTTGAACGGGTCCACACCCATGTCGATGAGCCGGGTCACGGTCTCCGGGGCGCTGTTCGTGTGCAGCGTCGAGAGCACCAGGTGCCCGGTGAGCGAAGCTTCGACCGCCATCTGCGCCGTTTCGGCATCGCGGATTTCACCGAGCATGATCACATCAGGGTCGGCGCGAAGGAACGAGCGCAGCACCTTGGCGAAGGTCCAGTCGGCCTTGATGTTGACCTGCACCTGGCGCAGGCCCGGTTGGGTGATTTCGATCGGATCTTCGACGGTCCAGATCTTGCGCTCGGGCACGTTGATATGGCTCAGCGCCGAGTGCAGCGTCGTCGTCTTGCCCGAGCCCGTGGGCCCGACACACAACACCAGGCCGTGCGGGCGCTCGACGGCGCGGCTCAACTGCTTGAAGTTGTACTCCGACAGACCCAGGTTGATCATCGGGATCGGCTTGGCCGAGGCCAGGATCCGCATCACCACGTCCTCCAGCCCGCTGTTGGTGGGGATCGTCGCGACGCGCAACTCCACCTTGTGCCCAGGCGAGTACTTGGCGAAGTTGATCTTGCCGTCCTGGCCCTTGCGCTGCTCTGAGATATCCAGGCCGCACATCACCTTGATGCGCGCGATCAACGGCTTGCGGTAACTCGCCGGCAGTTCGAGGTAGGTGCGCATCAAGCCGTCCTTGCGAAAGCGCAGCCGAATCTTTTCCTGGCCGGGATAACTCTCGATATGGATGTCGGACACGCCTTCCTTGTAGGCCTCGATGATCATGTTGTTGATCAGGCGCACCAGCGAATTGCTCGACTGCTCCACCGGCCCGGCTTCGTCGTTG
>JANNKM010000183.1:0-5634 GCA_031396305.1 Rhizobacter sp.
GTGTCACCAACCTGCACCAGAGAACACCTGGTTGATGGCGCAACGCCTGCGGGCCCAATACGGTGCCCCGCGAGCGTGGGGCCGGAGAACGTACCCCGGGCCACCTGCCCTCGCTCCACGCTTGCAGGCACATCGCGGCGAACGGCAGAAGAGGACCAAGAGCGGATCACTCGCCGCGCCGATTGTTTCCGTCACAAGCCGGGCCAAGTGCCGTAGACCAATTGAGATGAGAGTCTGGAAACTCCCCGCCGACATCAACACCGACCAGATTGCGCCCGCGTCGACGCTCAACTTCGGCATAGAAGTCACGGCGCGCCACTGCCTGGAGCTGCTGCGGCCAGGCTTTGCCAGCAAACTCGAGCGCGGTGACGTGATCGTTGCAGGCGAGAACTTCGGCGTGGGCTCATCGCGCGAGGAGGCCGCTGCGGTGCTGGTGTACCTGGGCATCGCCGCCGTGATCGCGCCGTCGTTCGCGGGGCTCTATTTCCGCAACGCCTTCAACGTCGGCCTGCTGCTGCTGACCTGCCCTCAGGCGAGTCTGATCGAAGACGGTGAGCCGATCGAGTTCGACGCGCGTGTTGCGCGGGTGACGCGCAGCAACGCCTTTCCGCCGCACGCGACGTTGCAGTGCCAGCCCATCCCGGATTTCTTGCTCGACCGGGTCGAAGCCGGCGGCCTGCTGCCGCAGTTGCAGGAGCGCTTCGCGCAGCGCTGAGGCGCACCAGGAACCTGTCGGGCTTCTACAGAAAGCGAGCGATGTCGTCGATGTCTTCGGCGAACAACTGGCCCGCCTCTGCCATCAGCACCTTGCCATCGCGCCCCAGCACGATCAGCACCGGCAGGCCCTTGGGCCGCGGCATCACCTGCTCGATCTCGGGGCTCACCCACGCGGACGCAAAGGCGTAGCCCAAGGCCCGCGCGTGAGCGATGGCGTCTTCGCGCTTCTTGTCCACCGACAGCCCCAGCATCTGCAGTCCCGCGTCGCGTTTGGCGCGCCAGAGCTTGTCGAGCATCGGGCTTTGGATGGCGCAAAACGGGCACCAACTCGCCCACCAATAAAGCACCAGCACATGGTTGCGGTCGTGAACCGGGCGCAGGCGTTTCCCGTCGAGCAGGGTCACTTCATCGGGCACCTGATAAAGCTGGCCCGGCGCGGGCAGCGGCGCGGCGCCACCACCCGAGGAGCGCGCGCGTGGTGCCTGCGCGATCGCGGAACCGCCACCGCACGCCAATGCCGAGAATGCCGCGAGGGCGTGCAGCGCTGGAAGCGCGATCAGCGCGCGGCGGGTGTGCATGACGCTGCCCTTGAGTGTGGGGATGAAACTCATTCTATGCGCCGGCACTGATATTTGACGCGCCGCCGCGGCGCCTGCTGCTGGGCACCAACGCAACACAATGGTCGATGAAATCCTGCGTCGCTCGGCCCAGGCGTTTGTCGCGCCGCAGCACCATCGCCAAACGTCGGCGTGCCACCGGAAGCCGCGTGCGCAGCGCCACCAGCTCGCCTTGGGCGAGGGCCTGCACCACGGCGTGGCGCGACACGCAGGCCAGGCCCGCGCCGGCCGCCGCCAGGCGCTTGATCGCCTCGGTGCTGCCGAGTTCGAACCCCACCTGCAGGCCGCCGAGGTGTTCGATCAGCCAGCTGTCGCTCGCCTGGCGCGTGCCCGAGCCAGGTTCGCGCAGGATCCATGTGGCTTCGGCGAGTTGCGCCGCGCTTGCGCGCGCCGCGGCGAGAGGGTGGTTCGGCGCCGCGACGATCACCAGTTCGTCGCTCAACCATGAGCGCACTTGCAGGTCGGGGTGCGTCTGCGGGCCTTCGATGAAGCCGACGTCGGCCTCTAGCCCCGCCACCGCGGCGATCACCTCGGTCGTGTTGGCGATCGCCAGGCGCACCACGCTGTGCGGATGCGACAGGCGCCATTTCGCCACCACCTCGGGCAGCAGGTACTCGCCGATCGTCAGGCTCGCCGCGACGCGCAGCGTGGCCGCGTGCTCGGCGTTGAACAGGCCCTGAATCTCGGCGGCATGATCGAGCAACGATGTCGCGGCGGGCAGCAGCGCCCGGCCGTTCTCGTTGAGCACGAGGCGCCGGCCGACGCGGTCGAACAGTTGCACGCCCAGGCCCAGCTCGAGTTCGGCGAGCGCGGCCGACGCCGCCGACTGCGAGCGCGCGACGCGCCCTGCGGCCAGTCGCGTCGAGCCGCTGCGCGCGATCGCCGCGAAGACTTCCAGCTGGCGCAGCGACAGGCGCAGCCGCTGGTTCAGTTTCGGAGGTGGAGCCTGATTTGTTTTATCGATCACATTGAGTTGAATTCTCCGCTTTTTTCTTTCACCGCCGCTGCGTAACATCGGCCGCACTCATGAAGACCCTGGTTCCTCCGCACGGCAGCGCCGAGTTGAAACCCCTCCTGTTGACAGGGGGCGAACTCGAGCGTGAGCGCCTGCGTGCGCTGACGCTGCCGCGCCTGCCGGTGAGTTCGCGCGAGCGCGGCGACATCATCATGCTGGGGATCGGCGGCTTCACGCCGCTGGACGGCTTCATGTCCCAAGCCGACTGGCGTGGCGTGTGCGACGACATGAAAACCGCGAGCGGTCTGTTCTGGCCGATACCGATCACGGTGTCGGCGTTGCCCGCCGCGGCGCAGAAGATCGCCATCGACCAGGAGGTCGCGCTGGTCGACGCGGGCGACGGCGAGCCGTTGGCCACGCTGCGCGTGACCGAGAAGTACCGCATCGACAAGGCGCACGAATGCGTGCGCGTGTTTCGCACCATCGATCCGGCGCACCCCGGAGTGAAGATGGTGATGGATCAGCCTGAGGTGAACCTGGCGGGTCCGATCAAGGTGCTGTCGCGCGGCGGCTTCCCCGAGAAGTACGGCGACCTGTTCATGACGCCGCAGCAGACCCGCAAGTTGTTCAGCTCGCTCGGTTGGTCACGCATCGCCGCGTTCCAGACGCGCAATCCGATGCACCGCTCGCACGAGTACCTGGCCAAGGTGGCCATAGAAGTGTGCGACGGCGTGCTCGTGCATTCGCTGCTGGGCGCACTGAAGCCCGGCGACATTCCGGCTGAGGTGCGCACCCAGGCGATCGCCGTGTTGGCAAAGAACTACTTCGTGCCCTCGACGATCGTGCAGGCCGGCTACCCGCTGGACATGCGCTACGCGGGCCCGCGCGAGGCCTTGCTGCACGCGGTGTTCCGCCAGTACTACGGCTGCTCGCACCTCATCGTCGGACGTGACCACGCCGGCGTGGGCAGCTACTACGGCCCGTTCGAGGCGCACCACATCTTCGACGAGATTCCCGAAGGCGCCTTGCAGACGCAGCCGCTGAAGATCGACGTCGCGTTCTGGTGCTACAAGTGCGGCGGCATGGCCTCGGGGCGCACTTGCCCGCATGACGACGCCGATCGGCTTCAGGTCAGCGGCACGCAATTTCGCAAGTCGCTCTCCGCCGGTGCCGACGTGCCACCCGAGTTCAGCCGGCCCGAGGTGGTTGAGATTCTGCGCGCCTACTACGCCGAGTTGGACGCCAAGCCAGTCGCCGCGGCGTAGGCGTCAACGGATCAACAACTTGCCCACCTCATCCATGCGCGAGCCGCCGCCCACGCCGATCTGTATGGCTACACCTGCCGCCACGGCAGGCCGTACTTGCGCCAGCCGCCCACCGTGCCCCGGTGGTGCTCGGTGTCGAGTTCGCCTTCGAAGCCTTCGAGCACGTTGCTCACATGGATGAACCCGTGCTTCTCGAGTTCGGCGCCGGCATCGAGCGAGCGTTTGCCGCTGCGGCAGATCAGGATGACCGGCCGGTCCTTGCGGCCGGCCATGCGCAGCACTTCGTCAGCGAAGTGCGGGTTGACGTCGAACTCGGGCGCCGTGTTCCACTCGATGTTGATCGCCTCGACAGGGTGGCCGACGTAGAAGAACTCGATCTCGGTTCGGCAGTCGATCAACAGCGTATTCGGGTTGGCATTCAACGCCTCGTGGGCCTGCTTGGGATTGAGGTGGTCCATGGTGTTCTCCTGACGCGCATTGTCCAGCGCAATGCTACTCGCGCAACGAATCGATATTCATATCGCCATGAAGATCGGCAATATGGAACGGCGCGCGCATGAAAGTCTGCATCGTTTCTGACAGCCACGACCGCGCCGATCCGCTCGCGCAAGCCGTGCGCCAGGCCAAGGCGCTGGGCGCGCAGGCGGTGTTCCATTGCGGCGACCTGATCGGCGCGCAGTCGCTCAAGCCCGCGCTGGCGCTGGGCCTGCCGGTGCACCTGATCCACGGCAACAACGTCGGCGATGCGCAGGCGCTGCACAAGCTGGCGCGCGGCAGCAACGACAGGCTGAGCTACCACGGCGCCGATGCGCGCATCGAGCTCGCCGGCCGGCGCATCTTTCTCGTGCACTACGACGACTATGGCTACGCCATGGCCTGCACCGGCGACTGGGACCTCGTGTGCTGCGGGCACTCGCACCACGCCGAGGTGCGCCAGGTCGCCAGCGTGAAGGGCACGCCGGGCTGGCTGGTGAACCCCGGAACCGTGGCCGGGCTTGCCGCACCCCCGACCTGGGTGCTCGGCGACCTGGCGGCAATGCGCTTCGAAGTGCGCGAGCTAGGGCCTGTTAACGCTATCGGAGGGTTCGCGTGACTCAGCAAACGGCCCTAGGACCCTCGAAGAGCCCGTGACAATACGATCAAGGAGACAACGACGATGTTTGCCAACAATCCCTTCGCCGCGCTGAGCGGGCTGTTGCCCGCCGGCGCCATGAAGCTCTATCTCGTGCTGATGGTGCTGGCGGTGATTGCCGGCACCCTGTACGACATTGCCCACAAGGGCAGCGCCAAGTACTTCTTCGCCAACATGCGCAAGTCCAAGGGCAAGGGGCAGCGGCTGGTCGAAGGCGGCGAGATGGTGTCGATCGCGGTGCAGACCGCCGTCGTAGACGTGCTCGCCTCCGGCGAGTTCTGCAACCCACGGCGGCGCATCGCGCATCTGTTGACGATGTACGGCTTCGTGATCTACGTGATCACCACCGCGATCATGGTGTTCAGTTACCCCAGCGCCGCGACGCCCACCCCCGCGCTTTTGCCGCAGCTCTGGTGGCTCGGCGGCCTGATGGTCTGCGTGGGCGGCTACTGGTTCTGGTTCTTCATCCGGGTCGATGTGGCCGCCGAGGGCGGCACGCCGTTTCGCCTGATGCGCGCGGACCTGTTCGTGCTCTCGCTGCTCGCCAGCGTGACGCTGGGGCTGGTCTGGGCCTGGCTGCAAGCCACGTCGAGCGCCTTCGCCACCGTGGTGTTCGGTCTGTACATCATCGCCACGACGGTCCTGTTCGGGTCGGTGGCGTGGTCCAAGTTCGCGCACATGTTCTTCAAGCCCGCGGCGGCCTTCGAGAAACGAGTTTCGAAGGCCAATGGGTCGTGCGCGAATCTGCCGACGCTGACCCGGGACGATCCTGCACAACGGGAAAGACACTCGATGGAACTGTTGCGAGACGCCCCCATGGACATGGGGCTTGGCATCAAGCGCGAAGCACCGCGCCACTACTAGAAGACAGCCCACAGGTTTAGCGGAACACATAAAGGAGTCAGCTTATGCCTACCTTCGTCTATATGACAAGGTGCGACGGATGTG
>JANNKM010000235.1:0-4461 GCA_031396305.1 Rhizobacter sp.
CATCGAGCGCATTCCGATGCATCCGCAAGACCGGCCCCGGGTTCGACACGCCCGGGACCAGCACATGGCGGGCAACCAGTCGCGGCTGAACGTCGAGTACCGGATCATCATGCCCGGCACGGGGGAGATCCGCTGGATCCAGGCACGCGGTCAGGTGTTCCGCGATGCCGACGGCAAGCCGATGAAGCTCGCGGGTTCGATCGAAGACATCACGGAGCGCAAGCGCACCGAGGAAGCGCTGCGGCAAAGCGAAGAGCGCTATGCGCTGGCGGCGCTCGGATCTGACGATGGGGTCTGGGAGTTCGACTACATCAGGAATCAGGTTTTCGCGTCGCGCCGCGGTCGGCAACTGCTCGGCATGGCGTTGGAGCCCGAAGTGCAGAGCATGGACGAATGGTTCGCCACGCTGCAGTTGCACCCTGACGACCAACCGGTGCGCATGGCGGCGATGCAGGGGCACCTCGAGGGGCGAACGCCCGCCTATGAAGGCGAATGGCGCGCCCGCCAGCCGGACGGCAGCTACCGCTGGGTGCGCGTGCGCGGGATGTGTGTTCGCGACGCTTCGGGCAAGCCACTGCGCATGGCCGGTTCGGTGAGCGACATCGACGCGCGCAAGCGTGCCGAAGAATCGTTGCGCCGCTCCGAGGAGCGCTACGCGCTGGCGGTTGCGGGTTCCGACGACGGCGTCTGGGACTGGGACTACGTGGCCGGCATGGCGTTCGAATCGGCGCGCGCGCGCGAGCTGCAGGGCCTGCCACCGGGCCCCGAGCTGCAATCGATTCCCGACCTCGTGGAGTCGCTGCGTGTGCATCCGGACGACGCGCCGCGCCGCGCCGAGGGCATTCGTGCGCACTTGGCCGGCGAGACCCCCGCCTACGAGTGCGACTACCGGGTGCGCCACCAGGACGGGCAATACCGCTGGATCCACGTGCGTGCGCTGTGCATCCGCGATGCGTCGGGCAAGGCGGTGCGCATGGCGGGTTCGGTGAGCGACGTCGACGCGCTCAAACAAGCCGAAGCGGCGCTGCGGCGTTCCGAAGAACGTTACCAACTCGCGGTGGAGGGCTCCAATGAAGGGCTGTGGGACTGGGACTTGACGAGCGACCAGCTGTTCCTGTCGCCGCGCGCGCAGGAACTGCTCTGGCTGGAACCTGGCGAGCCGCAGCGGCCGCGCCATGCATGGATCGCCCTGACCGACTATCACCCGGACGACGTGAGCGTCGTGCGTGCCGCGATCTCTGCACACCTGCGCGGCCGCAGCGAGCACTTCAAGGTCGAATACCGGCTGCGCCACCACAGCGGCCAATGGCGCTGGTACCGGCAGCGCGGCGTCGCGATTCGCGACGCGCAGGGCCGGCCGACGCGAATGGCCGGCTCGATGGAAGACATCACGGAGCGCAAGGAGGCGGAAGCGCAGCGCGAGCGTCTCGAAACGCAGCTGCGTCAGGCGCAGAAGCTCGAGGCGATCGGCACGTTGGCCGGCGGCATCGCGCACGACTTCAACAACATCCTGGCGGCAATCCTTGGTTACACCGAGATGGTGCAGAAAGAAGTCGGGCAGGGCACGGCGCTGCGGCGCCACGTCGACGCGGCCCTGAGTGCGGGCATGCGCGCCAAGTCGCTGGTCGAACGCATTCTCGCGTTCAGCCGCAGCGGCATGGGCGAGCGCGTGCCGGTGCACGTGCAGGCAGTGGTCGCCGAGGCGCTTGACGCCGTGGCTGCGTCGCTGCCCGCGGGCATCGTGCTCAAGCGCCGTCTCGACGCGGGTGACGCCGCCGTGCTGGGCGACCCGACCCAGGTGCACCAGGTGGTGATGAACCTGTGCGCCAACGCGATCCAGGCGATGCACGCGAAAGGCACGCTGACTGTGGCGTTGGAGCTCGTCGACATCAGCGAACCGCATTGCGCGACCAGCGTTCTGGACAGCGGCAGCTACGTGCGCCTGTGCGTGCGCGATACCGGCAGCGGCATGGAGCCGCGGCTGCTGGAGCGCATCTTCGACCCGTTCTTCACGACCAAGGAGATCGGCGTCGGCACCGGGCTGGGCCTGTCGCTCGTGCACGGCATCGTCACCGACCTGGGCGGCGGCATCGATGTCCACAGTGAAGTCGGCGTGGGTTCCACGTTCACCATCTACCTGCCATGGCAGAGTTGCGTCACGGCGCCGGTGCCGCTGGAAGAGGCCGCCGCACCGAATGGCAACGGCGAAACCATCATGCTCGTCGACGACGAGGCATCGCTGGTGCGCCTGGGTGAGGAGATGATCGCGGAGCTCGGCTATGAGCCGGTGGGCTTCACGTCGAGCCGGGCCGCGCTCGCCACGTTCCGCGCCGAACCGCAGCGTTTCAGCGCCGTGCTGTCGGACGAATCGATGCCCGAGATGACAGGCTCGGAAATGGTCGCCGAGATCCGCAAGATCCGCGCTGACATTCCGATCGTGCTGATGAGCGGTTACGTGACGTCGGGGCTGGCATCGCGAGCCCAGGACAACGGCGTCGCCGAAGTGCTTGCCAAACCGCTCGTGTCGCGTGATATTGCGCGCAGCCTGGCGAATGCGCTGCGACCGTAGCGCGCAAGCGCAGCCTGCGACAACCGGCCGCAAACCTGCGGCCAGAGCAAACATCGATGAGCCCCGGACTGCCGCGCACCGCGTTCGTCCTCGCCGGTGGCGGCAGCCTCGGCGCCGTGGAAGTGGGCATGCTGCACGCGCTCACCGCGCATGGCGTTTGCCCCGACTTCGTCGTCGGTGCGTCGGCCGGCGCGATCAACGGCGCGTATTTCGCGTCCGACCCCACGCCAGGTCGACGCGCTGGCCAACGTCTTCCCGGCCAGGGATCCGTCTATCGGATTTTCCTGGCGCGCGCCGCGGCGGAAATTGAACGCCTGCAAGCCCTGGCACGACCCCAGGCCTGATCGTGGCCGAGGTCCGTCAGCGAACCGTTCGCGGCTCGCTGGAGGCGCACCGATTCCACGCCGCATGTTGCCGGGCCTTCGGACACAACGTGAGAAGGCGGCGCCCTCGGCGAATCTACGACACTGCCCGGCTGCGTGACGGGCTTCACTCAAGGCCCGCGCGATTGCACGCGACAATGCGATTCATTGCGGGGCGGCAGGTTCGACTCCTGGCGCCCACCAGCTTTTCTATCGTCGGGACATCTTTTCATGTTGAACCTGGGCTTCGGAGTTCAGTTTGTCGATCTGTACACACGTGAGGGGCTGAGCAAAGTCGATGCTGTGTTTCAGCGCGAACTCGAGGCGTCGGATGCAGCGTTGCACGCACGCCTGCTCGCCGCGCGCCTCGGCCCGCGAGAGATCGAGGCCAGGCAAGAGTCGCAACTGCTGATCGAGCTCGCGCCCCATGTTGACGATTTCCTTGGCGCGCTGTTCGGTGTTCGCGTGCAACTCCGGGCCTTGACCGAGCAGCATCAAGCGCTGGCGCCGCTGTATGAAGTGAAACGGCAATTCGTGCAGCGCAGCGCCGCCAAAACCTACACGGCGGCGGATGCGCAGGCACTGGACGGGCAGCGCCTGGGTGACGAGCTGGCGCAGCACATCGGTGCAGCACCGCAAGACCTGAGCGCGTTCGAGCTCGCCTTTGCGCGCGCTGTGCAGCGCTGGCAGGCCGATGAGGTCAGCGCCTCGGCTGAGCTCGACAGCGCGCTGCGCTACGCGGCATGGGCACTACACAGCGAGGCGGGCCGAGCGCGCCACCACAAGGGCTTGCTGTTCAAGGTGCCGATGAAAACCGATGCCATGAACCTGCTTGAGCATGCGCTGGACCGGCACGACGCACAAGTCACCACGTTCACGATCAAGCCCGAACAAATTCGCCGCCGCAGCGGCTTCAAGCTCACCGACAAGGGCACCGACCTCGCCGGCGCGCTCGACCAGGCCAACTATTGCATCTGGTGCCACAAGCAGGGCAAGGACTCGTGCTCCACCGGCCTGAAGGAAAAGCCCGCCGCAGACGGCAGCGTGGCGTTCAAGCGTTCAGCGTTTGGTGTGAAGCTCGCCGGTTGTCCGCTCGAAGAAAAGATTTCCGAGTTCCACATGGCCAAGGTGAGTGGCCATGTGATCGGCGCGCTGGCGATCATCACGGTGGACAACCCGCTCGTCGCCGCGACCGGGCACCGCATCTGCAACGATTGCATGAAGTCGTGCATCTACCAGAAGCAAGAGCCGGTGAACATTCCGCAGGCCGAGACACGCACGTTGAAAGACGTTCTCGAGCTGCCCTGGGGGTTCGAGATCTACTCGCTGCTGACGCGCTGGAACCCACTGAACCTGCGACGTCCACTGCCCGCGCCGCGCAGCGGCTATCGCGTGCTGGTTGCGGGCATGGGCCCGGCAGGTTTCGGCCTTGCGCACAACCTGCTCAACGACGGCCACACGGTGGTCGGAATCGATGGATTGAAGATCGAGCCGTTGCCGGCGCAGGTGTGCGGCGTCGCGCCCGATGGC
>JANNKM010000269.1:0-9456 GCA_031396305.1 Rhizobacter sp.
ACGCCGAACGCCACCATGGCGAGCAGCAGATCGTGTCGCGCCGCGTCGAGGGTGACATCCACCGTCAGACCTATCGCGAACTGGCGCAGCGGTCGCGCCGCATGGCGAACGCGATTTCAGCCCTGGGCGTCCAGCCCGGCGCGCGGGTGGCCACCCTGGCCTGGAACGGCCACCGCCATCTGGAGTTGTACTACGCGGTGTCGGGTTCAGCGGCGGTGCTGCACACCCTCAACCCGCGCCTGCACCCCGACCAGGTGGTCTACATCGCCGATCACGCCGAGGACCAGGTGCTGTTCTTCGACCTGACCTTCCTGCCGATCATCGAGGCCGTGGCGGGGCGGCTGAAGACAGTGCGCCATCTGGTCGCGATGACGGATCGCGCCCACATGCCCGCTTCCGTGAAGCTGCCCGATCTGCTGTGCTACGAAGACCTGCTCGAGGCGCAGAACGACCAGTATCAGTGGCCGAGTTTCGACGAGAACACCGCGTCGTCGCTGTGCTACACCTCGGGCACCACCGGCAACCCCAAGGGCGTGCTGTACAGCCACCGTTCCACCGTGCTGCACACCTATGCCGCGGCGCTGCCCGACGCGCTGAACCTGTCGGCGCGCGATGTCGTGCTGCCGGTGGTGCCGATGTTCCACGTCAACGCCTGGGGCCTGCCGTACGCGGCGTGCATGACCGGCGCGCGGCTCGTCTTCCCCGGGCCGGGGCTGGACGGCAAATCACTTCACGAGTTGTTCGAAGCAGAACGCGTCACCGTCTCGGCCGGTGTGCCGACGGTCTGGCAGGGGCTGCTGACCTATGTCGAGGCGAACGGCCTGAAGTTCAGCACGATGAAGCGCACCATCATCGGCGGCTCGGCGTGCCCGCCGGCGATGATGCGTGCCTTTCAGCAGCGCTACGACGTGCAGGTACTGCACGCCTGGGGCATGACCGAGATGAGCCCGCTGGGCACGGCTTGCACGCTCAAGCCCAAGCACGAGCCCATGAGCGCCGACGAGCGCATGGCGGTGCAGGCCAAGCAGGGGCGCGCGGTGTTCGGCGTCGATATGAAGATCGTCGGCGAAGACGGGCGAGAGTTACCGCACGACGGCAAGGCCTCGGGCGAACTGCTGGTGCGCGGGCCGTGGATCATCTCGCAATACTTCAAGGGCGAAGGCGGCGATCCACTGGTCAACGGTTGGTTCCCGACCGGCGACGTGAGCACCATCGACCCCGACGGCTACATGCAGATCACCGATCGGAGCAAGGACGTGATCAAGTCCGGCGGCGAGTGGATCGGCTCGATCGACCTCGAGAACATCGCGATGGCGCACCCGGCGGTGGCGATGGCCGCGTGCATCGGCGCCAAACATCCGAAGTGGGACGAGCGCCCGTTGCTGGTGGTGGTGAAGAAGCCCGGCGCCGACGTGACGCGCGACGAGCTGATCAAGTTCTACGAGGGCAGAATCGCCAAATGGTGGACCCCCGACGACGTGGTCTTCGTCGACGCGATTCCGCTCGGCGCCACCGGCAAGATGCAGAAGAACAAGCTGCGCGAACAATTCGCCGACCACAAGCTGCCCACGGCTTGAACGTCTGACCCGCCCGTTGCACATGACCACCCTCTCGGCCAGCTTTGGCCAAGCGCAGGCGCGCACGTTGTTTCCCGGCGTGCTGGCGTGCGCCGTCGTCGCCGCGGCATCGACCTTTCTGTCGGAGCACTACGGCGCGCCGGTGATGCTGTTCGCGCTGCTGCTCGGCATGGCGATGAACTTCCTGTCGGGCGAGGGGCCTTGCGCCGCGGGCATCGAGTTCACCGCGCGCCAAGTGCTGCGCATCGGTGTCGCGCTGCTCGGGCTGCGCATCACGGTGGGCCAGATCGCCGAGCTGGGCTGGCAGCCGGTGGCGATCGTCGTCGTGTCGGTGGTGTTGACGATCGGCGTGTCGATGCTGCTGGCCAAGCTGATGGGCTTCCAGAGCCTGTTCGGCCTGCTCAGCGGCGGCGCGACCGCGATCTGCGGCGCGTCGGCGGCGCTGGCGCTGGCCGCCGCGCTGCCGGCGCACCCGGGCAAAGAGCGCGCGACGCTGTTCACCGTGGTCGGTGTGTCCGTGCTGTCGACCTTGACGATGATCGTCTACCCGATGCTCGCGCACGCGATCGGCCTGGACGCCCGCCTGGCCGGAGTCTTTCTCGGCGCGACGATCCACGACGTGGCACAGGTGGTCGGCGCGGGCTACAGCATGTCGCACGAAACCGGCGACGTGGCCACCTTCGTCAAGCTGATGCGCGTGGCGATGCTGGTGCCGGTGATCGTGTTCGCGGTGCTGCTCACGCGCGCAAGAGTCAATGCCGGCAGCGCCGCCAGCGGCCCGCGCCCGCCTCTGCTGCCATGGTTCGCGGTCGCCTTCGCGGTGCTGGTGGCAATCAACAGCACCGGCTGGCTGCCGGGCGCGGTGGCCCAGGCCGGCAGCGAGTTTTCGCGCTCGTGCCTGGTCGCCGCGATCGCCGGCATCGGCATGAAGACACAACTGAAGGAACTCGCCACCGTGGGTGTGAAGCCCGTTGTGCTGATGCTCGGCGAGACCGTTTTTCTGGCAGCGCTCGTACTGGCGCTGCTGCACTGGGCGCCTTGACGGAGTCCACATCCGCCCCAAGCCGGCAAACGCCGGCAGACGCTGGCCGCCGACAAAAGGAGTTGATTCATGAAATGCCACCACGACTTTGCGTGCCTGCTTCGCACGGCTGCCGCGACAAGCGCCGTCGCGCTGAGCCTGTTTGCGCCGCAGGCGCAGGCTCAGGCGACGAAGTGGCCCGAAAAGCCCGTGCGCATCGTCGCCGCCGGCCCTGCGGGTGGCTCCGCCGACATCGTCGCGCGGCTGCTCGCCGACCAGTTGTCCAAGCAGATCGGGCAGACCGTGATCGTCGACCCCAAGCCGGGCGCCGGGGGCGTGCTCGCCGTCAACGAACTGTCATTGGCGCCGCGCGACGGCCACACGCTGCTGGTGGGCGTGAACTCGCTGGTCAGCGAGATTCCGCATATCCTGAAGCTGCCGGTCGTGATGGCCAACGAGATCAAGCCGCTCGTCGAAGTGGCGCGCGGCGGGCTCGTGATGGTGGGCAACAACGCGCTGCCCGCCAAGACCTTGCCCGAGCTGATCACCCACGTGAAGGCGAACCCGGGCAAGGTCAACTTCGCCTCGTACACGGCGGGTACGCTGTCGCACGTGATGGGGCTGCAGCTCAACAAGGCGGCCGGCATCGACATGCTGCACGTCGGCTACAAGGGCTCGACGCCGGCGCTGCAGGACGTGATGGGCGGCCATGTGCAGCTGATGTTCGACGGCATGGCGACGTCGATCCCGCTGCTCAAGGGCGGCAAGATCAAGGCCTTCGCGGTCTCGACGCCCAAGCGTTTCCCGCTCCTGCCCGACGTGCCGACCTTCACCGAGCTTGGCTATCCGCAGCTCGAGGCCATCGCGTGGATGGGGCTGTGGGTCAAGCCCGACCTGCCCGCCGCGCTGCAGGCGCAGATCCGCGAAGCGGCGCTGAAGGCGCTGGCCCAACCCGGCGCGCGCGAGCGGCTGCAAGAGGTCGGCTTCGAACCCGGCCAGCCGCGCACGCCCGACGAACTGATTGCTTCGCTGAAACGCGACTACGAGCGCGTCGGTGCCGTGCTGAAGTCGATCGGGTTCAAGCCGGAGTAGGGATGGCGCGGCGGCCGCGATCCGCCGGCATGACGCTCATCGGCACCTGACTCGCGCGCGCGGAGATGACGCGCACGCCTTGCGACGGCAGCATCGATGGCATCGCTTTTTGATATCATCCGCACGTGAACAGCGCGCACCGAAAGACCTTGGCCGCCGTGTTCGCCGACCCGGTGAACGGGGCGCTGGAATGGCGGCGCATCGAAGCGCTTTTGATGGCGGTGGGTTGCATCAGGGTGGAAGGCTCGGGCTCGTCGGTTTCATTCGAGTTCCAAGGCAAGCGGGTCCGTTTCCACAGGCCACACCCGAACAAGGAGGCGCTTCGGTATCGGGTTCTGGACGCGCGAAGTTTCTTCATTTCCATTGGGGTACAACCATGAAGGCCATGAGCTACAACGGCTACAGCGCACGTGTCGAATTCGACGCCGAGGACCGCATTTTTGTGGGCCACCTCGCAGGCATTCGCGACATCGTCGGCTTCCATGGCGCTTCGGTCGACGAGTTGGAAGCCGCGTTCCATGAAGCCGTGGACGACTACCTTGCCGCCTGCAAGAAGCTGAAGCAGTCGCCGAATCGGCCCGTGTCCGGCCGGGTCATGCTTCGCCTGCCGCCGGAGGTGCACGCGCGCGCGCGGGCCGCCGCCGAGGTCAACGGCATGAGTTTCAACCAATGGGCGGCGAAGGCGCTGGAACTGGCCGCGCAAGCAAGCTGAGCGTCCTCCCATCGGTCAGCGGTCGTTGCGAGCGGATGCGCGGCGAGCTTTGGACCCCGCCAGGGAACAAGTGATCGTCCGTGCTCGAGCGCACCTCGCGTCGCCGTGGTTCGCAGCGGCCGGGCACACTCCCGGATCAGCCAACGGTGTCCACTCCATGCCGCGAACACCTCCCGAGGACCTGCAGACCTTTCTCCAGCGCCAGGATGCATCGACCCTCGCGGCTGTCCTGCTTGAACTGGCCGGGGATCACGAGGCCGTCAAGGCCCGCCTGACGCGCCTGCAGCTCGCCGACCGGCCGGACAAGCTGGCGGCTGGGTTTCGCAAGTCGCTGAACGGCTGGCGCCGGTCGAGGCGGTTCATGGTGGGCGGTGAGGCCCGGCAGTTTGGCCGTGCGCTCGAAGCCTGGCTCGACCAAGTCGCGCGCGAGCTGATGCCCAAGGCGCCGCCGACAGCGCTGGAGCTGTTCCAAGCCTTCATCGAGGCCGACGCCGTGTTCTTCGAGTGCGCCGATGATTCGGACGGCGCGGTCGGCGATGCGGTTCGCTCGGGATGCCGATACTGGCTGCAGGCTGCATCGAGATGCGAGACGCCCCCGGGCGAATGGCCGGGCCGGGTGGTCGACTTGTTCGCCGCCGATGCCTACGGTGCGCGTGAAGAGCTGCTGCGTCGCGCCGACGTGTTGTTCGACGAGGCGGGGCTGCGCGGTCTGGTTTCCCTGTTCGAGGCCCGCATGACGCAGGCACTGGGCGGCGCTTCATCGGCGGGCCGGCAGTCCCCCGAGGTCTCCCGTGCCTCGGCGGCGCTGTCGCTGCTCTCCGAAGCCTTGCGCGACCCCGATGTGAAGGTCAGGGCCGTGAAGCGTTACAGCCCCGAACCCAACCCCGTGCAGCGGATGGGGTGTGCTTTGTGTGGACCGAGGCGGGACCGGCCGATGTCGAGATCGTGGACTATCACTGAAGGGAAATGAGCATGGGTCGAGCTGTCAATCGCATGCGCGCGGTGCATCCGGGCGGGACATCGCTCGAAAAGTGCTTCCTCGGGATTCGACACGATCTCTAGAGGGCATATTCGGCAAGCCCAAACGAGCGGTGAGCATCGAGGCGATGAACACCGCTATCGCGCGCCGTGGCGCCTCGACGCGAGGATCGCGCCCAGAGTAACGTGTCAGCGGTTCAAGGCAAAAAGTCTTCCAGCCGC
This sequence comes from Rhizobacter sp., assembly GCA_031396305.1. GTDB lineage: Bacteria > Pseudomonadota > Gammaproteobacteria > Burkholderiales > Burkholderiaceae_C > JAEMQF01. The sequence goes on from JANNKM010000269.1 coordinate 5,603, forward strand.
TGACCGCAGCGCAGCCCATCGATCTGGGCAAAGTGTGCATCGCGCGTCAGCAGAGCGGCGCCATGCTCGAGCGCGCTGGCAGCGATCCACAAGTCGTTGGTCGGGATCGGCTGGCCTTTGCGCCGCAAGCCCGAATAGACCAGCGCATAACTGTCGGCGGTTTGCGCCGTGACGGGCACGACCTCGACACGCGGCGAGTCGAGGAAGCGCGCCAGCTCCGCCCGGTTCTTCGCCTCACGCGACCCGGCGGCGAAGCCGCCGAGCAGTTCGCCCAGCACGATGCTGTTCAGGCCTATCCGCTCGGCGTGTGCCACCACTTCGACCACAGCAGCCTCGCCGAGCATGAAGGCCGTGTAGGCGTTGGTGTCGAGCAGGATCGGGCGCATCGCCTACTTCCAGAGCTTGGCGTCGACCTTGCTGAACGCTGCTGTCGCACGCTCGAATTCGGTGGCGTCGCTCTTGCGCCAACTTCCGGCCAGGGCGTCGAGGTCATCGTGCCGGGTCAGGGCCGGTTTGGCACGCCGAAGGCCCAGCCCTTGTTCGATCAGTCGCAGCACCAGCGTGTTGACGCTGGCGTTTTCCTTGGCAGCGCGTTTCTTGAGTGCAGCGAGCGCCTTGTCATCGAGGCCGCGGATGCTGAGGTTGGTCATGATGTCAATGATGCGTTCATGATGCCACCATTGAATGCTATCACTTGCAGGCTGGCCACTGAGGCCCATGTGAATTCCAACCCGCGCGCCGCACGAAGCGCCCGCCTCACGCGTCGTTGAAGGCACGAACCCGTCAGCACGCGGGAGCTATCGGCGCAGCCACTCGGCGAGCGGATCGCCGACCAGGCTGTAGGCGCGGCCGAAGCCGGCCACCAGCCGCGCCGACACCGGCTGCAGCGCCACGATCGAGAAATCACCCAGTTCGAACATGGGCGCCGCGTCGGGGAATCGTTCGAGGTAGATCGCGCGTGCGGCGTCGTAAGCCGCGCCATCGCGCGGCAAGGTCAGCGCATCGGCCTGCAGCGCGACGCGCGGCAGTGCCTGCGGCGACAGCTCGGCGCTTGGCTCGGCCATCACCAGCAGGCTCACGCGGGCGTGCTCCTGCATGTCGCGCGTGTGCGGCGCGAGCGTGCTGACGTGGATGAGCAGCCGCGTGTCAGCGGCCGGCAGCACGAAGGGCACCATCGAGAGCGCCGGCTCGCCGCGGTGCAGCGTGCCGAGCGCGCCGACCGGCCGCGTGTCGAGCAGGCGGCGCAGCGCTCTGGCGGTGTCAGCATCCATCGGTGGCTTGTGCGCCCGCTCAGTGCAGCGCGCAACTGTCGGGGCCGTCGGGGTGGCCGCAGGTGCCGCAAGGGCCCGGCATCGGCGGTGCCGCGTCGGGCGCCGCGGCCGCGGTCGCAAAGACCGACAGGCGCTTGTCCAACTGCGTGGAATGGCATTGCGGGCACGCCCGCACGGTGCCGGAACGCACGAGCGTCTCGAACTCGCGGCCGCAGTCGGGGCAGGCGTATTCGTAGATGGGCATGGTGGGGCTCCTGTCCAATGGGCAGATTGTCTCGCAGCGTGGCAGGCGTTCGACGGACTGAACGCCGTGCCGAAGACCGAGTGCGGAGGTCGATGTTGTGGTGGATTCGACCGGGTTCAAGGCGAAGCGGGAACGGGACCGGCTCGCCTGGCGGCGGGGGAAGGCGCGTTGTGCCTGATGGCAGCCATTGGCAGTTGACGCAAACCGGTCAATCTGTCCACGTAGAAACGGCCTTTCATGATCGCTATGCTCGCGTGAGGGTGGAGTCAGCGATGAGCGATAGGCCGCATGGGAGAAGGCTGCCGCTGCCGAGGGCACGACTGACTCGGAGCGGGCGCTGACACGCCTGGCGCGCAAGGCCTTCTTGAGCCTCTGGAGCTACCCAAACGTCTACAGCGACGAGGGCCGCAGCAGAGGCACGGGTATGGAACGGTCGCCTACTCGACAGCCGGCGACACGAATTCACATGCGAACTCGAAAGTGAGATCTACCTTTCCTCGTGCCTCGTTTGTGGCTTCGACGGAAAGTCCGGTGTCCCCCTGTCGACGTTGGTAGCGCATCGTCGCCAACCATTCCTTTGGAAGCACCAAGTGCCTGCTCGGCGCCATTGGGACACTGTAGACCGCCACACCGTTGACGGTGGCATACAAACCGCGCTCCTGTTTCTCGGGGGGCCGAATGACAACGCCTGTGGGTACATCGCCGTCTTCTGGCAGCCGGTAGGGCGAAAGATATTCGGCACGCTGGCCAGAGGCGAGCAGTACCACCGGCGTTCCGCCCTCAGCAACGACGCTTTCTATCCTTGTTGTCAGGTCCGCAAAGAACGCCTCGGCATGATCGTCGCGAATGGACTCGAGGCCGTGTTTTCGTTGCAGCCGCGCCAAGGCGACGGCGAACACACGGTGACCCAAGTACTGAGCGAACCAGCGTACGTTGTGGTCATCCATGGTCTCGAGCGGTGGACTCGTATAGGGCAGCTTCGACACCCCCGTGAACCCTTGGCGTGCCGCCTCGAGCGCCTCGTCCGTCGCCTCGAAGGCCGTGGTCAGCGCGATAGGGAATTCCGACTGCTCATCGGTGCCGAGCACACGCTTGTGGACTCGCTGCGCCAACTCGACAAGGCGCGCGGGGTCGACAGGGGCGTCGTTGATGGTCGACTCGTGGGCCTTTGAGGCCAGACTTGCAGCCTCCTCGCACACTGCTGACGCTCGGGCAACGGCCTCGGTGATTGGTTCGGTGCGGTTCAAGGATTCACGCAGTCTCTCAATGGTCGCCGAATGCTTCCGGAAATCCTCGTGGCGCGTTTTGGTCGCCAACGCGTTGAAGTGCCGCGCAATCCGGTCAAGCCGATTCAGGTCCGAATGCCACGCCTCGACGAGCCGCGTGTGCGCGCGGAGGTCGTCGTAGCGCCCTACTACGAGAGCAACCAGGTACTGGGCCTGCCCCCGGATTAGCGAGTCGACGTCCTCAGAGCCGGAGAACGCGTAGGAGCGGCCCGAGGTCATGGGGGCGCGGGTATCCTCACGGAACCTCGCCACAGTCTTGTCGAGGCGTTGTGAATAGCCTCGATCAGCGAATTGCGCACGCGTGAGTCGTGCAACCGCCGCCCCGGCACTTTGAAGCGGCTCAACTTCGGCCGTGCCCCCTGCATCGTAGCCACGCCCTACCATCAAAGCGCCTGCGATTTCAATGCACAACGACTGCTCGGCGTGCTCGATATCGGCCGCATGTTCGAGCAGTACGAGCGCAGTCACCATGCACACGTCGGCCCAATAGCGCCGCAAGACCACGCCGAGCAGGCGCACCGCCGCTTCGTCCGCCTGCGTGCCCTTTGGGAGGTCCGGAATTTGCGCTTTGGCCTGTTCCCAACCGAGGTCGGCAAACGCAAGGGTGAGCAGGCTCCACCCGGGCTGCGGCACACCGCGGTCGGGCCCGAACTCATGGAGTCGGCCACCCCTCCATTTCACCAGCGAGTCTTCCAGCCGCGTCGCCGCCTCCGCGTCGCCGCGCGCCACGGCCGCTAGCAGCAGTCGCGCCGTTTCGTCGACATGGGACGCGTAGACCTTGACTCGCGCGACGTGAGCGCGCCACAGTTCTTGGTCGCGCAGGCCCGCGCCACGAGTCTCTCCTTGACACCCAACGCAATCGCGAGAAGGGCCAAGATCAGCGCCACCCACTTGGCTGCCGAAAAGATCCCGACCGCCCAGATCCACGACTCACCCGCGCTCATGGATGGCCAAGCCTTTGTCGCAACCAGGGTCTCAGCAAAGTCGGCGGCAAGATAGGCCACGACAAGGACCTGCGGTTGGTTGGTTTCTCGTCGGTTCCGCCCCTCCTGG
>JANNKM010000534.1:0-16565 GCA_031396305.1 Rhizobacter sp.
TGGTGCGCGGTGACCTGCTGCAACTGAGCGAAGGCGACCGCGTCCCCGCCGATGCCTTGCTGGTGTCGGCAGACGGCCTGCGAGCCGATGAATCGCTGCTGACCGGCGAAGCCGTGCCGGTGGGCAAGCGGGCAGCGCATCGGCACGGCCCTGGGCACGCTGGAGAGCGAGCGTTCGCCGCTGCAGAAGCAGACGGCGACGCTGGTGCGCAACCTGGCGTTGCTGGCGCTCGCGCTGAGCCTGACGCTCGTGCTCGTGCATGGGCTGCTGCGCGGCGACTGGCTTCAGGCCCTGCTGGCCGGTATCGCCCTGGCCATGGCGATGCTGCCCGAGGAGTACCCGGTCGTGCTGACCGTGTTCCCGGCGCTCGGCGCGTGGCGCCTGTCCAAACAAGGCGTGCTCACACGCCGCATCAACGCCATCGAAACGCTTGGCGCCACCACAGTGCTTTGCAGCGACAAGACGGGCACGCTGACGGAGAACCGCATGACGGTGACGCACCCGGTCGCCGGCGGTGTTGAACTGACGCACCGCGTCGCGCTGGCCTCGGTGCGCGCCGGGCAACTGCTCGAGGCGTTCCACAGCCTGGTGGAGGTCGCGATCCTGGCCAGCGTGGTGGACCCGTTCGATCCGATGGAGAAGGCGTTCCACGATCTCGGGCAATCCTTTCTGGCCGACACGGAGCACCTGCATCGCGACTGGCAGCTGGTGCAGACCTATGCGCTCAGCCCGGCGCTGCGCGCGATGTGCATATCTGGGCTGGCGCGGAACGCATCGCGCACACCGTGGCCGCCAAAGGTGCGCCGGAGGCGGTGATGGATCTTTGCCACCTCGATGCCTTGCGCCAAGCGGGCATTGCCAGGGCGGTCGACGGGCTGGCAGCCGAGGGCCTGCGGGTGTCTGGGGGGAGCAGCGAATGCCCGAGCCGCAGGCGCGCGCGTTCGCCTTCGCCACGCTGGTGGTCGGCAACCTGGCGCTGATCTTGTCGAATCGATCCGCCACGAGGTCGCTCTGGGCAACGCTGCGCACGCCCAACAAGACACTGTGGGTCGTCGTCGCCCTGGCCTTCGCGCTGCTGCTGGCGGCGCTCTACGTTCCCTGGGCCGTGGGCGTGCTGCGCTTCGCGCCTCTGCCGGTGCACGAACTTGCAGTGGCCTGCGGGCTTGGCTCGCTGAGCGCGCTGTGGTTCGAAGGCATCAGGTGGGCGCGGCGCGTCAATCTACTGCCGTGAGAACTCCACCAGCGCCTTCGCATCGACGACGCTGATCCTCTCGCGCTCCAGCCAGACCCAACCGCGCTCCTCGAAATTGCGCAGCAACCGGCTGACGAAGACGCGCACGCTGCCCAGCTCGTCGGCCAGGTTCTGGTGCGTCGCGGCGATCTCGGGGCCGCGCTGCACCAGCAGCCGCGCCAGGCGCGTGTCCAGCTTGCGGAACGCCACCTCGTCGATCAGCTCCATCACCTCGGCCAGGCGCGTGCCGTACATGTCGAAGACAAAGCGACGAAACGGCTGGAAACTGACGATCAACTCGTTGAAGGCGGCGGGAGGAATCCGCAGCAGCGTGACCTCGCTTTCGGCGACGCCGCGCGCGGCATAGTCGTTCTGCCCGAGCAGGCATCCGCCGGACAGGATGCAGCCCTCGCCCGGGCCCACCCGGTAGAGCACGATCTCGCGGCCCGCGGGCGAAGTCTTCATGACCTTGACGCTGCCCTCGAGCACCAGCGGGAAACCTTCGCACGGCAGGTTCGGCTCGAACAGCACGCTGCCTTTCGGCGCGCGGCGCAGCGGCGCGTTTCGCAGCAGCTCATCGAGCTGCGCCGCGGGCAACTGGCTGAACACGGGGAAGCGCGTCAGCAGCAGGCTGCGTGCGGTGTCGGTCATCGAATTCTGCTCAGCCATCGTCTGTCCTGACGCTCGACATCACGCTGTGCAACGCACGTGGCAGACAAACTCGGCGGCTGGGTCCAAGCTGTCGACTGTTTCCACCACACACCATCAAAGGAGTTTTTCATGAGCATCGAAAACGTCATCCGCATGTTTGCCGGCACCGTGATCCTGACCTCGCTCGCTCTGGGCGTGCAAGCCAGCCCGCTGTTCCATTCCGTCAACTGGCTGTGGCTCACCGCCTTCGTCGGCGCGAACCTGTTGCAGAGTTCGTTCACGCGGCTGTGCCCGCTGCAGAGCATTTTGCGCAAGCTCGGCATGAAGAGCGGCGGCACTGCCTGCGGCACCTGAACCACGGCGACGCGTCCCGGCTTCTTGTCCGTCATCCCGGCGTACGCCGGGATCCACCCTGCCCGCACGCTCCTGGCTCCCGCCTTGCGCCACATTGACGCCTGCTCGATCAAGCGCGCTTGATCAGCAACTCCTGCAAGCTCTGCAGCGTGTCATGGATCTGCTGCTTGCGCGCGGGTGAGCCCGCGTCGCTGGCATCGGCCAACTCCTGCTCGACAAAACACACCGCCATGCGCGCATAGGTGCTGTCCAGCGCCTTGCGCACGGCGTTGAGCTGCCCGGCGATCGTCAGGCAATCGTTGCCCTCCTCGATCAGGCGTTGCACGCCACGCAGCTGGCCTTCGGCGCGGCGCAGGCGGTTCAGCAGGTCGGAGCGCGCGGCGGGCTCGGTGAGTGTGGTCATGTCGGGTGGCCTTGTGCAGCGATGAGCGGGGTTTGCGCAGCGCCGGTCCCGGTGTCGCCGGCCGCCGGCGTCGGCGGTGCCGCTGCAATCTCGAGGCGACGCCGGAACGCCGCATAGTACAAAACCGGAATCACGATCAGCGTCAGCAGCGTCGACACGAAGATGCCGAAGATCAGCGAGATCGCCAGCCCGCCGAAAATCGGATCGTCGATGATGAAGAAGGCCCCGGTCATCGCCGCCAAACCGGTGAGCACGATGGGCTGGGCACGCACCGCAGCCGACTGCATCACCGCCTGTTTGAACGGCACGCCCTGGCGCACCTGGAGTTCGATGAAATCCACCAGCAGGATCGAGTTGCGCACGATGATCCCGGCCAGCGCGATCATGCCGATCATCGACGGCGCGCTGAACTTCGCCGCCAGCAGCGCGTGCCCCGGCATCACACCGATGATCGTGAGTGGAATCGGCGCCATGATGATGAGTGGCGTCAGGTAGCTCTTGAACTGCGCGACGACGAGCAGGTAAATCAATATCAAGCCGACCGCGTAGGCCGCGCCCATGTCGCGAAACGTTTCCTGCGTCACTTGCAGCTCGCCGGTCCAGCGCACCGCGTAGCCGCGGAACGGGTCGGCGGGCGCGCCGAACAGGTACTCATCAATCGCGCCGGTCCCAGGCAGCGCCGCCTCTTGCAGCTTGCGGCGGATTTCGATCACGCGGTACGGCGGCGAATCAAGCTTGCCCGACAGGTCGCCGATCACATAGCTCACGCCCTGCAGGTCTTTGGTGAACAGCGCCACGTCGGCCGTGCCGTACTCGACGCGCACCAGTTCCGACAGCGGCACCAAGCGCCCGTCTGCCGCAGCCAGCGGCAGCGCGAGCAGCGCGTCCAGCCCCACCTGGGCCTGCGGGGGAAGCTGCAGGCGCACCGGCACCGGGTACTTGCTCTGGCCGTCGTGCAGCCAGGCCGCGTCTTTTCCCGACAGCGCCGCGGCCACCGTCTGCGCCACTGCGGCCACCGGGATTCCCAAGGCCATCGCGCGCTGGCGCTGCACGCGCAGGAACGCGCGCGGCGCCGTGGCCTGCACGCTGGTATCCACACCCACCGTCTGCGGCGTGTTCCTGAACAGCGCGGCGATACGCAATGCCAACTGCTGCCGCCCGGCCTCATCAGGGCCATAGACTTCGGCGACCAGCGGCGCCATCACCGGCGGGCCCGGCGGCACCTCGACGACCTTGACCCGCGCACCGTGGTGCGCGCCGATGCGTTCGATTTCCGGCAGCAGGCGCTCCGCGATCGCATGGCTCTGTTCGTCGCGATGCGCCTTGTCGACCAGGTTGACTTGCAGGTCACCCAGCTCGGCGTCCGCGCGCAGATAGTACTGGCGCACCAGTCCGTTGAACGTGATCGGGCTCGCCGTTCCTGCATACCCCTGGACGTGTCTGACTTCTTTCTGCCGCGAGACATACGAGGCGATTTCGTGCAGCGCCGCGGCCGTGTCTTCGAGCGCGGCCCCGGCGGGCATGTCGAGCACGACCTGGAACTCGCTCTTGTTGTCGAACGGCAGCATCTTCAGCACGACGGCCTGCAGCGGCACCAGGCCGATCGAGGCGAACAGCAGCACCATCACACCCGCGAGCAGCAGCCAGCGCTTGCGCGCGCTTTCCAGCAGCGGGCCGAGCACTCTGGCGAAAAGCTTCTGCACGCGCGATGGCCCGTTGTGGCGGGTCGCACCGTGTGCAACATGCGGCTTCATCAGCTTCAGCGCGAGCCAGGGCGTGACCGTGAAGGCAATCAACAACGACAGCAACATTCCCAGGCTCGCGTTGATCGGGATCGGCTGCATGTAAGGGCCCATCAACCCGCTGACGAAGGCCATCGGCAGCAGCGCGGCGATCACCGTGAGCGTGGCCAGGATCGTCGGGCCGCCGACTTCATCCACCGCGGCAGGAATGATCTGCAGCAGCGGTTTGCCGGGCTCGAGCTGCTGATGCCGGTGGATGTTCTCGACAACGACGATCGCGTCGTCGACGAGGATGCCGATCGAAAAAATCAGCGCGAACAACGACACGCGGTTCAGCGTGAAGCCCCAGGCCCACGACGCGAACAGCGTCGCGGTGAGCGTGAGGATCACCGCGGCGCCGACGATGATGGCCTCGCGCCGCCCGAGCGCAAGCCCGACGAGAACGATCACCGAACCTGTCGCGAAGCCCAGCTTCTGGATCAGCTTGGCGGCCTTCTCGCCCGCGGTTTCACCATAGTCGCGCGTCAGCGTCACCTGCAGGCTCGGCGGGACGACGGTGTTGCGCAGCGCGTCGATACGCTCGCGTACCGCCTTGGCCACTTGCACCGCGTTCGCGCCGGCCTTCTTCGTGATCGAGATCGTCAGCGCCGGGTGCACGCTGCCCGGCGCGGCGGCGGATGCCGATGCGCCGGCCGCCTGCGCCGCACCGGGCGTATGCCAGACATGGCGCTGCGGCTGTTCGGCTCCGACCGTCACCTGCGCCACTTCGCGCAGATAGACGGGTTTGCCTTCGTGCACGCCGACGACGAGATTCGCCACGTCTTCGGCGTCGCGCAGATACTGGCCGGTTTCGATGGCGAGCATGCGCGGCGCGTCCGCGGCTCTCGCCTCGCCGATCACGCGCCCCGCGGGCATGGCCAGATTCGCTGCGGCGAGCGTGTCGGACAGGCGCTGCACGTCGATGCCCCGCTCACGCAGCCGTGCCGGATCGAGCGCCACCTGCAACGCGCGGCCGGAAACGCCGATCGTCTTCACTTCGCGCACGCCGGGAACGCGCGCCAGTTCGGCCTCCATCGTGTGCGCCACCGGCGCCAGCTCGGCGGCGGAGCTCGTGTCTGCGCTCCACAGCGTGACGGCGACGACGGGAACGTCGTCGATACCCTTGGGCACCACCACTGGCGGCAGCGTTCCCAACTCGCGCGGCAGCCAGTTCTGGTTCGCGTTGAGCACGTCGTACAAGCGCACCAGCGCTTCGGTGCGCGGCACGCCGACCTTGAACTGCACCGTCACGATCGCCATTCCCGGGCGCGCCACGGAATAGGTGTGCTCGATTCCGGCGATCTGCGAAAGCACCTGTTCAGCCGGCCGCGCCACCATGTTCTGCACATCGGCGGACGATGCGCCGGGGAAGGCGATCATCACGTTGGCCATCGTCACGTTGATCTGCGGTTCTTCCTCGCGCGGCGTGACGAGCACTGCAAATGCGCCGAGCAGCAGCGCCACGAGCGCGAGCAGCGGCGTCAACGCATTCGCCTGGAACGCCGCAGCCATGCGGCCAGCGATGCCCGGCGCTGCGGAAGCGCCGGGGGGCTGCGCCGAATCGCTCACCTCGGGTCCCCTGCTCCCGCTGCCGGGCGTGCGCCAAGCAGGCCTGCGCGAATCGCGTCGACGGCGATGACTTCGCCTTCGTGAACGCCGGCGAGCAACTCGACCCGGTCGCCCAGAGTCGCGCCGCTGCGGACCGGGCGCAACACGAACTGGCCGCTGTCGACCGCGTAGACCGCCGTCAACTCGCCGCGCCGCAGGACCGCGCTGGCCGGTGCGCTGAGCGCGCCTTTGCGATCCGCCGTCTGCGCCGGTGTCGGCCCGCGGAAGTGCACCCTCACGCTTTGCCCCGGGCGCGCGCCGGCGCTGTCGACTGCCGACAGGGGCAAGCGCCATTCCACCGTTTGCGACACCGCGTCGGTGCTCGGCAGCGGCTGGCGCTGCACCGGCGCGACCGTGCGGCCGTCGGGCAATTCGACGAGCACCTCACGCGCGCCGGATGCGAGCAATCCGCGCGACACCGGAACCTGCACCACTGCGCGCAGCGCGCCGGGCTCGTACAACGTCAGCACCGGACGGCCGGCGACGGCGAGGTCACCGACGTCGACATGCGTGGCCAGTACGACCCCGGAAAACGGCGCCGTGACTTCGGCGTGGCCGCTGACGAGCGACGCCTGGCGGCGCTCGGCCACGGCTTGGGCGAGGCCGGCCTGCGCCGCGGCAAGCTGGGTCAACGCCGAATCCAGCGCGGCCTGGCTGATGAAGTTCTGCGCGCGCAACTCGCGCGTGCGATCGGTGTTCTGCTGCGCCGCCGTCAGGGCGGCCTGCGCCTGAGCCACCGCGGCGTCAGCACGCGCCACGCCGGCCTGAGGCTCGCGCGGGTCCAGCCGCGCCAGCGGTTGGCCGCTGCGAACCCGGTCGCCGGCCTTGACGAGCAGCGCGATCACGTTGCCGCCGACCTGCGCCGCGACCGTGCTTTGTTTGACACTCTGGAGCGCGCCATCCAACGTCATCGCGCTCACCGCGCTGCCGCGCTGCAGCGTCGTGGTGGGAACGAGCACGGCGGGTGCGCCGGCAGCGTGCAGCGCCCACAGGCCGCCGAGCACGGCGCTGACGATTCGATGGCTCTTGTGCATGGCTGAAACTCCGTTCGGGATGGAAGTGCTTGCGTCGATCTCAAGTTTGACTATATACCTGGTAGGGTATATAGTCAAACGTGTCTCCACGGCATGAACCGCGCCGACTCAGCCAATTCCCAAGGAGCATTCAATGAACGCCTCGTCAAGCGTCGAATCCCTGAACATCGTGTGCCCGAGCTGCACCACGAAGAACCGGCTTCCGGCACAGCGTGCGATGGAGGACCCGCATTGCGGCAAGTGCGGAGCCATTCTGTTGCCCGGCGCGCCGGTGGCATTGAGCGATCTCAATTTCGAGCGCGTTGTTGCTGGCACCGACCTGCCGGTGGTCGTCGACTTCTATGCCGACTGGTGCGGCCCGTGCCGCACGATGGCGCCGCAATTCGCACGCGCCGCGGCCGACGCGAAGGGCCGCGCCGTGTTCGTCAAGGTCGACAGCGACGCCAGCCCGGCCACAGCCGCGCGCTTCGCAGTGCGCAGCATTCCCACCGTGGTTCGCCTGAAGAACGGTGCCGAGGTGGAACGCTTCAGCGGCGTGCGCGGCGCTGCCGAGCTGGTGCGGTTCGCGGTGGGCTGAGTCCGCGCGCAAGGGCCCGGAAGGGGCCTTGCGGCTGACGAAGGCCCGGGCGCCTACGAGCGAGCGGGCTGAAATCGCTCCAGGCGGCGGCGCGGGGTGCTCGGTCGAGGGCGCGCACCCTTCCTCCCCTGAGCACCGGTCCCTTGCATGTCATCCCGGCGAACGCCGGGATCCACCGTAGGTTGTGCGCGAAGGTCCTGGATCCCGGCCCCGTGTCGAGCACGGGGTGGCACTTGCGCCGGGATGACAGCTGTTCTCCCCCGTCCAACGCGCTCAGTGAACGGGTGTCGCGGGCCGCAACAAGGCGCGAGCGAAGACTTGGGCGATACGAGCACGCTCTTCGCCGTCAGCGCCGTTGATTTCCTTGAACACGCCGTGCAGCATTTTTTGCGTCAGGCCCAGGGACAACCCTTGGAGCACCTTTTCGATGTCGGCACCGCGCTCAAGGCGCTTGCGGGCACGCGCGATTTCGCCGGCACGCCAGGTTTGCGCCTGGGCGTTGAGCGCCTGGATCAACGGCACGGCGCTGCGCTGATCCAGCCAGCCGACGAACTCTTGCACTTGTCTTTCAATGATCGCTTCGGCATGCACGATCGCCGAGCGGCGCTTCGACCCGGCGCTTTGCACGAACAGGCCCAGGTCATCGATCGAGTAAAGGCGCAACCCGGGCAGGCGCGCCGCCTCGGGCTCGATGTCGCGCGGCACGGCCAGGTCGATCATCAGCGTCGTGCGGCCGGCGCGCGCCTTCACGGCGCGTTCACACGCGCCCAGGCCGATGATGGGCAACATGCTCGCGGTGCAGGTGACGACGACGTCGAACTCATGCAAGCGCGCCGGCAGCTCCGTCAGGCACAGGTGTTGAGCGCCACACCGCTGAGCCAGGTCTTGGGCGCGCGCCGGACTGCGATTCGCCACGACGATCTGCGCCGGCCGGTGGCTCGCGAAATGCGCAGCGACTTGCTGAATCATCTCGCCCGCCCCCACCAGCAACAGCTTGACCTGGCGCAAATCGCCAAAGTGCTGTTGCGCGAGCCGCACCGCGGTCGCCGCCAGACTGGTGCAGTGCGAACCGATTCCCGTAGTCGAGCGAACCTCCTTGGCAACGGAAAAGGTGCGCTGGAACAATTGGTGCAAGTTGCTGCCCAAGGTTTTGGCCACTTCCGCGCCCACCACGGCGCGCTTCATCTGGCCGAGGATCTGCGGCTCGCCGAGCACCATCGACTCAAGCCCGCTGGCGACGCGAAATGCATGACGCGCCACATGGCCACCCTCTTTGACGTAGCCGCAGGCCAGCAGCTGCTCGCTGGACATGTTGCCCTTGTCGGCAAGCCACTGCAGTGCCGGACGCGCCAATTCGTCGGCGTGGGTGGCGTCGACCGCACAGTACAGTTCGGTGCGGTTGCAGGTGGCCAGCAAGGCGACCTCGGGCGCCGCGTCCGCCGTGCGCAGGCGCTCACGAAGACCGTTCAGGGCTTGGCCCAGTTCGTCGGGTGCGAAGGCGAAACGGCCACGCACATTCTGTGGAGCCGAAGCGTGACTCAAGCCGATCGCCAGGATGCCCATGCCGTGAATGTATTTCGCGCACTAGGCGAGCCGCCATCCCTCGTCCTAGGGGCTTAGCCTGCCCTTAACCCTTTGGCCGCAGGGTTGACCCACCTCAACCTCCGCCTTACATTACTGACCGGTCAGTCATTACACTTCACCATGCTCCCCCAGCCCACCATCCGACAACGCCGCAAAGAGGCGCGCCCGCAAGAGTTGCTCGACGCCGCGCTCGATCTGTTCGTGGAGAAGGGGTTTGCAGCGACGCGCTCGGAAGAGGTGGCGCAGCGCGCCGGCGTCTCCAAGGGCACGCTGTACCTGTACTACCCGAGCAAGGAAGAACTGCTGAAGGAAGTGATCCGGCACAACATGGTGCAAGAGATCGCGCAGGGGCTGGACATCGTCGAGCACTTCAGCGGCACCAGCGCCGACTTGCTGGGCGTGATTTACCAGCAATGGTGGGACCGCATCGGCGAAACGCGCGCTTCCGGAATCATGAAGCTGATGATGTCGGAAGTTCGCAATTTCCCGGAAATTGCGCAGTTCTACGCCGACGAGGTGATCAAGCCGACGCATCACCTGCTTTCCCTGATGCTGCAGCGGGGCATAGATCGAGGCGAGTTCCGGCGCGTCAATGTCAACGAGGTCGTGCATGCGCTGATCGCACCGATGCTGTTCCTGGTGATGCACAAGCACTCGATCGGCGCGTGCGGCGTGATGCACTCGATCGACCCGCGCGCGTTCATTGCCGCGCAGCTCGACCTGGTGCTCAACGGATTGAAGGATCACGCGGCGCACGCCAAGCGCCCGCCGCGCGCCGCCGCGGCGAAAAAGACGGCAACGCCCCCGAAAGCCGGGAGCAGAAAGGCGCTTCGCCCATGAAACGCGCGCTTCGATGGGTTGCGATAGGGGCCGCCGTGCTGGTGCTCGGCGCGATTGCGCTGCGTACCTTGCAGCAGCGCCAGAAGCCGCCCGCCCCGCCCCCGGCAGCCGCCAAGACCGGCGTGGCGCTGGAGCTGGCACCTTCCGATGTATTGACGGCGGGCATCATTGAGTTGACACGCACGCTGGAAGTCTCCGGCGGCCTGAAGGCGACCCACAGCGCATTCCTGAAAGCCAAAGTCGCCGCCGAAGTGGTGTCGCTGACGGTGCGCGAAGGCGACCGGGTGAGCCGTGGCCAGATCCTCGGCCAGCTTGACAGCACGGAGCTGGTCTGGCGCCTGCGCCAGGCCGAGCAGACCGCGGCATCAGCCAAGGCGCAAGCCGCGATCGCCACGCGCGCGCTCGAAAACAACCGCGCCCTCGTCGCACAGGGATTCATTTCGCCGACGGGCCTGGAGACTTCGATATCGAATGACGCGGCGGCGCAAGGCACGTTGGAGGCGGCACTTGCTGCCGTGGAGCTGGCGCGCAAGGCACGCGCCGACGCCACACTGGTCGCGCCGATCGCCGGCCTCGTCTCGCAACGCCTGGTGCAACCCGGCGAGCGCGTGGCGATCGACGCGCGCCTGATCGAGATCGTCGACCTGTCGCAACTCGAGCTCGAGGCTGCCGTCGCCACCGAAGACATCGGCGCGCTGCGCCTGGGCAAGCCGGCGCTGCTGAGCATCGACGGTATCGACGCACGCATCCCCGCCAAGGTGGCGCGCATCAATCCGAGCGCCCAGGCGGGCAGCCGCTCGATCATGGCCTACCTCGCGGTGCAGGGCCAGCCGCAACTGCGCCAGGGAATGTTCGCGACGGGGAGAGTCGAGCTGGCGCGCAAGAACACGACCGCCGTGCCGTTGTCCGCCGTGCGCACCGATGGCGCCAAGCCGCATGTGCTGCTGCTGCAAGGCGAGCAGGTGCGCGTGCGCGAGGTGAGCCTGGGCCTGCGCGGCGAAGTGAGCGGGCAGGCCTGGGTCGAAGTCGCCACCGGTTTGGCGCCCGGCGAGCGCATCCTGGCCGGCAGCGTGGGGTCGATCCGCGACGGCACAGCGGTTCGCTTTGCCGCCGCGCCGCCGGCCGCCGGCCCCACGCCAGGCGCCGTCTCAGCCGCCGCCGCGGCACGCTGAGGCGATCCTACGCCCATGTGGTTCACGCGCATCTCGATCGCCAATCCGGTCATGGCCACGATGGTCATGTTCGCCTTCGTCGTGCTGGGACTTTTTTCCTACCAGCGTCTTAAAGTAGACCAGTTCCCGAACATCGACTTTCCGACCGTCGTGATCCAGATCGACTATCCCGGCGCATCGCCCGAGATCGTCGAGGTCGAGGTGACGCGCAAGATCGAAGAAGCGGTGAACACGATTGCCGGCATCAGCCAGCTGTTTTCGCGCTCCCATGAAGGTGCGTCGGTCGTCATCGTGCAGTTCAACCTCGATGTCGAGGGCCGCAAGGCGGCTGACGACGTGCGCGAGAAAGTCGCCTCGGTGCGGCCGCTGCTGCGCGAAGAAGTGAAGGAAGCGCGCGTCTCGCGTTTCGACCCGGCGAGCCGCCCCATTTACACCTTGGCGATGACTTCGCCCGACGCTTCGCGCAGCACGCTGGAGCTGACGACGTTTGCCGACCAGGTGGTGAAAAAGCGCCTGGAGAACGTGCGCGGCGTCGGCTCGGTGACGCTGGTGGGCGGGCGCAAGCGCGAGATCAACATCTACCTGCGCCCGCAGGCGATGGAGGCGCTGGGCGTGGGCGTCGACCAGGTCTTCGCCGCGGTGCGCAGCGAAAACCAGGACTTGCCCGCCGGCGCCTTGCGTTCGCTGCAGACCGAACAGGTGGTGCAGATCCAGGGTCGCATCGCACGGCCGGACGACTTCAAGAACCTGATCGTCGCGCGCCGCGGGGTTGCGGCGATTCGCCTCGCGCAGATCGCCGAGGTGGTCGACGGCCCCGAGGAAGTGGAGAGCCTGGCGCTGTACAACGGCGAACGAACCCTGGCCATCGAGGTGCAGAAGGCGCAGGGCGAAAACACGATCGACGTCGTCGACGGACTGACCTCGGTGGTCACCAGGCTGGAGGCGCAACTGCCCCCGGGCATGAAGCTGGAACTCGTGCGCGACGCCTCGCGGCCGATACGCGTGTCGGTGAACAACGTGCAGCGCACCATGTTCGAAGGCGCGGCACTGACCATCGGTATCGTGTTTCTGTTCCTCAACTCCTGGCGATCCACCGTCATCACCGGGTTGACGCTGCCGATCTCGCTGATCGGCACCTTTCTCTTCATGTATGCGTTCGGCTTCACCATCAACATGGTGACGCTGATGGCGCTCAGCCTGTGCGTGGGCCTGCTGATCGACGATGCGATCGTCGTGCGCGAGAACATCGTGCGCCATGTGCAGATGGGTGCGAATGCGCATGACGCGGCGCTCGAGGGCACGAACGAGATCGGCCTGGCCGTGCTCGCCACCACGCTGTCGATCGTCGCCGTGTTCCTGCCGATCGGCTTCATGGGCGGAATCGTCGGCAAGTTCTTCCACGAATTCGGCATCACGATCGTCGCCGCGGTGCTGATCTCGATGTTCGTCAGTTTCACGCTCGATCCGATGCTTTCCAGCATCTGGCACGACCCGGCCATTCACGCCGGCACCGGGCAGCGCCCGAAGTCGTTTTACGACCGCACGATCGGCCGGGTGACCGGCGCGGTAGACCGGTTTTCCCATTGGCTGGGGCGCATGTACGAGGCGATTCTCGGCTGGTCGCTGCACCATCGGCTGGCGACACTGGGCATCGCTGCGCTCACGCTGTTTGCCAGTTTCGCCATCGTTCCGCTGCTCGGCACCGAGTTCGTTCCGAAGGCCGATTACTCCGAAACCTTCGTCAACTTCCACACGCCGGTGGGCTCGTCGATCGAAGCCACGGAAGCCAAGGCGCGCCAGGTCGAAGCCGTCCTGCGCGAGATGCCGGAAGTCAAGTACACGCTTGCGACCATCAACACCGGCCAGTCGGCAGGCAAGATGTACGCGTCAATCTATGTGCGCCTGGCGGACCGCAAGAGCCGCGCACTCAATGTCGATCAACTCTCGGTGCCTTTGCGTGAACGCCTCTCGCGAATCCCCGGCATCACGATCACGCATGTGGGCCTGCTGGATGCCGTGGGCGGGACCAAGCCGCTCCAGCTGTCGCTGCAAGGCAGCGACTTGCGCGAGCTGGAACGCCTGACGGCGCTGCTGTTGCCGCGTCTGCGCACGATTCCAGGGCTGGTGGACCTGGACAGCAGCGCCAAGCCGAACAAGCCGACGCTGTCCATCACGGTGAAGCGCGACGCTGCGTCCGACGCCGGCTTGAGCGTGGGCGCGATCACAAGCAGCCTGCGCGCGCTGATCGCGGGCCAGACGGTGGGTAACTGGAAGGCCGAGGACGACCAGAACTACGACGTCAAGGTCAGGCTGGCACCGCAAACGCGCGACGCTGCGGCAGACGTTGAGCGGCTCGGCCTGGTGGTGGGCAACAACGCCGACGGCACGCCGCGCATCGTGCGCCTGTCGCAGGTGGCGGAGTTTCGCGCGGCCACCGGCGCGAATCAGATCAACCGGCGCGACCTGAACCGCGAGGTCGAACTCACCGCCAACGTGTCCGGGCGTTCCCTCGGTGAAGTGGCGGCGGACATCCGCAGCGTTCTCGACAACACCGCCCTGCCCCCCGGCTACAGCTACCGCTTCGGCGGGTCCACCAAGGACATGCAGGAGAGTTTTGCCTACGCTGTCTCGGCGCTGGGACTGGCGGTGGTCTTCATCTACATGATCCTGGCGTCGCAGTTCAAGAGCTTCCTGCAACCGCTGGCCCTGATGAGCTCGCTGCCGCTCACGCTGATCGGCGTGGTCGGCACGCTGTTCATGTTCCGCTCGACGCTGAACATGTTCTCGATCATCGGCATCGTGATGCTGATGGGCCTGGTGACGAAGAATGCGATCCTGCTGATCGACTTCGCGATCCGCTCCCGCGAGGGCACGGTGCGCGACGACGGCCTGCATGGCACCTTGCCAAGTGCCGGCCCGGCTGGCAGCGGCATGTCGCGCCATGACGCGCTGATCTATGCGGCGCGGGTTCGCCTGCGCCCGATCATGATGACGACGCTGGCGATGATTTTCGGCATGGTGCCGCTGGCGTTCGCGCTGACGGAAGGCTCGGAGCAGCGTGCGCCGATGGGCCAGGCGGTGATCGGCGGCGTGATCACATCGTCGCTGCTCACGCTCGTCGTCGTGCCGGTGATCTATTGCTACCTCGACGACCTGGCGACCTGGGCCCTGCGCAAGAACAAACCCGGCGCGTCGCGCCATGGCGCTGCGCCGGGCCTTGCGAAATAGAATGCCGGCACTTCAGGTGTTCCCATCCGCATTCCAACGAGCCTTCCGATGCTGCCCATGAACGTCGAACAAGCCCGCTTCAACATGATCGAACAGCAGATCCGGCCGTGGGACGTGCTCGACCAGGACGTGCTGTCGCTGCTGGCCCAGATGCGGCGCGAGGATTTTTGCCCCCCCGCGTATCGGGCGATGGCGTTCGTCGACACCGAAGTGCCGTTGCCCTGCGGTCAGTGCATGCTTGCGCCCAAGGTGGAAGCGCGCCTGCTGCAGGAACTGCAGGTGCAGAAACACGAGCAGGTGCTGGAAGTCGGTGCGGGATCAGGCTACATGGCGGCGCTGCTGGCGCGCCGAGCCCAGCATGTGATCACGCTGGAGATTGAGCCCGAGTTGGTACGCTTCGCCTCCGACAACCTGAAAAGCGCCTGGGTCATGAATGCGCAGGTGCGCCACCTCAACGGCGCACGCGGCCTGGTCGAGGAAGCCCCGTTCGACGTGATTGTGCTGTCGGGGTCGGTGGCCGAAGTGCCGACCGCACTGTTGTCGCAGTTGAAACTCGGTGGCCGGCTCGTGGCAATCGTCGGCCAGCAGCCCATCATGCGCGCGGTTCTCACCACTCGCAGCGGCGAGCACGCTTACTCGAGTGTCGATCTGTTCGACACCGTCGCGCCACGCCTGAAGGGTTTTGACGAACCGAGCCGGTTCAATTTCTAACGCAAGGATTTCTCCAATGCTTCGTGCGCGCGTGATCTCGGTGGTGTTGGCATTCGGCCTTGGCTGTGCGATGCACGGCGCTGCGCTGGCGCAAAGCCTGCCCGAGCTTTACGAGGCAGCTCGCGGATACGACGCGGCCTACCTGGCGGCCCGGGCTCAGGCCGAAGCGGCAAAGTTCAGGGCGGCGCAGGCCGAGTCACGCTGGCGGCCAAGAGTCGACCTGGCAGCGGGCGCCTCGCAAACCGAAGTCAACGCCCCCACCGGCACAGCGCGCGGCAACGAAGGATCCGGCACGACCACGCTTGACGCGGCTGTCAGGGCGACACAACCGCTGTACAACCCAGGCAACTCGGTGTTGATCGAACAAGCACGGCGTTCTCTGGAAATCGCCAACGCCGATCTCGCACTGGCCGAGCAAGACCTGATCGTGCGTGTCGCGCAAGCTTACTTCGACGTGCTCGCGGCGCAGGACTCGCTGACGACAGCGCAGACAAACAAGCGCGCGATCAGTGAGCAACTGGCCTCGGCCAAGCGCAATTTTGAGGTCGGCACCGCGACGATCACCGACACGCGCGAGGCGCAGGCGCGCTTCGACCTGGCGGGTGCCCAGGAACTCGCCGCCGAGAACGACTTGCAGTCCAGACGCATTACGCTGGACGTCGTCGTCGGGCGCAGCAACCTGAAACCGCTGCAGTTCGCCACCCCAGTCGCCCTGCCTGCTTTGGTGCCGGCTGACGTCAATGCGTGGGCGAATGCGGCCGACGAGCGGCACCCCAGCGTTCGCCGAGCGCGCCTGGGACTGGAAATCGCCAGGCTCGACACAGAAAAGGCTCGCGCTGATGAGGGGCCAACGGTCGACCTCAACGGCAACGTGGGCAGCAGTCGCAACTCCGGCACCGGCGTTGCGGCCAGCGGTTTCACGCACTCGGCAAGAGTCGGCGTATCGCTGGCGATGCCGCTTTACACCGGCGGCCTTTTGCAGAACCGCATCAAGGAAACGCTGGTGCTTGAAGAGAAGTCGCGCAACGACCTCGACGCCGCACGCCGCGGCGTGGCCCAGACGACGCGCGTCGCCTATTTCGGCGTGCAGTCGTTGCATGCGCAGGTCAAGGCGCTGGAAGCCGCTGAGTCGTCAAGCCAGCTCGCACTGGAAGCCACGCAACTCGGCTACAAGGTCGGCGTGCGTGTGAACCTGGACGTGCTGAACGCGCAGACGCAGTTGTTCACGACCAAACGTGACCTCGCGAAGGCGCGCTACGACGTCG
Source organism: Rhizobacter sp. (assembly GCA_031396305.1). Lineage (GTDB taxonomy): Bacteria > Pseudomonadota > Gammaproteobacteria > Burkholderiales > Burkholderiaceae_C > JAEMQF01. The sequence continues at coordinate 16,440 of JANNKM010000534.1, forward strand.
TCCTGAACAGCCTGAAATTGCGCCAGGCGTCGGGACAGCTTCAGCCCGCCGATGTGGTCGCGGTCGACCGGCTGTTCCGCAGGTAAGTCGAGAATCTGGTCACTGGGCCAACGCCGGCAGTGACCG
>JANNKM010000289.1:0-17114 GCA_031396305.1 Rhizobacter sp.
CGCTCGAGATCGACCCGCAGCAGTTCAACAAGCCGTTCCTGCTCTCAGCGAACATTTCGCATTCGGTCGGCGAGCGGCGCCTCTACGCGAGCTGGATGGGGCCGTCCTGGCTGGCGAGTTTTCGCAGAATCGGCAGCCAGCAGATCCAGCTGGTTGCGCACAACACAGGGTACGTTGCCAGTGGCGCGCCGATGGAGGCGGTGATTGAGCAAGCGTTCTCGAACAGCCTGCTGGCGTCCACGACGATCGCCAGTGCGCCGCATCCGCAACGGAAATCGATACTCATCGACACATCGTTCCTGCTCGGAGATCTGGCCGGCTACTCCACGCAACTTGAGCGCGCCTTCCGCCTGCCTTATGGGCTGGATCGGGGCAATTCGTTCTTCGAGAAGACCCGCGTCACCGACGACTTGACGACGCTCAATGCGCGGCTGCATTTCGCCACGGCGCGCCTGCCGGCGCCGCCATTGACGCCCAGTCCCGTGCCGATGCCGCCACCGCCGAGCGCCTTGCCCGACGCGCGCAGCTTCTTCATCGGCATGGTCTACAGCTTCACCAAACTCGCCGACCAGCCGATGGCGCCGCGCAGGACCGATCCGCGCCTGGGCCATTTCTTCGACGCGGTGACCGACCTGAGCACCGACCTGGACGCAAACCCGAAGCGCCACTTCATCACGCGCTGGCGCCTTGAAAAGAAGGATCCGGCGGCGGCCATGTCCGAGCCGAAACGGCCTATCGTCTACTGGCTCGACAAGAACATCCCGCTGCGCTATCGCGATTCGGTCGAGGCTGGAATCCTGGAGTGGAACAAGGCGTTCGAGCGCATCGGTTTCCGCAACGCAATTCAAGTCAAGCAGCAGCCCGACGACGCAGACTGGGACACGCTCGATTCGCGCCATGCGTCGATCCGCTGGTTCACCGGCGCCGACGCTGGCCTGGCGGTCGGCCCGAACCACTCCGACCCGCGCACCGGCGAAATCATCGACGCCGACATCGCGATGAGCGACGGCTTCGGCCGCGGCGCGCGGCGTTTCCGTGTCGAGGACGTCGGCGCCACGCTGGGCCGGTCGTTCGCGCCGCAGGCCAGCGCCTGGGCCGACAAGCTGCAGCAACGCATTTGCACATACGCCGACGAAGCGGCCGCCGAGATGGACTTCGCCCTTGACCTGCTCGAAGCGCGCGGCGACATCACGCCCGACAGCCCCGAGGCCGAGGCACTCGCGCAGTCGGTCGTGAAGGACACGATCACCCACGAAGTCGGCCATACGCTCGGGCTGAAGCACAACTTCAAGGCGTCGACCGTGGTGAAGCGCGAGCAATTGCAGGACCGCGAATTCACCCAGAAGAACGGTATCTCGGGTTCCGTGATGGACTACAACGCCTTCAACGTTCCTCTGGCCGGCGAACGGCAGGGCAGCTTGAACAACACGACGCTCGGGCCGTACGACTATTGGGCCATCGAGTACGCGTACCGTCAGTTCCCACCGTCCACTGAGGTTGCCGAACTGGAGCGCGTCGCCGCGCGCAGCACCGAGCCTGCGTTGGCGTTCGCCGACGACAGCGACGCCGGAGGGTTCGGCGGCAATGACGGCATCGACCCGCTGGTGAACCGTTTCGACCTGGGCGATGACCCGCTCGACTACTACAAGAAGCGCCTGCAGCTTTCACGCGAGTTGTGGCAACGCGTGCAAGACCGTGCGCCGTTGCCCACAGACCCGGTGGCGCGCCAACGCCGCGTCCTGCTGAGCGGCTTTCGCCAACTGAACCGCGCTGCCGAATTGGTGGGCAAATACGTCGGCGGCATGCACACTGAGCGCGATCTGCCGGGCACCACCGGCCGCGCCGCGTACACGCCCGTCGAGCCTGCGAAACAGCGCGAAGCGTTGCAGTTCCTCGCCAAGGGTCTGTTCAACGCCGACAGCTTCCGTTTCAAGCCGCAGTTCCTCGCCAGCCTGGCCCCTGACTACAACGAGTGGGAGCGCGGTGGGCCGGTGAACATTCCGGCGGCGGTGCTGCAAGTTCAGACCGCCGCGCTGGACCGGCTGCTCAGCCCCGGCACGGCGTCGCGCCTGCTCGACCTTCCGCTGTATGTAGACGCGGCGCAGGCGCGCGACCTGATCTCGCTGCCCGAGGTCTACGGCACGCTGCAGGACACGATCTGGAGCGAACTCAAGACCAACAGCGACATCGATCGGCTGCGGCGCAACCTGCAGCGCGAGCATCTGCGGCGCGTGCAGGCTCTGTTAACGCGCGGCTCGCCGGGCCTGCCGCCCGACGCGTTGAGCCTGGCGCGGCTGCACGCCACGGAATTGCAGGTGCAGCTGAAGCGCGCAAGCGCCAACGCCAAGTTGTCGATCGAAAGCCGCGCCCACTTGCTGGACAGCCTGGCGCTGCTGACAGAGGCGCTGCGCGCGTCGATGCAGCGCAGCTGAGGCGGCGCGGCCGGCGCCGCGGGCATGACCGGCCGGCGCCAGCCGCCGGCCCGCCGCACGGCGCGCTTTGCCCCACCTCCACTGCAGGTAGGTCGGCGCATTCGCCTGGTCCTGGCCGCGCCGGCGCATTTCTGCCGACAGCTCGGCCAGCAGCGCGTCCCGCAGTGACGCAGCTGCCTGCGCTACGAGATCGGCGGGCAGCGTCGCTTCAAGGCGCTGCTGAAGGCGACGCACCGTGTCGGCCAGGCGCTCTGCATTGAACGGTTTGACGAGATAGTCCAGCGCACCTTGCTCGAACGCCTGCACCGCGTACTGTTCGTAAGCCCGTAAGCCGTGACGAATACGACTTCGGCGCGCCGCCCCACGGAGCGCGCCGCGTCGATTCCGTTCATGCCCGGCATGTGCACGTCGAGAAACACGATCTGCGGTTGCCGTTCGTCGAACAGCTCGAGTAGGCCGGCATCGACGATCAGCGCATCGAAGGCGACTTCGACGCTGGCGCGAAACGCCTGCGCGACGCTGCCGATCCAGATCGCCCGCACCGCGGCTCGGGCCAACAGCGCACTCAACTCGCTGTCGGGTCGAACCGACTCGCCGACGAACAACGCCAGGCGCGCCACCGGGGGCGGATCGGGCCGCGGTGCCCAAGGGCTTGCCGGTGTGTCAGAGCTCGGTTGCCGCGGGCGCGGGGAGCGCGGCGCTCACTGCACGCTTGGGGTGGCTTCGGTGTCTTCGCTGACGGCCAAGTGGGTCCGCGGCAATGCACGCGTGACGACGATCTCCACGCTGGGCAAGCTCACCGTCTGCACTGTCGTGCGTGAATCGAACCACGCCGTGGTGATCGCCAGCGTCGCGCCGATCAATACGAGAAAGGCCAGGGCGGGGGCGAAGATGCGGTCGATCATGGTGGGCTCCTTGAGTGGCAACCGGCAGGTGTGACGCTGCGACGGGTTGAACTCTAGAGGCCGCGCCGACCCGGCGAAAGCGGGTTGCGACGAACTGCGGAAATGGACGGGCAACCTGCATTTGCCGCTGACTGGTGGCAGGCATGCGCGAAGCCCCGCAGTCGTGGATACTGCTCGTGAACGATGATGAGCACTGAATCACGACCCCCCGCTTTGCCCCCGGCGGCACGCGCCCGCGTCGATGCGTTGCTCGGCACGGGCCAGCGCCGTTTGCTCGGGCTGGTCGGCCCACCCGGCGCTGGAAAGTCCACCCTCGCCCAGGTGCTGCAGGACGCCTACCCCGAGGTTGCGCAGGTCGTGCCGATGGACGGCTTTCACCTCGCGAACACGGAGTTGCAGCGTCTGGGGCGCGCCAACCGAAAGGGTGCGCCCGACACCTTTGACAGCGCGGGCTATGTGGAGCTGCTGCGACGCCTGCGGCGGCAACGCCGTGACGACGGCAGCGTGTATGCGCCGCTGTTCCGGCGCGACCTCGAAGAACCCCTGGCCGGTGCGATCGCCGTCCTGCCTGCCACCCGTCTCGTGATCACGGAAGGCAACTACCTGCTCGACTCTGAAGACGGCTGGGCGCCGGTGGCGGCGCTGCTCGACGAGACCTGGTACGTCGACGGCAACGACGCGCTGCGCGTGCAGCGCCTGCTGCACCGGCATGAGGCATTCGGCCGCACGCCTGCGCAGGCGCGAGACTGGGTGGCGCAGACCGACGAGCCGAATGCGCGGCGGATCGCGGCAGCGCGCGCCAGGGCAAGCTGGTTGTTTTCCTGGGACGCGCTCGGCGCGTGACGGGGGCTGCCAGCGCGGTCAGCGCAGTCAGCGCATGCCGAGGCCGCGGTCGATCGCACCGTGCCAGCTGTGGTCGCGAATGATCTCGCGCGCCGCGTTGTGGCCCGGCATTCCTGAGACCCCGCCTCCCGGGTGCGAGCCCGCGCCGCACATGTAGAGGTTGCGGATCGGCGCGCGGTAGTCGCCGTGGCCCAGCACAGGGCGGGCGGCCCACAGCTGGTCCAGGCTCATCACGCCGTGCATGATGTCGCCGCGATGCAGGCCGAACTTGCGCTCCAGGTCGAGCGGGGTGAGCACGCTGCGCGCAATCACGCTGCGTCTGAAGTTCGGCGCGTAGCGGGTCACGGTGTCAATCACCGCGTCGGCTGCGGACTCGCGCTCGTCGTCCCAGCGGCGACCGGCCGGCAGGTCGTAGGCGAACTGCTGGCAGAATAGGCTCGCGACATGCGCACCCGTCAGGGCCAGGCTCGGATCGACGCAACTCGGGATCAGCATTTCGACGATCGGCTCGCGCGACCAGCCGCCCTGTCGTGCGGCGTGGAACGCGCGGTCCATGTAGTCGAGCGACGGCGCGATGATGATGCCGCTGGCGTGATGCTCGGCGATGCCTCGCCCGGGCAGGCAGGTGAAATCGGGCAACTCCGACAGCGCGACGTTCATGCGCAGCGTGCCGGAATCACTGCGGTGGCGCTGTATCGCCGTCTTGAAGCCGTTCGAGAGTTCGCTCGCCGGCACGAGCTTGTCGAACAACAGCCGCGGGTTCAGGTTCGACACCACGACGTCGGCGTCGACTTCGCGGCCGTCGGCGAGCAACACGCCCGACGCGCGGCGGTTCGCCACCTTGACCTGGGCGACAGCGCTGTCGAGCACGAACTCCACGCCCAACTGCTCGCACGCGCGCCCCATCGCCTGCGTGATCGCGCCCATGCCGCCGACTGCGTGGCCCCAGATGCCGGGTTTGCCGTTCACGCCGCCGAAGCAGTGGTGCAGCAGCACGTAGGCCGAGCCAGGGGTGTCGGGGCTCGCAAAATGGCCGACGACGGAATCGAAGCCATAGGCCGCCTTGATCGGTGCCGATTCGAACCAGCCGTCGAGCACGTCGCGCGCGCTCTTCACGAACAGCGCAAGCAGGTCGCGGCGCTGCTCGATGCTCAGACGCGCGAATCTTCGGCCCTGCCGCAGACCGCGCCCCAGCGTGCCCGACAACGTGCTCATGTCGGGCGGGGTTTGCAGCGACAACTCGCGCAGCACGTCGGCCACGCCCTCCAGCATGTCCTGATACGCCGGCAACTGCTCGGCGTCGCGCGCCGAGAACTTGGCCACTTCGGTCTGGGTGCGTGCTAGGCCGCCGCCGAGTTTGAGGAAGTTCGCGTCGTCCAACGGCAGGAAATTGGAAATCGGCCGCTCAAGGATGCGCAGACCCAGGTCGTGCAGGCGCATGTCGGCGATCACTTTGGGCGCGAGCAGGCTGACGGTGTAGCTCGCGACCGAGTTGCGAAACCCCGGGTGGAATTCTTCCGTCACCGCGGCGCCGCCCACGACGCCGCGGCGCTCGATGAGCGTGACCTTGAAGCCGGCGCGCGAGAGGTAGAACGCGCACACCAGCCCGTTGTGGCCGGCGCCGATGATGGCGGCGGTCTTTCTTCTCACGCCGCGTCGTCGCTGCAAAAGCCGGGATCTACCCTTGGGGCGTCGCCCTCGGAAGCCCTTGTCATCCCGGCGCAAGCCGGGATCCACCCGTTGCCCTTGCTCATGCGGTGGATCCCGGCGTTCGCCGGGATGACAGGCAAGGGCCCGGCATCAGATCGGGTCGGTGCGTTGCAGCAGCCAGGCCAGCGCGTCGCCGCTCACCAGGCCGCGCAGCCGGGCGCGCACCGTGGCGTGATAGCTGTTCAGCCAATCCACTTCGTCCTGGCGCAGCAGCGAGCGCTCGATGCAGCGCGTGTCGATCGGGCACATCGTGAGCGTTTCGAACTCGAGGAAGTCACCGAACTGATTGTTCTGCGCGGGAACGTTGAGCACCAGGTTTTCGATTCGTATGCCCCACTGGCCGCTGCGGTACAGGCCCGGCTCGACGCTCGTGATCATGCCGGGCTCCATCGCCATGTGCGGCTCGGCAATCGCTTTCGAAATGCTCTGCGGCCCTTCGTGCACGTTCAGGAAATAGCCCACGCCGTGGCCCGTGCCGTGGCCGTAATCCAGGGCCGGGTCCCACAGCGGTGCGCGCGCAATCGCATCGAGCATCGGCGACAGCGTGCCGCGCGGGAAACGCGTGCGGCTCAACGCCATCGTCCCCTTGAGCACGAGCGTGTAGTCGCGCTTTTGCGCGGCGCTGACGTTGCCGATCGGCCAGACGCGCGTGATGTCGGTCGTGCCGCCGAGGTACTGGCCGCCCGAGTCGATGAGCAAGAGTCCATCGCCTTCGATTTGCGCGTGTGCCTCGGGCGTGGCGCGGTAGTGCGGCATCGCGCCGTTGCCGTTGAAGCCTGCGATTGTGTTGAAACTCAGTCCCACGAAGCTGCTCCGCCTGGCGCGCGCGGCGCTCAGGTGTTCGTCCACCGTCAGTTCGGTGAGCCGCTGTCCCGCCGTCAGCGCGGCTTCGAACCAGGCGTAGAACTCGCAGCACGCGGCGCCGTCCTGCGCCATCGTGTTGCGAATGTGCATGGCCTCGGCATCGCTCTTGCGGCTTTTCAGCAGCGTGCTCGGGTTGATCGCTTCGATGACCTTCACGCTCGCGTTCGCGCGCAGGCTGAACGTGACGCGCCGCGGGTCAATGAGGAGTCGCGCGTTGCCGGACAATCCAGCCAGTGCGGCGCCGGCCTGTGCATACGGCGCGACCCGAATTCCGTCGCGCGCGAGCGTGGCGCTCAACTCGGCGTCGATCTTGCCCTGCGTGACGAAGAGCACCGCGTCGCTCGCGTCGAGCAGCGCATGCGCCAGGAACACCGGGTTGTAGCTCACGTCGGCGCCGCGCAGGTTGAACAGCCAGGCGATGTCATCCACCGTCGAGATGAAGTGGTGCGTTGCGCCGTGCTTTGCCATCGCTTCGCGCACCTGCATCAGTTTGGCGCTGCGCGGCAGCGGTGCGTGCGGCGCCAGGTGCTCGTACACCGGCTGCGCCGGCAGGCCCGGGCGTTCGGGCCAGACGTGGGCGAGCACGTCGAAATCGGTGCGCAGTTGCACGCCGGCCTGTTCGAGCCGCGTGCGCAACTGCTGGGCCGCTGCCAAACCGAGCACGCTGCCGTCGACGCCGACCGCGCTGCCGCGCTTGATACTCGTCGCAAGCCACTCCACATGGTGTGTCGCCGTGGCGCTGGAGACTTTCACGAGTTCGATGCCGCTTCCGGCAAGTTCACTCTCCGCCTGCTCCCAGTAGCGACTGTCGGCGAACAGCGCGGCGTTGTCGAGCGTGACGGCCAGCGTGCCCATCGAGCCCGTGAAACCCGACAACCACTGCCGCCCTTGCCAGCGCTCGGGCAGGTATTCGGAAAGATGCGGGTCGCTCGAAGGCACGAGCACCGCGGCCAGGCCTTGGGCGCGCAGCGCGTCGCGGACCTTTTCAATGCGCAGGCGAAATGGGGAGGTGCGGGTGTCCATGGGCGGCTCCGATCGGGTGGCCCTGTGGCCACTCGTGATTCTAGGTGTCGCTGGGTGCGGGCGGCTGCGCCACGACCCGCGCGCTGCGCTCGAAGGTGAAGTACGCCCCGGCCCACTCGAGCATCACGATCAGGCGATTGCGAAACCCGATGAGGAAGTAGATGTGCGCGATCGAAGCCGATCACCTCACCATCGTCCAGCAGCACCCGCATCGCCGCTGCGTCAGATGAGCACGCGCGGCGCGGGCGTCGTCACGCCGGGCCGGCGCCGCCTGCGCCTTTGACGGGGGGCAGCGCGAGCAGCTTGCCGCGCACCATCTGGATGTGGCTGCGCAACGAATACAACTCGTCAGCGTAGCTCAGCGGCACGGCGACGCGCTCGACGCGCTCCTCGACGCGCTCCTCGATCGCGGCCAGCTCGCGCAGCAGCTCGGCGGGGCCGCGCTCGCCGAAGGAATTTTCGACGCCGCGCAATTGCGCATACCAGCGGAAGATGCGCGAGCGCACCCGAAACTGGTACAGCGGCGGCACCACGCGCGACAGCGGCAGCAGGATCACGATGATCGAGGCGAGCACGACCCACATGCGGTCAATCAGGTTCGCCAGCCAGAACGGCAAATAGCGTTGCAGCAGTGGCGCGCCGCTGTTGTAGAAGCGTTCGGCCTCCTTGGCCAGCGGCATTTCGGTGTGCGCCGCGCTCGGGAAGTCACCCTTGCGGTGGAACCAGCCCGCGTCGCCGTGGATGTGCTGTGCCGCCTGCACGAAAAGTTGCACGATCGCCGGGTGCGTGCCTTCCTTGGCCACGAGCGCCGCGGTGGGCGCGACGAGGTGCACGTCGGCACCCGGCATATCGCGCGCCAGATCGACGATGCCACGCGGCAGCAGCACCGGGCTCATGAAGGCGAAGCGTCTTGAATACGCCTCGGCCTGGGCGAAGTCGAACAGTTTCACGCCGGGCGTGCGCAGCAACATCTGCACCATCAGCGACTCCGGCGCCGACGCGAACACGAGCGCGTCGATCTCGCCGCCGAGCAACGCCACGACGGCCGGAGTCTGCGGCTGCTCCAGCAGCGTGAGCGTCTTGCGGTCGACGCCGTTCGCCTCCAGCAGGCGCTGCATCAACAGCGGCGTGCCGCTGCCGGGCGCGCCGATGTTGACCTTCCAGCCTGGCAGTTGCGCGAGCGTACCGAGCGTCGCATTCTTCAGCAGGCGTCGCGCCGAGTCTTCGCGGTAGAACAGCCACACCGGCTCGTGGAACAGGCTGCCCAGCGCCATCAAGCCTTCATTGGCGACGTCGTCTAAGTCGCGTTCCACATCGGCGCCGCCTTGCACGAACGCCAGATCGACATTCGACTCGTCGTCGCGCAACAGCGCCAGGTTCTCCGCGGCGCCTTGGGTGGCGCGCAGTTCGACGCGGATGCCGTGCAGCTTCAGGTACGCCGCATAGCGTTTGCCGAATTCGGCGTACGCACCCTGGTCCTGGCCGGTCGCGAGCACCACGCGCTTCGGCGGCGTCGGGTCCAGCACCCAGTACGCCAGCGCGAGCAGCGCCACGGCGAGCAGCAGGAACGGTCCGACGGTGACCAGCAGGTCACGAACCGAGAGCAGGGTGTAGCGCAGGATCTTGGGCATGGTCGGTTGCGATGGTCGCGTTGACAGATCGCACGATAGCGCGTGGCGGGGCAAGTGTCGCTGCCGGTGCGGCTGGCGCCTTAGACTGCGCGTCACTCCTGCATCTGCCGATGACCTCGCAATGACCAAGTCGATCCCGCCCGGCGCCTTTAGGGCGACCGATGCCCAGCACTATCGGGCGAGTGCGCTGACGCGCGGCCCGTGGCACCCCGAGCACCAGCACGCCGGCCCGCCGATCGCGCTGGTGTGCCGCGCCGTCGAAGCCGCCGCATTGCAGCACGGCCTGACGCACATCTCGCGGCTCACCGCGAATCTGCTGCGCCCGGTGCCGATCGGCGAATTGAGACTGGACGTAGCCACCGACTACGCCGGCCGCAACGCCGGTCACTACTCGGCGAGCCTGCGCGCCGGTGACAAGGAAGTGGCGCGCTTCACGGCGCTCGCCCAGCGCGAGACCGATGTGACGCTGCCCGAAGCCCTGCCGCCCGATCCGCCCGGGCACCCCCCGCCGCGCCTGCCGCGCGGGCCGGACGATTCCCCCGAAGGTGCATTCCCGTTCGCCGGCAAACATGTGGGATACGCTGACCTGGTCGAGACCCGGGTCGCGAGCGGGAAGATGTTCAATGGCCCGTGCGCGATCTGGTTCCGCTTGCGCCACCCGTTGGTCGAAGGCGAAACGCCGAGCGTCTATCAGTGCGTCGCGGTTGCCGCCGACTCGGGCAACGGCATCAGCGCGATTCTCGACTTCAAGAAGTACGTGTTCGTCAATTCGGACCTGACGATCAACCTGCTGCGCCGGCCGCGCGGCGTGTGGGTTTGCGTCGACGCCCGCACTCACGCCGGGCCCGACGGTTGCGGCCTGGCCGCATCCAACCTTTTCGACACCGACGGCCTGGTCGGTATGGCCACGCAAAGCCTCTCTATCCGCGCCCGCGACCCGCGAGATTGATCGATTACCCCCCACCCTGGAGACTTCTGATGCTCACCGAATACTCGCCCAAGACCACCGAAGCGCTGGCGCGCCTGAACGCTTTCTTCGCCGCGCACATCTACCCGAACGAAGCGCGACATCACGAGGAGATGGACGCCTTTCGGCGCGCCGGCAACCCATGGCAGCCGGTGAAACTGATCGACGAGTTGAAGGTGAAGGCGCGCGCCGCGGGCTTGTGGAACATGTTCCTGCCGCACGCCTACAAGGGCAACGGCGGCATCTCGAACCTCGATTACGCGCCGCTGTGCGAAGTGATGGGGCGGGTGGGCTGGTCGAGCGAAGTGTTCAACTGCTCGGCGCCGGACACGGGGAATATGGAAACGTTCGAGCGCTACGGCACCGATGCGCAGAAGGCGCAGTGGCTTGAGCCGTTGCTGGCCGGAGAAATTCGTTCGGCGTTCCTGATGACGGAGCCTGCTGTCGCCTCATCCGACGCGACCAACATCCAGTGCAGCATCAAGCGCGACGGCGACCAGTACATCGTCAACGGCACCAAGTGGTTCAGCTCGGGCGCCGGCAGCCCGCGCTGCAAGATCTTCATCGTGATGGGCAAAACCGACGACGGCGCGCCGCGCCACAGCCAGCAGAGCATGGTCTTGGTGCCTCGCGACACGCCCGGCGTGACCGTCACGCGCCCGCTCTCCGTGTTCGGCTACGACGATGCACCACACGGCCATATGGAAGTCGTGTTAGAGAACGTGCGCGTCCCGGCGGCCAACATCCTGCTGGGCGTTGGTCGCGGCTTCGAGATCGCGCAGGGGCGCTTGGGGCCCGGGCGCATCCACCACTGCATGCGCTCCATCGGCGCGGCGGAACGCGCGCTCGAGATGATGATCGACCGACTCATGACGCGCAGCGCCTTCGGCAAGATGCTGTCCGAGCAATCGATCTGGCACGAGCGCATCGCCGAGAGCCGCTGCATGATCGACCAGGCGCGATTGCTCACGCTGAACGCGGCACGCATGATGGACGTGGCCGGCAACAAGGCGGCGCGCGCCGAGATCGCGATGATCAAGGTGGTCGCGCCGAATGTGAGCTGCAAGGTCGTCGACTGGGCGATTCAGGCGCATGGTGCTGCCGGCGTCAGCGGCGACTTCTGGCTCGCAGAGGCGTACGCGCACCAGCGTACGGTGCGCATCGTCGACGGGCCCGACGAAGTGCACCGCAATGCGATCGCGAAGATCGAGATCGGCAAGCGGGCGGCAGCCCGGGGTTGAACGACCGAGGCGGCTGGCCCGGGTCTTACCTGCTCTTCGCCACTGCCGCCAACTCCTTGATCGTGAACGTATAGCTCACTTTGTCCAGCGGCTTGTGGCAGGCCAGGCAATCCGCCTGGTTCGCTCCGGCGCGGTGCTGCTTGTCGGTGGTGAAGACGGCGTAGTTCCATTCTTCATTGCGCAGCATCTCGGGGATGTCTTTGCCCCAACCGGCGTCGCGCGCCATGGCGGTGTAGAACTGCAATTGGTCGGCCAGGAAAAAGCCGTCGCTGCCTACCACCGGTTTGCCCTCGGCGTCGAGCTTGGCCGAGTGCACTTCGGCAAACAGGTAGGCGCCGTTGGGTAGGTCCTTGCCTTCTTTGGCCGCGCTCAGCGCCGCGGCGTTGGCGTAGTAGTGGCGCACCGTCTTGGCAGCCGGAAAGTTGATCGTGTGGTACTTCCTGAAGCTGCTCTTGTAGCCCTCGGGGAACGTCACGCCGGTTGTCGCCAGGTTGGGCAAGAACGCTGACTTGGCCGTGCTGCTGGCGCCGGGTTGCGAGGCGAAGTACGCCGCGACATTCGCAATGTCTGCCGCGCTCAACTGGCTGGCGATGGCATTCATCGACGCGTTCTTGCGCGAACCGTCCTTGAGTGCGCGCAACTGGTTCGCGAGGTAGGCTGCTTTCTGGCCCGCGAGATTGGGGATCGCGTCGGCCACGCTCACGCCGTTCGCGCCGTGGCACGCGGCGCAGACGGTGTCGACCTTGGCCTTGCCGGCGGTGATGTCGGCGGTCTGCGCGAGAGCCGCGAGGGGCGGCATCAGCGCAAGGAAGAGTGCGGGAATGAACTTCATCGGGCTTGCTCCTGATGGGTGATGGGGCAGTATCGGACGCGTGCGTGGCAGGCGCGTTCGGGGTATACGCTTGGCGCTTACGCCGGCATCCGGATCTTGGATGCAGATGCGCGCGGCATTGCACCCGATCCGGGTATGCCCGCAGTTCGCCCGAGCAAACGCCCGCTCGATAATTCACCGAGGCCACGTCATGAACCAGACCACGAGCATCGTCACCCCCGCCGCCGAACGCGACCGCACGTTCCACCTGCACCCCTACACGCAACTGCGTCAGCTCGAAAAAGACGGGCCGCTGGTGATCGTGCGCGGCCAGGGCGTGCATGTGTTTGACGAGCAGGGCAACAAGTACATCGAAGGCATGGCCGGCCTGTGGTGTGCATCGCTCGGGTTTTCCGAAGCGCGCCTGGTCGCGGCGGCGCAGCGGCAGATGAACATATTGCCCTATTACCACTCGTTCTCCGGCAAAGTTCCCGGGCCGGTGACGGAACTCGTGGAAAGGCTGATCGCCATCGCACCCGTGCCGATGGCGCGCGTGCTGTTCGCCAACTCGGGCTCGGAAGCGAATGACACGGCGTTCAAGCTGGTGCGCTACTACAACAACGCGCGCGGCCGGCCGAACAAGAAGAAGATCATCGGGCGCCAGAAGGGCTACCACGGCGTGACCGCGGCGGCGGCGTCGCTTTCGGGCCTGCCGAGCATGCACCAGCACTTCGACCTGCCGCTGCCCGGCGTGCTGCGCGTGAGCGCGCCGCATTACTACCTGGGAGCGGCGAAGGACGAAAGCGAAGCGCAGTTCGTCGAGCGGCTCGCGAAGGAACTCGAAGACACGATATCGCGCGAGGGCGCCGACACGATTGCCGCGTTCATCGCCGAGCCGGTGCAGGGCGCGGGGGGCGTCATCGTTCCACCTGCGGGTTACTTCGAGCGGGTGCAGCAAATCCTCAAGAAGAACGACATCCTGTTCATCGCCGACGAAGTGATCACCGGCTTCGGGCGCCTGGGCCAGCGCTTCGGCACGAACGTCTACGGCTTGCAGCCCGACATGATCACGGTGGCGAAGATGCTCACCGCGGCGTACGTGCCGATGTCGGCGCTGTACGTCACCGATGCGATCTATCAGGTGATTGCCGACGCCAGCGCGAGTGTGGGCACCTTCGGCCATGGTTACACCTACAGCGGCCACCCGCTGGCGTGCGCGGTGGCGCTGGAGACCTTGCGCATTTACGAGAGCGACAACGTGATCGGCCATGTGAACGAGGTGGCGCCGCGCCTGCAACGCGGCTTGCGGCGCTTCGCCGGTCATGCGCTGGTGGGCGAGGTGCGGGGGCTGGGCCTGATCGGCGCGCTCGAATTGTCCGAAGACAAGGTCGCACACAAGCCGTTCGCGCCGCAGCATGGCGTCGGCGCCTACTTCGTGCGCCGCGCCCAGGCGCATGGCCTGATCACGCGCGCGCTCGGCGGCGACATCATTGCATTCTCGCCGCCGCTGATCATCAGCGAAGCCGAAATCGACAGCATGCTCGAATGCACCGAGCGCGCTCTCGACGACACGCTGGCCTGGGTGCGCGGCGGCATGAAGTGAACCGATGGCGCTGATCGAGTTCACCGGGCTGCGCAAGGTCTATCCCGGCAGCGCCGCGCCGGCCGTCGACGACGCGAATCTGCACATCGAGGCGGGCGAGTTCATCACGCTGCTCGGGCCGTCGGGCTCGGGCAAGACGACGACGCTGATGCTGCTCGCCGGTTTCGAGGCGGCGAGCAGCGGCAGCATTACCCTGGACGGCCGGCCCATCGACGCGCTGCCGCCGCACCAGCGCAACATGGGCGTCGTGTTCCAGAGCTACTCGCTGTTCCCGCACATGACGGTGGAGCAGAACGTGGCGTTTCCGCTGTCGGTGCGCAATGTCCCTGCGGCTCAGGCGCGCGAGAAGGTCGCTGCCGTGCTGGACAAAGTGCATTTGCGGCATCTCGCGCAGCGCCGGCCGCAGCAGCTCTCCGGCGGCCAGCAGCAGCGCGTCGCGCTGGCACGCGCACTCGTGTTCGAGCCGCGTGTCGTGCTGCTCGATGAGCCGCTGTCGGCGCTGGACAAGAAGCTGCGCGAAGAGATGCAGCTGGAAATCCGGCGACTCCACCGCGAACTCGGCGTGACGATGGTGTTCGTCACGCACGATCAGGCCGAGGCGATGACGCTGTCGGACCGCGTGGCCGTGTTCAACCAGGGGCGCATCGAACAGGTCGCGACGCCGCAGCAGTTGTACGACGCGCCGACGAACCCGTTCGTCGCCGGCTTTGTCGGCGACAACAACATGCTGAGCGGCGTCGCCGAATCGTCGGCCTGCCTGCGCCTGCCCGATGGCCGGTGCCTGAACGCGCGCACGGCCGGTACCCCGGCGCGCGGTGCGCCCGCCACGCTATGCTTGCGCCCCGAACATCTGCGCGTCGCTGCCCACAGCGACGGTGCGGCGCACACCGACAATCAATTGCAAGCGACACTGCTCGACGCGATTGCGCTGGGCGACCATTGGCGCATCGTCGCCCGGCTTCACGGCGCATCGGCCACCTGGTTCGCCAAACTCGCGCCGGGCGCACTGCCGCAGGGCCTGGTGCCCGGGCAGACGCTGGGGCTGGCGTTTCGCCGCGAAGACGCGTGGCTGTTCGCTGCATGAAAGTTCACTGCCAACCGAGGAAACGAAGATGAAGACCAAACTGTTCACCAGCATCGCCGCCGTTGGCGCGCTGTCCTGTATCGCCCTGAGCGCGCACGCGCGCGACTTGAGCGTCGTGTCATGGGGCGGCGCGTATCAGGACGGCCAGAAGGAGGTCTACTTCAAGCCCTTCAATGCGGCAGGCACCAAACTCACCGATGAAGCCTGGGACGGTGGCCTGGGCGTGCTGCGCACCAAGATCAAGGGCGGCAACAACAATTGGGACGTGGTGCAGGTCGAGGCCGACGAACTCGAAGTCGGCTGCGATGAAGGCCTGTACGAAAAGCTCGACCCGGCGAAGATCGGCGGCGCGTCGCGCTATCTGCCGGGCGCGCTGCACGCTTGCGGAGTCGGCGCGATCATCTACAACCTGGTGCTCGCCTACGACGGCGACAAGACGAAGACCGCGCCCGCAGGCTGGGGTGACTTCTTCGATGCGAAGAAGATTCCCGGCAAACGCAGTATCCGCAACGGCGCGAAGTGGAACCTCGAGGTCGCGCTGATCGCCGACGGCGTTCCGGCAAAGGACGTGTACAAGGTGCTGCGCACCAGCGAAGGCGTGGAGCGCGCATTCAAGAAGCTCGACACGATCAAGGCCGACTTGGTGTTCTGGAAGAGCGGCGCGCAGCCCCCGCAGATGCTCGCCGCAGGTGACGTGGTGATGACGACCGCTTACAACGGGCGCATCACGGCGGCGAACGAAAAGGACAAGAAGAACTTCAAGATGGTGTGGAAAGACACGCCGTATACGATGGACAGCTGGGTCATCATGAAAGGCACGCCGAACAAGGCCGATGCCGAGAAGCTGGTGGAGTTCATGGGCCGGCCCGACAACCAGGCGAAGCTGCCGAAGTACATCCGCTACGGCGTGACCAGCGCCGCCGCCGCGCCGCTGATCGACAAGACGCTGATGGTCGACTTGCCGACGAACCCGGACATCCTGAAACAGGCGTTTCCCGAAGACGCGAAGTTCTGGATCGACAACGGCGACAAGCTGGCGGAACGCTGGACGAAGTGGGCCGGCACCAAGTAGTGCGCTGCCGGCGCTGATTCGAATCACGTGAAACGGCACGGCAGGCTCCGAGCGCCCCCAGAGCCGGGCCAGCCCGGCCCGCCCCCGTGGGGGTTCAAGCAAAGTGGCAGAGCCACATTTGCTTGAGAGCCGTGCGCTCCCGCGTCGCGCTGCTCGCTCCGCTCACGGGCTTTCTGCTCGTGTTCTTTGTCGCGCCGCTGCTGTGGCTCCTGTCGCTCTCGGTGCGCGAAGGCGAAGTACCGCGCGCTCTGCCGCGCACGCTCGATGCACTCGCGCCGTGGCAACCGGGGCAACCGCTGCCGACGCCGCTGTTCGCGGCGTTTGCCGAAGACATCGTCCAGGCACGCGCCGAGAGCACCCTGGCTGACGCCGCGCGGCGCCTGAACTATGAAGTGAACGGCGTGCGCAGCACGCTGATGCGTGCCGCGCGCGACGCCGCTGCCGCACCCTCGGGCACGGCGTTCGACGCGGAATTCTTCAAGGTCATCGACCCCACGCTGACAACGCCGGCGTTCTTCGCCGCAGTGCAGCGTGCGCGCGGGCCGGTGTCTGCTTACTACCTGCTCGCGTCAGTGGACCTGCTTCGCGACGTGCAGGGCGCCGTGCAACGCGCGGCGCAAGAGCAGCGCATCTATGTCGACGTGTTGTTGCGCACGCTGCTCATCAGCGCCAGCGTGACGCTGCTTTGCCTGCTGCTGGGTTTTCCCGTCGCGTGGTTGCTGACGCAGGTGCGCGACCGCACTGCGGACTGGCTGATGGTGCTGGTGCTGTTGCCGTTCTGGACGTCGCTGCTGGTGCGCACCGCCGCCTGGGTGGTGGTGTTGCAGCGCGAAGGCATGGTGAACAGCCTGCTGGTCAAGCTCGGCCTGATCGCCGAGCCGCTGACGCTGATCTACAACCGCACCGGCGTGCTGATCGCGATGACGCA
>JANNKM010000312.1:0-2775 GCA_031396305.1 Rhizobacter sp.
ACGCTGATCGGCGGCAATGCAATCTGCTTCGGCAGTGGCGGGTCGCCGGTGCCGCCGAGGCAGGCGCGTGCGGCGTTGCGCCGCAACCCATCGATGGACGGACCGGGTGCTGCCGGACCCGCTTCGGACGCCCGGCGGGAAGCGATCAGGACAGCCTCCTGAGCCTGGAGGATCTCGAGCGCGTGCCGGCAACCAGCCGATCCGATGGGGTTGGCCACATCGGCGCGCACGGCACCTGCGGCCAAGGCGAGCGCCAGGCAAAGGCCCCAGATGAGCGGTTGCTTCGCCGATTCCATGGCGTGCTTCGATCGGTTTTCCCTGGGAAAGTGCCCGTCGTGGACGATCCGGGGACTATGGGAAGACGATGGGTTGATTCGCTTGACGCGCCGTGCCAACGCGCGCGCCGGAGTGCTCAACGCGAGGGCACCGCCAAGCGGCCGATCATCGGTGCGCCCACTTGATCGAACAACCGATGCTCGCTGTCTGCTCGCTCGGCGCGCGGCCGGTTTCAACGACCAACTTCATCGCCTCGTAAAGCTCGCGCTTGGCGCCTGCTGCTGCCGGCTGGTGGCCCGACGCGTCGAGGCGGCCGTGGTACTGCAGCACGCGATCGCGGTCGACACCGAAGAACTCGGGCGTGCACACCGCGCCATAGGCGCGCGCGACGTCCTGCGATTCGTCATGAACGTACGGGAAGTCGAACCCATGCCGGCGTGCGAATGCCGTCATGTTCTGGAACGAGTCTTCGGGGTAAGTGGCCGCGTCGTTGCTGCTGATCGCCACTGCGCCGACACCGAGCTCGCGCAGCGCCTTGGCGTCGCGCACGATGCGGTCGACCACCGCCTTCACGTAGGGGCAGTGGTTGCAGATGAACATCACCACCAGCCCGTTCGCGCCGGCTGCGTCGGCATATCGCCAAGTGCGGCCGTCGGTGGCCGGCAAGGTGAAGTCCGGCGCGGTGTTGCCGCGCGCAAGCGCTCGTGCAGAATCGGCCATGCCTGCTCCTTGAACCACGAGTTTCAATTGGCGCAGATGCTAGCTCGCCGCACCGACGACGCGGGGTCGGTTTCGAAGGCGAAGTAACATGAAACGAACCGCCCCGTTTCTTGAGGTCATCACCATGCGCGCCATCGTCCTTGCATTCTTCGCGCTGCTGTCGCCGTTCACGGCGGCGCAGCCGATTCTCAAGGCCACGCAGCTCGCCGAGTTCGCCGACGGCCTGTCGCAGCCGCACGACGCAGCGTTCTCGCCGGACGGCAAGCTCATCTACCTCACCGACATGCGCAACAGCCGCATGCGCGTCCTCGAAGCGATGACGCTGAAGCTGGTGGGCACATTCGGCGCGCGCGAGCTGTCGAACCCGCACGATGCGGTATTCGACAAGGCCGGCCGGCTGCTCGACTTCAAGCACCGCGCCACCTTCGGCGCGGCGCTCAAGCTGAACGGCCCGAAGTACCTCGCCTTCGACGGCGATCGCATCTGGCTCGCCGACGAGAACAACCACCGCATCGCGCTGCTGGATCGTGCGCACCAGCCGCTCGGCATGCTCGGCACCGGCAAGCGCGGCCGCGCTGCCGGTGAATTCAACAAGCCCGAGGCCGTGCTCGCGCGCGCGCCCTACGTCTGGGTCATCGACACCTACAACGACCGCGTGCTGCTGCTGCGAGTCGAATAGCGCTGCGACCGCGCGATTGGGCACTGCGCTCGGGCTGCGACCGGGCGTCCGCATTCGGATTAGAGTCATCGTCTCGTGCACGACCACGATGAAGCCGGGCGTTGCATCGAGCATCGTCTTCCAGCGCGGAGGCCACCATGAAATCGCGTCACTTCAAGACCCGCAACGCCACCGATCTCAGGTTCTCGGCCGTCGGTCTCGGCACGGCACCGATGGGCGATCTGTACGAGCTTCTCGACGAGAAGACGGAGATCTCGACGGTCGAGCAAGCCTACAAAAGCGGCGTGCGCACCTTCGATACCTCGCCCCACTACGGCAACGGGCTTGCCGAATCACGCCTCGGCGCGGGGCTTCGCCATGTGCCGCGCAACGACATCATCGTTTCGACGAAGATCGGCCGGGTGATGGATCCGTTCAGCCGGCCCGTCGAGCGCAACAAGGACGTCTATTCGCCGGGCTTCGCCGGCGGCTTTCCGCATGCACCGCGTTTCGACTATTCGTATGACGCAACGATGCGCTCCGTCGAACAGTCGTTGCTGCGCATGGGCCTGAGCCGCATCGACGTTCTGCTCATTCATGACTGCGACGTCTGGACGCACGGTGCCACCGATGCACCACGCCGTTTCAAGGAAGCGATGGAAGGCGCCTATCGGGCTCTGGACAAGCTGCGCAGCGAAAAGACTGTCGGGGGAATCGGTTTCGGTATCAACGAAGCCGACACCTGCGTCAGGTTCGCCCGCGCCGGCGATTTCGATCTGGCGATGATGGCCGGCCGCTACTCGCTGTTGATCCAGAACGGCCTCAAGGAATTCCTGCCGCTCGCGATTGAGAAGAAGATGGGCGTCATGCTCGCAGGCGTGTTCAATTCCGGAATCCTCGCCACCGGCGCCATTGCGGGAGCCAAGTTCGAGTACGCGCCGGCGCCCCCGGAGATCATGGATCGGGTGCGCAAGATCGAAGCGATCTGCGCCCGGCACGGGACGCCGCTGCGGCGCGCGGCGCTGCAGTTTGCGCTGGCGCACCCGGCTGTCGTGTCGGTGGTGCTCGGGGCGGTGAAGCCCGCGGAGGTCGAGGCGATTGCGGCCGATGCCGAGCATGAG
>JANNKM010000313.1:0-1849 GCA_031396305.1 Rhizobacter sp.
AGGAGCCGATGACGCTGCCGCGGCGCCAGACTTCCGTGATCTCGGGCAGATTCATTTCGTACTGGTAACACTCGGGGTTGTGCAAGGGTGTGGTCTCGGCATCGTGCGCGACGACGTGCTTGCCGACGTTGGCGATGCGCAGGATGTTCAAACCTTCGGCGTATGCCGCCATCACGCCGTACTCGATGCCGTTGTGGACCATCTTGACGAAGTGGCCGGCGCCAAACGGGCCGCAATGGAGGAAGCCCTCTTCGGCGCTGCCGGTGCCGCCTTTTCGTCCGGGGGTCCGCGTGGCAGCCGCGGCGCCGGGGGCGAGGGCGGAAAAGATCGGCCGCAGATGCTCGAAGGTGTCGGTCTCGCCGCCGATCATCAGGCAGTAGCCGCGATCGAGCCCGGCGACGCCGCCGCTGGTTCCGACGTCCAGGTAGTGAATGCCGCGAGCCTGCAACTCGGCGCCACGCCGGATGTCGTCGCGGTAGAACGAATTGCCGCCGTCGATGACGATGTCGCCGGCTTCGAGAAGCGGCGTAAGGTCGCCGAGTACCTGGTCAACCACCGCCGCCGGCACCATCAGCCAGACCACTCGCGGCTTGGCCAGCAGCGAAACCATTTCCTGCAGCGACGCGGCGCCGGTGGCACCGTCTTGCTGCAAACTGGCCACTGCCGCAGGCCCCCTGGCATAAGCGACGCACGCGTGGCCTTTCTTCAGCAGGCGCCGAACCATGCTCGCGCCCATCCGACCCAATCCGACCATGCCGATCTGCATTGACGTCTCCTGTCGTTTCCTGACGCGTGGGCTCTGCGCAGCGTCAGGTTGCCGACCCGATCAAACTCAATTGATCCTTATACGCCGTCGCGCGTGCGTCTGTGCGGTGGCGCACCGCGTGGGGTTGCAACGGCAGCGCATCTCAGGGCGCCTGTTGCAGGCTCGACACTTCGTTGGTCAACGTCGTGCGCCGCATGTCGCGCACTTGCAAAGGGTCGTAACGGCGCGCCCGGTGCATCGTGACGCGGTTGTCCCACATCACCAGATCCCATTGCTGCCACACATGCGCGTAGACGAACTCGCGCTGCGTCGCGTGTTCGGTGAGATCGCGCAGGAAAGAGCGCGCCTCCGGCACCGGCCAGCCTTCGATGCCACCCGCGTGGCTGGCGAGATAGAGCGACAGACGGCCGGTGTTGGGGTGGCGCCGCACCAGGCGCTGCCGCACCGGCGCCCACTTCTCGCGTTCAGCCGGCGTGAAATCGTCAAAGCCCAGAATGCCGCGCGAAAAAAGCTGGCTGTGCGCGCAGATCAGGTCGTGGACCTCGGCCTTTGTCGATTCGTCGAGCGCGTCATAGGCCGCGCGCATGTCGGCGAACTCGGTGTTGCCGCCGCTTTGCGGAATCTTGCGCGCCGACAGCAGCGAATACTTGGCCGGCACCTCCTTGAACGAACTGTCGGAGTGCCACAGCATGTTGCCCAGGCCGAACAGGCGGCGCCGATCGTCGCGCGGCAGCAGCTCGCCGTGTTTGTCGAGGTTCGAGATGTCGTTCAGGTCGATGCTCACGCGGCGGTCCTGCGGAGCCTGGATGTCACCGGTCGCGTGTTCCAGCGGCCCGAGCTGGCGGCTGAAGGCGACCTGGGTTTCGTCGTCAAGGCGCTGCTCGTGAAACACCAGCACGCCAAAGCGGTCCATGCCGGCATGGATGGCTGCTACTTCAGCGTCGGCCAGGCGCCGTGTCAGGTCGATGCCGGAAACTACTCCGGCGAAGTGTGGCCTTGCGGGATCGATCGGTTCGATGAGGTGCTTCGGCATTTGGCGCTGGCGATGGGTCGGAATATCGCGGTGGCGGAGTTGGTGTGGGA
>JANNKM010000331.1:0-3055 GCA_031396305.1 Rhizobacter sp.
ACGTCGAGCTCGTCGCCGCCGAACAGGTGTTTGCAGCTGTCCAGGATCTTCTCGAACACGGGTTGCGTGTCAGCCACCGAGCTGCTGATGACACGCAGGATGTCGGCCGAGGCCTTCTGCTGTTCGAGCGACTCTTTGGTCTCATTCAGCAGCCGCACATTTTCGATCGCGATCACCGCCTGGTCGGCGAAGGACTTGATGAGTTCAAGCTGCTTGGTGTCGAACACCTTGGCGTCAGGGTGCGCCGTGCCGATGGCGCCGATGACCTGACCGTCGCGGATCATGGGTGCGAAGAGCACAGAGTTGAATCCGAAGTCACGTGCGAACTGCCGCGTTCCGGCGGGCGTGGCCGGATCGATCAGGGCGACGAACTGCAGCGTCTGCTTGGACAGCATGACCTGCCCGCCGATGGTGTTGCCGTCCAGCGGGCGCGGAAAACGCTCGGCGAGTTTTTCGAATCCAGGCTTGCCACCCACGGCCGGCATGTCGACGACACCGTCGCGCAGCAGCTGAACTGCGGCGAACTGTGTTCCGAAAAGCCGCAGCATGTTGCTGACGATGGCGTCAAAGACCGGCTGCGTGCTCGTGGGCGAACCGCTCATGACCTTGAGGATGTCCGCCGTCGCCGTCTGCCGCTCCAGCGCTTCCTGAGTTTCGTTGAACAGCCGCATGTTTGCCAGCGCCAGCGCGGCCTGCGCGGCGAGCAGCGCGAGGTGATCGCGCTCAAGCTCGCTCCAGCGGCCGAAGCGGCCTTCGACGTCGCAGTAAAGGAAGCCCAGCGTTGTTTGCGGGCCGATCAGCGGAGCGACGATGCAGCAGCGCTGGTCGGCTGGCGCCGCACCTGGCGGGCCGATGTGCAGCGCGGCAGCACCTTGCTCACCCGCGCGCCGGAACCAGGGTGTCACGGCCGCGAGCAGCTCAGGCGCGGTTTCGCCGCGCGGCAGCTTGGCGCCGGTAATCTGCAGGCCGGTGGGCGTTTCCAGAACCAGCAACGTGCGCGAGGGCGAATTCAGCTGTTGGGCCGCGTCGACCAAGTAGGCGCACAACGCGTCGGTGCTGAGCAGTTGGTTCATGCGCGCGGCCATGGCGACCGACCGGCTGGCGGCCTCGTGCGGGCCGGCGCGAGTTCGGCCTGGCTTCGGGGGTTTCTGGGCGGGCTTCATGGAACGAGGGCCTTTGCTTTTTTTTTGGAGCGGCGCGGCGGCAGCGCGACTGGTATTGATGGAAGCGCCACCATGAAACGCCTCGTCAATCGAACGCCCTATTCTGGCCTGCGCGCAACAAGGCCTCGACCAGCGCATCCACCCGGATCGGCTTGGTCACGTAGTCATCCATGCCGGCGGCAAGACACTCTTCGCGGTCGCCCTGCATCGCGTTGGCAGTCATCGCGATGATGCGCGGGCGGCCGTGCGGCTGCCACTTCGCCGTGATGCGCCGCGACGCTTCCAGCCCATCCATCTCCGGCATCTGCACGTCCATCAGCACCACGTCGTAGGTTTGGCGTTCCACGCACTCGATGGCCTCGATGCCGTTGCTCGCCAGGTCGGCGCGGTAACCCATTTGCGCGAGCAGGCGCAGCGCGAGTTTCTGGTTCACGGCGTTGTCTTCGGCGAGCAATATGCGCAGCGGGTGGCGCGTGCCCAGCGTGGCGTCGATCTTCGGCTTGGCCACCGCGGGCGGCGCCTTCGATGTGCCCGGCGCCGCAAGCAGATTCACGAGTGTGTCGAAAAGCTGGCTCTGGCGCAGCGGTTTGACGAGCGTGGCCGCAAACAGCTTGGCATCGACCTCCTTGCGCCCGAGCGACGTGAACAGCACCAGCGGCAGCGTGTGGCCGGCCTCGCGGATGCGTGCGGCGAGCGTGATGCCGTCCATGCCGGGCATGTGCATGTCGATGATGGCCAGATCGAACATCCCGCTGCTGTCACTCCGGCGCATGCCGGGGTCCACTGCGTCTGGCGAAGGCTGGATCCCGGCGTGCGCCGGGATGACAGGGGCTGGAGTCGTCTCACCCGTCAGCCATTGCAAGGCCTGCTGCGGGAACTCGGTGTCGCAAACCAGCATGCCCCATTTGGCCGCCTGCAGCGCCAGGACGCGCCGGTTGGTGGCGTTATCGTCCACCACCAGAATGCGTTTGCCCTTGAGCGCAGGCTGCTCGCCGACGAAACTGCGGCGGCGGCCCTCGGGCAGCTCGGCCGGTTGCGCGCGGATCGTGAAGCGGAACGTCGAACCCTGGCCCGCACCGGCACTTTCCACCCACATCGTGCCGCCCATCAACTCGGCGAGCTTCTTGCTGATCGCCAGCCCCAGGCCGGTGCCGCCATACTTGCGCGTCGTCGTGCTGTCGGCCTGGCTGAAACTCTGGAACAGGCGGCTCATGCCTTGTTCGGTGAGGCCGATGCCGGTGTCGCAAACAGTGAAAGTGAGGTTCAGCGTGCCACCGGCACTGTCATCCCGGCGTACGCCGGGATCCACCATCGCAGTACCGCCGTGGATCCCGGCTTGCGCCGGGATGACATGCAAGGGCGTTGACTGAACCGGCCTGGCGCTGACGGTCAACACCACCTCGCCCCTCTCGGTGAACTTGACGGCGTTACCCAAGAGGTTGAGCAGGATCTGGCGCAGCCGCGTCACGTCGCCATTGATCGCCGCCGGCACGTCGCCCTCGTAGACGTAGGCGATGTCCAGGTGCTTCTCGGCGGCGCGGCTGCCGATCAGATCGAGCGCCGACTCCACACATTCGCGCAGGTCGAAGGCCTGGGTTTCCAGGTCCATGCGGCCGGCTTCGATCTTCGAGAAGTCCAGGATGTCGTTGATGATCGTCAGCAGCGAATCGCCGCTGTCGCGGATGGTCGAGGCAAAGTCACGCTGCTCGTCGGTGAGCGGTGTGTCGAGCAGCAAGCCGCTCATGCCGATCACGGCGTTCATCGGCGTGCGGATTTCGTGGCTCATCGTCGCCAGGAACTCGCTCTTCGTGCGGCTGGCGGCTTCGGCGTCGTCTTTTGCGCGCCGCAGGTCTTCTTCGGCCTCGCGACGCTTCGTGATGTCGCTCTCGATG
>JANNKM010000539.1:0-17357 GCA_031396305.1 Rhizobacter sp.
ACCCTATTCGACATTCAGTCCACTGCCTGACCACTGATCATTCGAACTGCGCAACTGTCACCCCGGCGAAGGCGGGGATCCAGGTGGGTGTGTTGAGGGTGGGTCCCGGCGTGCGCCGGGATGACAGGCGACAGGCTGTGAGCTGAGCCGCCCGAGCCGGCAGCCCTGCTCCTCTGCTTAGAAACTACCCGGCAGCAAGATGCCGCGGTCCACGTCGCGCAGGCCGGTGCGACCGCAAAACGCCATCGTCAGGTCGAGTTCCTTGTGGATGATCTCCAGCGCCTTGGTCACGCCCGCTTCGCCCATCGCGCCCAGGCCATAGGTCATCGCCCGGCCGATGTAGGTGCCGCGCGCGCCCAGCGCCCAGGCCTTGAGCACGTCCTGGCCCGAGCGAATGCCGCCGTCCATGTGCACTTCGATCTTCGAGCCGACTGCCTCGACGATCGCCGGCAATGCGCCGATGCTCGACTGCGCGCCGTCGAGCTGGCGCCCGCCGTGGTTGCTGACGATCAGCGCATCGGCGCCTGAGTCCACCGCGATGCGCGCGTCTTCCACGTCCTGAATGCCTTTGAGGATGAGCTTTCCGCCCCAGCGCTTCTTGATCCACTCCACGTCGTCCCAGCTCAACCTCGGGTCAAACTGCTGCTGCGTCCACGCCGAGAGGTCGGCCATGTCGGACACGCCCTTCACGTGACCGACGATGTTGCCGAAACCGCGCCGCTTCGTGCCCAGCATGCCCAGGCCCCAGCGCACCTTGGTGGCGAGGTTGACGATGTTCGTGAGCGTCATCTTCGGCGGCGCTGACAGGCCGTTCTTCAGGTCCTTGTGGCGCTGGCCGATGATTTGCAGGTCGAGCGTCAGCACGAGGGCACCGCAACGCGCCGCCTTGGCGCGATCAATCAGGCGTTCGATGAAGTCGCGGTCGCGCATCACGTAGAGCTGGAACCAGAACGGCGCGGTGGTCGCCGCGGCGACGTCCTCGATCGAACAGATGCTCATCGTTGACAGCGTGAACGGGATGCCGAAGTTCTGCGCCGCGCGCGCCGCGAGAATTTCGCCGTCGGCGTGCTGCATTCCCGTCAGGCCGACGGGCGCGATCGCCACCGGCATCTTCACTGCCACGCCCACCATCGTCGTGGCGGTGCTGCGTTTTTCGATGTTGATTGCGACACGCTGGCGCAACTTGATGTTCTGGAAATCGGACTCGTTCGCGCGGTACGTGCTTTCCGTCCACGAGCCCGAATCGGCGTAGTCGTAGAACATGCGCGGCACGCGCTGCTTTGCGAGGACACGCAGGTCTTCGATGTTGGTGATCACGGGCATGATTTGTCTCCGGGAATGCTTGTGCAACGCCGCGCCGGCGGGCCCGACCCAAAGCCCGACTGGCTCCTAGGGTTCGAACAGCGGCAGACTGTACCCCGGGCGCGGCTCGCGGACTTCATGATTCGATCGCGCCGACACTGGAGCAGCCGCAGTTTGCGGCGCGACCAGATCCGCGACCTTCGCGAGTGCTCCGGCGCGCACGCCCAGCAGGCGCAGCCGCATTGTCAGGTCCACGCGCTTCAGGCACAGGCCGGCGGCGCGCCGGATTGCCGCCGCATCGAGCGTGTGTGCCGGCAAGGTGAGGTCGCGCGTCACGCAACTGAAGTCGTGAAAGCGCAGCTTGATGCCGATCGTCTTGCTGGCGTAGCCCTTGCGCGCCAGATCGCCCGCCAGTTCATTGCACAGCTCGGTGAAGATGGTGCCAAGCATCTCGCGGTCTCGCACCGCGTGCAGGTCGCGTTCGAACGTCGTTTCGCGGCTGATCGACACCGGTTCGCTGTGCGTGACGACGTCGCGTGAATCGCGACCATGCGACGCCTCGTGCAACCAGACGCCGTAGCTCTTGCCGAATTGCTCGATCAGGAATTGCGGCGCGGCGGCAGCGACGTCGCCGATCGTGTGCAGGCCAAAACCCGCGAGCTTTTGCGTCGCTTTCGGGCCGATGCCGTTGATCTTCTTTGCCGCGAGCGGCCAGATGCGCGCCGGAATTTCCTCGGCCTTCAGCAGCGTCAAGCCATTGGGTTTGTCGAGCTCGGAGCAGATTTTCGAGAGCAGCTTGTTCGGCGTGATGCCCACCGAACAACTCAGGCCGGTCGCCGCGCGCACCGCTTCTTTCAGCGCCAGGCCGATCGCTCGTCCGCCGTCGGCGTGCACGCCGGGCAGCGCACTCAGGTCGACGTAAATTTCGTCGATGCCGCGGTCTTCCACATGCGACGCGATTCCGCGCACGGCGGCCTTGAACAACTTCGAGTACTTGCGGTACTCGTCGAAGTCCACCGGCAGCAACAGCGCGTCAGGCGCGAGTTTTGCCGCCTTCATCACGCCCATTCCCGAATGCACGCCCAGCGCGCGCGCCTCATAGGTGCTCGTCGTGATCACGCCGCGGCCGGTGTATTCACGAAGCGTGGCGTAGCGGCGGCTGCCGTCGGCGAGCCGCACCGGCTGATGCGGCTGGCCGCCGCCGATCACAACCGGGCGGCCGCGCAATTCAGGGTAGCGGAGCAGCTCGACCGACGCGTAGAACGCGTCCATGTCGAGGTGGGCGATCAGGCGTGGCGGCGTGCCGTCCACGGCGCTTCCAGGGAGCCGACGCCGGGTCAACAAATCATCGGAACTGGACATGCATACAGCATAACGCCGCACACCGATGCAGACAAGCCGGCTTGCGGGTATCGCCCGCCACTCGCGACGGAGAGGGCGACACCGGCGCCGGCACCGGCGCCAGCGTCAGCCGCGGGCAGTGCGTTGCCTCACTGGCCGTATTTCGGATTGCGCTCGCGCTTTTCAGCCATGTCGCGCGCCAGGAAGCGCACGGCGCGACTCCACGACTGGTCGTCGTTGCCGCGCATGTCCACCGACTTGCTGAACAGCACCTTGTCCGCCTTCACGTCGTAGATTTGCACGTTGACGTTCAGGATCAGCTCGCTCACCTTCTGCACCCAGGGTGTCATCACGAGTTCCACGCCCAGCTGCGAACCGATCTGCGCGGCGCAATCGTCGCAGCGGTACATGAACTCCTGCTGGGCCCGAAGCCGCTGCTGGAGCGCCTGTGACGCCGCCGGATCGACGATCGCATAGAGCTGGCGCTGCGCGAGCTCCTGCCGCAACTGAACCGTCGCGTTGCGCAGCCGCACTTCTTGCGCGGCCTTGGTCAGCGGATTGTTCTGGTCGTCGACGAGTTCGAAGTCAAGCACCGACAGGCTGCGCAGCGTCGGCGCTGCCGCCGGCGCGGTCTGGGTATGGCCCAGCCGCCACGCGGTACCCAGAATGGTCGCTGCTATCGTCTCAATGTAGAGCCTGCGCTGCATGGGCAATGTCTCCAATCAACAGTCGTTTCGCCGAATTATCTTTGACACGCCGCGTGAGGTGGCAATCACTCCCAGCATGAAACACAGAACCGCGATTGCGTTGATGGTGCTTGCCGCGTTGATGTGGAGCATCGGCGGCGTGGTGAGCCGGCACCTCGAATCGAACGAGGGTCTGGAGATCACGTTCTGGCGCAGCAGTTTCGCATCGCTGACGGTCCTCGCCTGGTTCCTGCTCCGCCCGCGACGCTCAGGCGCGGCGCAGCCGTTCGCCGTGCTGACCCAGGGCGCAGCCGCGGTGTGGATCAGCGGCGTGATGTGGGCGGTGATGTTCACCTGCTTCATGGTGGCGTTGTCGCTGACCAAAGTGGCCAATGTGCTGATCATGCAAAGCCTGGCGCCGGTGTTCACGGCGTTGCTTGCCTGGGGCGTGTTGCGCAAGCGGGTGGGCGTGCGGACCTGGCTGGCGATCGCTGTTGCCGCGGGCGGCATCGTCACGATGTACGCGTTCGATGTGTCGGGCATGGAGGGACGCCATATCGCGGGCGTGCTCGTCGCCTTGGTCATTCCGGTGGCGGCTGCCGTCAACTGGGTCGTGTTGCAGCACTCGGGGCAAAGTGTGGACATCAGCGTGTCGGTGTTGGTGGGTGGCGTGCTGTCGGCGGCGGCGTGCCTGCCGTTCGCGTGGCCGCTCGAGCTGTCGGCGCATGACCTGGCCATGCTCGCCCTGCTCGGTGTGGTTCAGCTCGGCATTCCGTGCGTGCTCGTGATGCGCGTCGCGCGCCATCTGTCGGCACCCGAGATGGCGCTGTTGGCGCTGCTGGAAGTCTTGTTCGGCATCATGCTCGCCTGGGCGTTCGGCGGTGAACAGCCTGGGCTGGCGACGCTGATCGGCGGCAGTGCCGTGCTCGCCGCGCTGGTGTTCAACGAGTTGTCGAAGCCCTCTGCGCGGGCGACAGAGTCGGTCGTCGCCTGAGAGCATCCCCAGGCCGACGACATACGTCGTCCGCCCCCCCCGAGGGGGATGAGCAAAGTGGCGAAGCCACACTTGCGCATGAGGCTGAGGGTCGCGCGCACCCGGGCCTCGCAGCCTCCTGGCCTGCGCCCCACGCTTCCTGCATCCGGCCGGGCATCGGCGTTGTCTGACAGGAAGTCCCGGCTTGGGCGGACACCATGAAAGAGGCCGCGCACGTACTCTGTGGGGAGTCTTCGATTCAGGCCCATAGACCAGGAAAGAGGGCCGTCGCACCACAATCCACGCGAGCCCACTTGTTGAAAGACCTGCCCCTCGGAGCGCATCTCACCTCACCACGTTGGGGTTACGCGCATCATGGCCTGTATGCCGGCGCTGGGCGGGTGATCCACTACGCCGGGCTGCATGGGGTGTTTCAAAGCGGGCTCATCGAGGAAGTGGCGTTTGAATACTTCGCGCTCGGAAACGCCGTGCAGGTGCGGGCCTGGGTGGCGCCGAAGTTTTCAGGCGAAGCCGCCATCGCCCGCGCACGCGCCCGCCTGGGGGAGAACAGCTACAGCTTCTGGGACAACAACTGCGAACACTTCGCGCAGTGGTGCATCTCGGGGACGAGCCGCAGCGAGCAAGTGGACTCGTTCTCGGCGTGGCTGCGCAGTACCTTGAACTGGCTCATGATCGGCCGGATCGGGGCGTTCTTCGGCGTGCGTTGACACAGCGCATCGGCGGCGCGCCCACAGCGAACGAACGCGTGGGGCGACGTGGAACCGCCGAATCGGCACAATCGCTGCCACAGTGCCGCACCGCATGCCACCCGCCAATTCAACCCCTCTGATGCACCCGGCCTGGCGCGCGTTGCGCCAGTGGTGGGACGGTTGGCGCCAGGTGCTGCATTTCGGCGCGCAGATTCTGGTGCTCGCGCTGTCGCCGTCGAGCTACCGCCGCGTGCAGCGGCGCCGCATGGTGCATGCAATCTACCGCGCGACGATGCCGCTGTTGCCGGGGTTCACGGTGCTCTCGGCGGTCGCCGCGCTGATCATCATTCGCATCGTGCTCGCCACCGCGTTGAGCTATGGCTTGTCGCGCTACGCGCTCGACGTGCTGGTGCGCACGCTCGTGCTGGAATTGATTCCGCTGTCCGCGGCACTGTTCGCCGCGCTGCGCTACGCCATGCCGGCGGGCGAGCTGGTGCGCACGATGCGCCTGCGCGGCGAGTTCGAGGCCGGGCTCGCGGCCGGGCTCGACCCCACGCGCGACACCGTACTGCCGCGCGCGATGGCGGGCGCGTTCGTCGTGATCACGCTCGCCATGGTGAGCGGTGCCATCACTTTGGTGCTGACCTATGTCTCGGTGTA
Organism: Rhizobacter sp.; assembly: GCA_031396305.1. GTDB lineage: Bacteria > Pseudomonadota > Gammaproteobacteria > Burkholderiales > Burkholderiaceae_C > JAEMQF01. The sequence continues at coordinate 5,673 of JANNKM010000539.1, forward strand.
TGGCTTTGCGAGCTGGGGTCTGGAGGGCTTCACGCGCACCGTCGGCCAGGTGTTCAGCCCGGTGATCGTGCTCATCTTTGCCTTGAAGACGTTCTTCCTGAGTCTGGCCGTGGCCGTCATTCCGATGGTGCCCACGCCGCGCGAAAGCCTGAGCGACGCGGCGCGGATCAATCCCGACATCATTCGCCTGGCGCGGCTGATGGCGGTGGTCCTGCTCGTCGAGCTGGTCTCACTCGTGGGCAACTACTATTGACAGGCCCTAGCCGGACGAACCTCAACGCCCAACTGCATGCCCAACCCACCCGAGCCGGACCCGCTGATCGATGCCCCGCCCGTGGTCAACCTCGACTTGAAGGCGAGGGCGCTGCTGTGGGGTGTGTTGCTGCTCGTCGCCTTCGCGGCAGCGTATGTGCTTTACGCGCGCGGCGCGTTCGAGCGCAAGCACACCCTGATTCTGGTGGCTGAAAACTCCGAAGGCGTCGTCGTGGGGCAGGACCTGACGTTCGCCGGGTTTGCGATCGGCCGGGTGAACCGCATCGAGTTGTCGAGCGAGGGCAATGCGCGCATCGTCGTCGACGTTCCCGTCAAGGACGCACACTGGCTGCGCGAATCGAGCATCTTCACGATGGAAAGCGGCCTTGTCGGCGCGCCGAAGATTCGTGCGTTCTCCGGCATCCTCACCGACCCGCCGCTGGCCGACGGCGCAGTGCGCAAGCTCCTGAGCGGCGACGCGGCGGCGGAAATCCCGAAAATGATGGCCAGCGTGCGCGACCTGCTCGCCAACCTGACGGCGATGACGAGCAGCGATGCACCGCTGAACAACACCTTGCGCAACCTGCAGACGACGACGGAAAACCTGAACGGCCCGCGCGGCGCGCTCGGCGTAGTGATGGGAGACGACACCGGCGCGCGCAAGCGCGTCAATGCGACGCTGGACCAGACGAACGCGTTGCTCGCCCGCATGGCCAGCCTGGTGCAGCGTGCCGACGGCTTCGTGCTGAAGGCCGATGGCCTGATCGGCAAGGCCGACACCCAGGTGTTCGGCGACGCCGGCGTCATGAAGGAAGCGCAAGCGACAGTCGCGCAACTGAACGGCCTGCTCGCTGACGCGCGCAACAGCCTGAAGAAGGTCGATTCCCTGCTTGTCGAAGTGCAAGGCATCGCCGGCAATGCGCGCGAAGCGACGACCGACCTGGGCTCGCTGCGCGCCGAGGTCGAAGCCAGCCTGCGCAAGGTGGAACACCTGATCAACGAAGTGAATCGCAAATGGCCGTTCGCGCGCGATACCGAGATCAAATTGCCATGAAGCGGTACCGCGCGTTCGTGCACATCGGCATGGTTGCGGCGCTCGCGGCGTGCGCCGGAAATCCTCCGCCGCCCGATTGGCAGATGAACGCAAAGGGTTCCCTTGATCGCGCGACCGAGGCCTACCTGTCGGGCAACGACCGAGTCGAAGCGCTTGAGTTCGCGCGCGCCCGCGCCGAACTCGCGCGCACCGGCCGCGCCGATTTGCTGGCACGCGCCGAACTGACGCGCTGCGCGACGCGCGTCGCGAGCCTGGTGTTCGACGACTGCCCGGCATTTACCGTGCTCGCGCAAGATGCCGCTCCTGCCGAGCGGGCTTATGCGGATTACCTGGCAGGCAAAGGTTCGGCGCAAAGCAGTGCGCTGCTGCCGCCGGCGCAGCGTGACATCGCACAGGGCAAGCCCGTTGCCGACGTCATGGCCCGCATCGAGGACCCCCTGTCTCGTCTGGTCGCTGCCGGCGTCGCGATGCGCACCGGCCGGGCTGAACCGGCATTGTTCGCCGTGGCCGTGGACACCGCGTCGAGCCAGGGATGGCGCCGGCCCTTGCTGGCCTGGTTGACGGTGCAGATGAAACGTGCCGAGGCCGCGGGCGAGGCCCAGGAGGCGGCACGGTTGCGGCGCCGCCTCGAGCTCGTGGCCGGCCGGTGAGCCCGGGCCTCAGTACCCCATTTCACGAGTACGCACCTGCAATGAAATCGATGCGTTTCGGGTCGCCACCGCGCGCGGTTCGGGTTGGGGCGTCCTGACGTTTTGCGCGCTGCGCGAACTCGTCGTCTGACGCTGCCGCGGTCAATCCGACGACAGGGCCTTCACGAGTCTGTAGAGGTACTCATGCCCATCGTGGAACGACTTGACCAGGATGCGTTCGTCGCGGCCGTGAACTCGAACATCGTTCACGTCGTTCGCGAGGCCCGAGTGGCCGTAGGTGGGGATTCCCGCATTGCGCAGGAAGCTGCCGTCCGTTGCCGCGGCAAGCATCGTCGGGATCACGGGGATGCCCGGCCAGAACTCGGCCGTCAGTCGCTCCACGGCACGCATCAGCTGCGGGTTCAGCGGTGAGGGCGGGCTGAGCACGGGCGTGCCGGTGGGCGTGACGGACACTTGCTCGTCGGCGATCACGCGCGCCAGAGTCTTCTGCACTTCTTCGACGGGTTCGCCGGGCAGGATGCGGCAGTTCACGCTCGCTCGCGCGGTTTGCGGCAGCGCGTTGACGGCGTGTCCGCCCGAGAGCATCGTCGCCACGCAAGTCGTGCGCATCAGCGCGTTGTAGCGCACCGTGTTCGACAGCCGCGCGATTGCCGCGGGGTCGGGCTGCGGCGAGGCGAGCGAGCGCATGTCCGCGCCCACCTGCGCATCCACGAGCGCTGCCGTGTGCAGGAAATAGGCGCGTGTGGTCTCGTTCAATGCGACCGGAAAATCGAAGCGCGCAATCCGGGCCAACGCGTCCGCCAGCCGGTAGATCGCGTTGTCCTTTGACGGCAGCGAACTGTGGCCGCCGGGATTCTTCACCTCCAACCGAAAGCTGAGCGACACCTTCTCGCTGGTCTGCACGCTGTTGGACAGCGGCTTGCCGTTCAGCAGCCCGACACCGCCGCCCTCGTTCAACGCGAATTCGGCGTCGATCAGGCCGCGGTGGTTCTTCAGCAGCCAACGAATGCCCATCTCGTTCGCGTCGAGTATCTCTTCGTCGGTTTCTAGCGCGAGGATGAGGTCTCGCGCGGGCCGGTAGCCCTCTTGCTTGTAGCGGATCAGGTTGGCGACAAACGCCGCGGCCATGAACTTGTTGTCCCACACTCCGCGGCCGTACAGGTATCCGTCTTTCTCCAGCAGCTTGAACGGCTCGGTCGACCAGTCCTCGCTTGAGGCCGAGACGACGTCGATGTGGGCCAGCAGCAGCATCGGCTTTCGTGCGCCGGTGCCGCGCAGCCGCGCGACCAGATTGCCCTTGCGCGGCGCGGGCGACAGCACGTGCACGTCGGCCTCGGCAAAGCCCCCAGCCTTCAATCGAGCCGCCATCGCTTGCGCGGCCTGCAGCGTGTCGCCCGTCGCCGTGACGGTATTGATTTCAACGAGTTCGCGGTGGATGTCGCGTGCGAGTTGCTGATGCGCCGTGAGGGGCTGCGCCCCAACCGACAGCGGCGCGGTGCCACATGCGACGGCCAGCAAGTACCGCACGATCGATTGCCTGACAGGTCTCATCTGCTTGCCCCCGAATGTGAGTTCCACATTGTTGCCGCGCGGTTCACCCCTGGCGGGGCTGTCGCGCGCGCTGCCAGAAGCCCGCGTGAAGGCTCGCGATCTCGGTTTCAACCTCCGCCACCGGCCCGCACACTTGAATCGCCTTTTGCCCACGAGCGAACACCTCGCGGCACGGCAAATCCAGCGTCGGGTTCTCGGCGTGGCTGCCGGTGAGCGCGAGCAGGCGCCGCTCATTCATGCCATAGACCAGCCGCCCGATGTTTGCCCAGTACAGGGTGCCGGCGCACATGCAACATGGTTCGACGGTGGTGTAGAGCGTGCAGCCCCAGAGATGATCGCTGCCGAAGTGCTGCGCGGCGCTGCGGGCGAGCACGGCCTCGGCGTGGTTCACCGTGTCGACGTTGCCCTGCTCGAACAGCACCGTCTCGTGATCGGGCGCCACCAGCACGGCGCCGAAGGGGTGGTGCCCGGCAGCAAGGGCGCGCTGCGCCACGGCGTTCGCGGCGCGCAGGTGGCGCTGCATCTGCGTCGGCGTGGGATCGGTGCCCGGGAGGGGCGGTGTCGAATTCACAGCAACTCAATCCCCACATTGGCACACACACTGAACCGGCCACGCCAGGTTCGCTCGGTGCGCTGGCCGCAATCGCACTCCGTCAGGCGGCACGCGCGCCTCACTCGTTGCCCGACCCCCGATGCGCCCACCCCGTGGTGCGCTTCTCCACCAGCGAAAACATCTCATACATCACATACGCCATCACGCCGATCACCACCAGCCCGGCAAACGCGAGCGGCATGCGTTGCTGCGAGCCGGCGGACTGCATGAGGTAGCCGATGCCCGAGTCGCCGGCCGTCATCTCGGCGAGCACAGTGCCCACAAATGCGAGTGTGATCGAGACCTTGAGCGATGCGTAGAAGTACGGCATCGAGCGCGGCAGGCCGACCTTGGTGAGCACGTCCCAACGTTTGGCGCCGAGCACGCGCAGCACGTCCTCCAACTCGGGCTCGAGCGTCGCCAGGCCGGTGGCGATGTTCACCGTGATCGGAAAGAACGAGATCAGGAACGCGGTGAGGATGCCCGGGCCGACGCCGATGCCGAACCAGACGATGAGGATGGGAACGATCGCCGCCTTCGGCACGGCGTTGAAGGCGACCAGCAGCGGGTACACCGCCGCATACGCCAGGCGCGAACTGCCGACCAGGAAGCCGAGCAGCACGCCCACGACGATGGATATCGCAAAGCCGAGCATCGTCACCCAAAAGGTTTTCCACGCCGCCTTGCCGATCGGGCCGGCGAAATCGGCCAGCGCCTGTGCGATCGTCAGCGGGCTCGGGAAGATGTACTCCGGCACCTTGAACAGACTGCACACCGCCTGCCACAGCAGCAACAGCGCCGCAAGCGCGACCAGCGGCGCCAGGGTTTCCGTATTCTTGCGTGTCATGGTGCGACCTTCGCCGCCGGCGCGCGCATCGCGCCGATGTGGCCACGCAGCTCGTGCACGATGTCAGTGAATGCTGCGGTGTAGGTGATCTCCAGGTCGCGCGGGCGCGGCAGGTCGATTTCACGCCGCACCACCATCCTGCCCGGGCTCTTGCTCATCACGTACACGGTGTCGGCGAGGAACACCGATTCGCGCAGGTCGTGGGTGACGAGGATGACGTTGAAGCGCTGCACCTGCCACAAGTCGCGCAGCGTGCACCACAGTTCTTCGCGTGTGAATGCGTCCAGCGCACCGAAGGGCTCATCCAGCAGCAGCATCTTCGGCTCATGGATCAGCGCGCGGCAAATCGATGCGCGTTGCTGCATGCCGCCCGAAAGCTGCCACGGGAACTTGTCTTCATAGCCGCCCAGTCCGACGCTGCGCAGCAGCGCACAGGCGCGCTCGCGGTACTCGGCGCGCCGCGCCTTGAACTGCGAGCGGTGCGGCTCGACGATCTCCAGCGGCAGCAATACGTTGTCCACCGTGCTGCGCCAGGGCAGCAGCGACGGCGCCTGGAACGCCATGCCGCTGATCTTCAGCGGCCCGGTGACCGGTTCGCCGTCGATGTGGATGTGGCCGCGGCTGGGCATCTTCAGCCCCGTCGTCAGCTTCATGAACGTCGACTTGCCGCAGCCCGAGGGCCCGACGATCGCGATGAAGTCGCCTTTGCCGACCTGCAGCGAAATGTCTTCGACGGCGAACTGCTGCCTGGCGAGCAGCTCGTCGTTGTAGGCGAGCCAGACGTTGTGGAAATCGACAAAGGGGCGGCGCAGTGTCATAGGCACTGTCATCCCGGCGTACGCCGGGATCCACGGTAGGCGGGCGGGAGGGCGTGCGGCATGAGGCCGGCTTGGTCGCAAGGTGGATCCCGGCGTTCGCCGGGATGACGAGGGCGGTGCCGTAGAACCCGACCCTGTGTCCAGCACGGGGCGGCGCTTGCGCCGGGATGCCGATGCGCTGGGCGTGGATCCCGGCGTTTGCCGGGATGACCCGAGTGCGCGCTGACGCGCACTCGGGTCACTTCTTCACTGCCTTGAAGATGTCGCGCTCGGCGTCGCTGGGCAGGAAGCCGCCGTTCCACACGGCGTCGGCCTTGATGCGCTCCTTGGTGCCGAAGGCGTCGGAGACCTGGCTCGCCATCAGCGTCAGGCGCGGGCCCAGCGCGTTGCCGAAGCCCTCGACCTTCGCGTCGGGTGTGAGCACGGTTGCGTCGAGCGCGAGTTTCAGGCGACGCAGCTCCAGCGCTTCATCGATGATGCCGTCGCGCTCTTTCACCGTGGCGATGCCGGCCTTCGGGTCGGCGATGACGTCCTTCACTCCCTTGGTGAACGCGCGCAGGAACGCCTTCACGGCTTCGGGGTTCTTCTTGAGAAATTCCTCACCGACGATGATCACGTTGCCATACAGCTTCACGCCAAACGCGGGGTAGGGCAGCACGACCACGTCGTCGGCCTTGACGCCGCGCGCTTCCAAGTTCAACAGCGACGTGAATGAAAACCCGGTGATCGCATCGACGTCGCCGCGCACCAGCATCGTTTCGCGCAGCGGCGGGTCCATCGACGTCCAGGTCACGCCGGTGACGCTGTTGGCTTTGGCGAAGATCGGAAACGCCTTGCGGCCGGCGTCGAACACGGGGGCGCCGAGCTTCTTGCCATTCAGGTCGGCAGGCGTCTTGATGCCGGACTTCTTCAGCGCCAGCACGGCGGCGGGCGTGTTGTTGTAGACCATCATCACCGCCACCGGCTTGCTCGGTGCGCTGGCGTTGTTGGCGTGAAACTCCATCAACGCGGCGAGGTCGGCAAAACCCATGTCGTAGGCTCCGGAGGCGACACGCGTCACCGTGCCACCCGAGCCGTTGCCAGCGTCGATCGTCACGCCCAGCTTCTCTGCCTTGAAATAGCCCTTCGTCGCGGGAACGAGGAACAGCGCGGCCGGGCCCTCGAAGCGCCAGTCGAGCTGGAACTTGATGGGCGTTTCCTGGGCGAGCGCGGCGGGCAACGCACAGGTGAGGGCTGCTGCGGCGAAGGCGCGGCGGGCGATTTGTGGCAATGGCATTCAGGGCTCCAGGACGGGGTGGGTTGACGCATCTTCGAACTGCACGCAAATTGTGTGCCGAACCTGCTCCACACGGCACCCGTTTCAACCCTCACATGCTGTGCCGGCGCAAGCCCGGGTTCGACGGCGCGCAGTTGCGTGTTCGGCAGCGTACAGACAGTTCCTGCCGGAGCGCCTACGCTGCCACTGGGCCTCGCGGTATCGCAGGGCAATTTGGGCCGGCCCAATTCCAAGATTCAACACCTGACTCCGACCGGCGTGGCTCGATTGACACTCCGGTCGACAAACAATGAACGCGAAGCCACCCAGGCCCGGTGAAGCGGGCGTACTTTTGGCCGCTCCCCTGACACTTCGGGTCGGGTCCGGCGCGGACGCCGCGCAGATCGCCGAGGCGACCAGCGCCATCTGGCAGGACATCGAAGTCGCATTGACTCCCATCATCGGCCAACGCGGCGTCGCCGCCCTCTTCAAGCGCAGCCTGCACGTCACCACAGGCGCATACCCCTGGGTGGTGGGCCTGGAGTACGACGCCGATTCGGTGATCGGCCCGGAGAAGATCAAGTCCCTGCTGGCCCAGCGCAGCAGCGCGGACGCGGCGGCCGGTGCCAGCGCCCTCCTGCAGACGTTCTATGACCTGTTGGCCACCCTGATCGGAGGCTCGCTGACCGAGCGATTGCTTCGATCCGTGTGGGGTCCCCCCGTTTAATCGAACCTTCTGCTCAGGACATCCAACATGACAAGCAAAGTGCAAATCGATCGCCTGTCTACCGGCGTGCCGGGCCTGGACGAAGTGCTTGGCGGTGGATTGCCGCAGTTCTCGTTCAATCTCATCGCCGGCCAGCCCGGCAGCGGCAAGACGACACTCGCGCACCAGATGATGTTCGCGCAGGCCACGCCCGAGCGAACCGCGATCTATTTCACCGTGCTGGGCGAACCGCCGCTGAAAATGCTGCGTTACCAGCAGCAGTTCGACTACTTCGACAGCGAGGCGCTGGACCGTTCGATTCGCTTCATCAACCTGTCCGACGATGCGATGGCCGGCGACCTCGACCGCGTGCTGAAGCGCATCGTCGAGGAGGTGACGCAGCATTGCCCGGCGCTCGTCTTCGTCGATTCGTTTCGTTCCGTGGTTCTGGGCAGCGAGGCCGCAGGCACCCCGCTGGACAAGCTGCAGCAGTTCGTCCAGCAGCTCGGCATGTTGATGACGACCTGGCAGGCCACCACCTTCCTCGTCGGCGAATATTTCACCGAAACCGACGCGAACCCGGTCTTCACGGTGGCCGACGGACTGATCTGGCTGCGCCAGAGCGTGCAGCGCAATTCGATGGTGCGCAAGTTGGAGATCCTGAAAATGCGCGGCCAGGCGACGCTGCCGGGCCTGCACACCTTCCGCATCAACGCGCGCGGCATCGAGGTGTTCGCTCCCGCCAGCGTGGCGTTGGCCGCGGATGCCGCGGCGCCCGCGGTACCGCTCTCCTCACGTGCACTGATGGGGGTGGCGGGGCTGGATGGCATGCTCGGCGGCGGCATGCCGCGCGGCTACTCGGTGCTCGTCGCCGGCCCGTCGGGGTCGGGCAAGAGCATTCTCGCCGCGGCCTTCCTGGCCGAGGGCGCGCGCTGCGGCGAGACCGGCGTCCTTGCCGCTTTCGAGCAGCACCCGAACCGCTCGCGCAACCGCACCCTCGCCGACCTGATCGCCAGCGGCCGGGTCGGCCTGGTGGACAGCCGGGCGCCCGATCTCTCGATCGACGAGATCGTCGCGCTGCTGATCCGGGAAGTGCACCGGCTCAAGGCCACCCGCGTCGTCATCGATTCGCTGTCGGGCTTCGAGCTGGCGCTGGCGCCGACGTTCCGGGAGGATTTTCGCGAATCGATGTCGCGCATGGTCAGGGCGCTCGCGGCTCAGGGCGTGGTCGTGTTGTTGACTTCCGAACTCGAAGACCGATACACCGACCTGCGCTTCAGCCCCTATGGCACCGCCTTCCTTACCGACGCGATCATCGTGCAGCGCTACATCGAGGTCGACAGCCGGCTGTTGCGCGTGATGGCGGTCGTCAAGGTGCGCTCGAGCAACCACTCGAACGAGTTGCGCGAATACAAGATCGATGCCTCCGGCATCCACATCGGCGGCATGCTTGTCCACCAGGAAGGGCAGCTCGGCGGCAGGCCAACGCTGCGCAGGCCCGATCCGCAGGCCGCGGCCAACACACCGCACCGAGCTTGACGTGGCGAGGCAGGCAGGGTGGCCGTGAACGACGCACCGGACCAGGCATCGACCGACGCCCGGCGCGAACTTGCACGGGTGCAAGGCAAGGTCGAGGCGGCGCGCGCGGTGCTGGTGCGCCTGCTGCAGGAGACGGTCGTCGCCGAGGCGCGCCTGAACCACAGCCAGGTGTCCCAGTTGCTCGAGGCCAACGAGCAGCTCGTGGTCGCGGCAATGCGAAACCAGAGCGAAGCCGACACTGCGCAGCAGGCGCTGGACGAGGCGGCGCGGTCCGCAGAACTCGACGCACTGACGAAACTGCCGAACCGGTTGCTCCTGCTCGATCGGTTTGCGCGCGCCATTGTCACGGCGAAGCGCCACCGGACACGCTTTGCGTTGCTGTTTCTCGACCTCGACAACTTCAAGCACATCAACGACACGCTCGGCCACGCTGCCGGTGACGAAGTGCTTCAGGTGGTCGCGCGGCGCCTCGAGTCGTCGGTTCGCGAGGCTGACACGGTCAGCCGCCACGGCGGCGACGAGTTCCTGATCCTGCTGAGCGAACTGTCGCAGCCGGCCGATGCGGCGCGCATCGCTGACAAACTGTTCGCCGCGCTCGGTGGCCCGACGCAGGTGGGCGACTCCGAGGTCCGGCTCAAGGCGAGCATCGGCATCAGCATCTACCCCGATGATGGCGAAGACGCGACCACGCTGATCAAGCGGGCCGACGCGGCCATGTACCAGGCCAAGCACCAAGGCGGCAGTTACGTGTTCCATCGTGATCGGCCTGCCGATCAGCACAATCCCGATGTGGAACCGGCCGTGGCGCCGCAACATCCAGCAACGCGCCAGAATCCTGCGCCGGCCGAGCACGAGCACCGGCTCGTCGAGTTGCGCGAGGCGAACCAGCAATTGGTGCTGGCAGCGCTGAGTGCCCAGGAACTGCAGGCCGCCGCGCAGCGCGCGCAGCTGCGCCAGGCCGAGTTCCTGAAGCTGGTGGCGCAGGAGCTTGCGAGCCCGATGGCGCCGATTCGCGTGGCCACCGCGATGCTGGGGCGGGTTCGCAGCGACGAGCCGCTGTTGCCCCAGGCGCAGGCCATCATCGAACGGCAGGTGGAGAACATGGCGCGCCTGGTTGCGGCTGTGCAGGATTTTTCGCTCACCAACGTGCTCGCGTTGAATCTCGAGCGTCGCGAGGTGGACATCGTCGGCGTCGTTGACACGGCGGTCGCCGCATGCCGAACGGAGCTGGACAAGCGGCAGCAGAGCCTGGCCGTGCACCTGCCCCCGCAGGCGGCCAAGGTCATGGGCGACCCGGCGCGTCTTGCGCAGATCGTCACCAACCTGATCGACAACGCGACCAAGTACGCGCCCGATCGCGGCGATATCGGACTGTCCGTCACCCTGGCGGGCGAGGACGTTGTGATCATGGTGTCCGACAACGGCATTGGGATCACGGAGCAAACGCTGCCTCACATCTTCGAGCCGTTCGTCCAGGACATCCGCGCGTTCGGTTTGAACGGCATCGGCGCGGGAATCGGGCTGACGGTGGTTCGCACGTTGGTCGAAGCGCACGGCGGCACGGTGGTCGCCAGCAGCGCCGGCGGCAACCTCGGCAGCAGCTTCGTCGTGAGGCTTCCGCGCGCGGGCGCTTGATCGATCTCTAACTCAACAGGTCGAACAAGGTTCGCGCAATCACTTTCGTCGCCCGGCGCAAGTCTTCAAGCACGATGTGCTCGTCAGCGCGCTTCGCGTTCGATTCGAGCACGGTGCGCGGCCCGGCGCCGTAGATGACGGCCGGGATGCCGCGTTCGCAGAACAGCCGCACGTCGGTGTAAAGCGGCGAGCCCGACTCGGGAACGCGAACGCCGAAGATCGCGGCGCCGTGACGTTGCAAGGCTTCGACCAGCGGCCGGTTTCCCGGCAACGGCTTGAGCGGGTGGGCCATCAGCAGGCGCCGAATCTCGACGCGCACGCCCGGCACGGCCTGAGCCGCGTCGGCGATGATTCGCCGCACATCGGCCTCCACATCGGCCGGCACTTCTTCGGGAATCATGCGCCGGTCGATCTTGAGCAGCACTTCGCCCGGTACCACGTTGGTGTTGGTGCCGCCCTCGATGCGCCCCACGTTGATGTACGGGTGGCTGATTCCCGCCACCTTGGAGGTGATCGACTTGTAGAGCGTGTTCTGCCGGTAGAGCATCGCCAGGATCGCCGTGGCGCCTTGCAGCGCATCGATGCCGGACTCGGGAATCGCCGCGTGCGCCATCTTTCCGTGCACCTTCACTTCGAGCTGCAGGCAGCCGCAATGCGCAGTGATCACCTGGTAGCTGAATCCGGCGGCGATCAGAGAATCGGGCTTGATCGTGCCGTTGGCGAGCAACAGGCCCGGGCCCAGCTCGCCGCCGAATTCTTCGTCGTAAGTGAAGAGCAGCTCGACCG
>JANNKM010000451.1:0-6826 GCA_031396305.1 Rhizobacter sp.
CGACAGTGCTCGCCTGGGTGGCCTCGAAGCCTGCGAACGGCTTGTTCGTGAGCGCGGTAACTCAAGCGGAGATGATGCTCGGAGCACGTCTGCTGCCGGCTGGCCAGCGGCGGCAACGATTGGAGCAGGCGCTCGAGGCGATGTTCCTCGAAGACTTTGCTGGCCGCGTCCTGCCGTTCGACTCCGGCTGCGCGGCGGACTACGCCGCAGTCGTGGCGACCCGGCGCCGCGCAGGCACACCCATTTCCCAGTTCGACGGCCAGATCGCAGCGATTGCCCTGAGTCACCGTTTGGGCTTGGCCACACGCAACGTAGCCGACTTCGAGGGGTGTGGCCTGGTATTGACGAACCCCTGGGGCATCGACTAGCGCGTCGACGGACTTCGTGGGCCGGGCTGGGGTTATCGTCGCCGGTACGAAGTCGCACTTACTCAAGCCAATCGTCCTCCATTGCATGACGAACTCCGCTGGATTGCTCTGCGCCGATCGCCCATCCACGGACCCGGCGCAAGACCTCTTTGGTCACGCGCCGTTTGCGAGGACACTGGCCCAGGCCATCCAGGGCCATCGCTGGGGCGGTGACGATGCGGCAAAGACTTGGTGGCAGGACGCCGCCAAGACCGACGCGGGCCTGATGAAACTAGTCGCGGCGAACGCGTCGGAGGCAACATCGAGCGCGCTTGGTGACTACGCCGTTCGGGTCCGCATTCGGGTGAATCCGAAGGGCATCGCGCACTACGCTGATCCGTTGATGCTTGAAACCAGAATCCGGGCGCTGCTATCCGCCGGAAGCGTCCCGGACCAGTTCGCCGCAGCTGCGAAGCAGTTCGTTCTGGAGGTCCAGCAGATGAAGGAGGGCAAGGACCCGGACGCCATCGGATTTTGCGACGACTGATGCGCTGGTAGCCGGATACGGAAGTTCAAGCCAGTTGGCAGGCCGACCGGGCTTACCCTTCCCGCTCAAGAACGAAGCGAAGGGCGTTGCCCTGGTTCTTACGTTCCCCAGTTCAAGCCGCAAGATGATCCAGCACCAACTGCTTGAACGCGGTCGCTTCCACCGCACCCGCAGGCAGGCAATCTGCTCGCGAGCTGATCACCAGCGGGCCGTGGTTCGGGTCGTCGGTCAGGCGGCCGTGCGAGCCCTTCACGAGCGCCGTGTCCTTGAGCGAGATCACGTCGAGCAGCGCGCGCATGCCGAGTTTGCGTTTGCCCAGGCGCCACGCGGTGGCGAGCATCGGGAAACGAAGCTCGGGGTCGAGGAACAGTTCCACCGGGTCGTAGCCCGGCTTGCGGTGGATGTCGACGGTGCGCGCGAAGTCGGGCGCGAGTGCGTCGTCGAGCCAGTAGTAGTAGCTGAACCAGCGGTCGGCTTTCGAGATCGCAATCAGTTCGCCGCTGCGCGGATGATTCAGGCCCAGCTTGCGCTGGCCGGCTTCGTCGAGAACACTTTCCACGCCGTCGAGTTTTTCCAGCAGCGCCCGAACTTCGCCGACGCGTGAGGAGTCCTTGATGTAGATATGCGCGATCTGGTGATCGGCCACCGCAAACGCCGCGCTGGCGCCACAGTCCAGGACCTCACGGCCGAATTCTTCGGGGCGCACGGCGATCAGGCCCTTGTTGCGCAGGGCCCGATTGATGTGTACCGCGTCCGTCACCGGCGTGATGCCGTACTCGGAGACGACGATCACTTCACGCCCGCTCGCCGCGGCATGGTCGATCAAGGTGCCGCACACCGCGTCGAGTTCTTTCAGGTCTTGCTGCACCCGTGGGTGCGTCAGGTCCGGGCCGAGGCGCTGCAGGTTGTAGTCGAGGTGCGGCAGGTAGGTGAATGTCAACGTCGGCTTGCGCGTCTGCATCACGTGCAGCGTGGCGCGCGCGATCCAGTCGGTGGACGAAATGTCGGTCAGGGGACCCCAAAATTTGAAGAGCGGAAACTGGCCGAGTTTGGCGTCGAGTTCGCCGTGCAGCTCGTGCGGATGCGCATAGTGGTCGGGGATCTTGCGCCCGTCGGCGGGGTACATCGGGCGCGGCGTTGCGCTCCAGTCGGCGCTGCCGTACATGTTGTACCACCAGAACATCTGCGCGCAGGTGAAGCTCGCATCGAGCTTGCGCGCGGCGTCCCAGACCATTTCGCCGGCAACGAGTTTGTTCGACTGGCGCCACAGCGCCACTTCCGCCAGTTCGCGAAAGTACCAACCGTTCGCGACGATGCCGTGCCCGCTGGGCATGAGGCCGGTGAGCAATGTCGACTGTGCCGTGCACGTCACGGCAGGCGTGACGGTGTTCAGCGCGCGCATGCCGCCGCGCGCGACGAGGCGTTGCAGATTCGGTGTGTGCGGGCTGATCAATGCCGGTGTCAGTCCCACGGCCAGGATCACGAGTGTTGGATGCATGCGACCTAGAATATCAGCCCATGGGCGGTTCCGAATCCCTTGAAAACGCGATTGCGTTGTTGCACGAGTGGCTGCTGAGCCGGCTCGACGCGCAGCAGCGCACATGGCTGAATGCGCAGATCGATGCGCTCGCGCTCGACCCCTCCGATTCGGCGCTGGACATCGCCTTCGGCATGGTGCCGCGCAAATGCGGCAAGGCCGACCTTGCTCTGAACGACGCCGACCGGGCCGCCGCGCAGCGCGCCATGCCGGGATGGGAGCCGCGCGGCTGGAGCGTCGCCGACGCCGCGCGAATCCTGTTGCTGAGCCATGTCTCGCGCAACGCACCGAACTTCGCGCGACTCTTTCGCTCGCTCTGTGCCACTGCCGATGTCGTGGAGCTGACGGCGCTGTACCGCGGCCTGCCGCTGTATGCACGCGGTGAAGCGCTGCTCGATCAGGTCGGCGAAGGCCTGCGCAGCAACATGCGCGGCGTGTTCGAAGCCATCATCCACCACAACCCGTACCCGAACCGGCACTTCGACGAGCACCGCTGGAACCACATGGTGCTCAAGGCGCTGTTCGTCGGCTCGGCGCTGGCGCCCATTCAGGGCCTGGACGGGCGCGCCAACGCCGAACTGGCGCGCATGTTGTGCGACTTCGCCCAGGAGCGCCGCGCCGCCGGCCGGCCGGTGCCGTTCGAAATCTGGCGCTGTGTCGGGCCGTGTGCGAAGGGCCCGATCCTCGACGCGCTCGCCCGGGGACTGACCAGCGCCGATGCCACGGAACAGCGCGCCGCGGCGCTCGCGCTTGCCGCCAGCCCCGACCCCGGCGCCGCGCTCTTGCTGGACACCAAGCCGGCACTGAGGGAAGGGATTTCCCGAGGTCAGCTCAGCTGGGCGACACTGCACGCTGCCTGAAACCGATCAACGCCTCGTTCGACCTCGTTCGGATCACTCATCATGATGCTCATCGACCCCCACGCCCACATGATTTCGCGCACGACCGACGACTACGAGGCGATGGCCGCGTCGGGCGTCGTCGCCGTCATCGAGCCGGCGTTCTGGATCGGTCAGCCGCGCACCAACGTCGGCTCGTACCTCGACTACCTGTCGTCGATCGTCGGCTTCGAGCGCTTTCGCGCGAGCCAATTCGGCATTCGCCACTACTGCACGATCGGCCTGAACTCGAAAGAGGCGAACAACGAGGAGCTGGCTGAAGGCGTGATGGAGCTGATTCCGCGGTTCGCGCTGAAGGAGGGTGTTGTAGCGATCGGCGAGATCGGCTACGACGAGCAGTCGGCGCTCGAAGACAAGTACTACCGCTTGCAGCTTGAGCTGGCAAGGTCGCTGAACCTGCCCGTCATGATCCACACGCCGCACCGCGACAAGAAACGCGGCACGACGCGCTCGATGGACGTGTGCGACGAGCACGGCCTGGACCCGAAGATGGTGGTGGTGGACCACAACAACGAAGAGACCGTGCGAGAAACGCTGGAGCGCGGCTATTGGGCGGCGTTCTCGATCTACCCCAGCACGAAGATGGGCAATTCGCGCATGGTGGAGATCCTGCGCCAGTACGGGGCAAAGCAGGTCATCGTCGATTCGGCGTGCGATTGGGGTATCTCCGAACCCCTGGGCGTGGCGAAAACAGCGAAGCTCGCGCTCCAGCAGGGCATACCCCAAGATCAGGTGCACCTGGCCTGCTATCAGAATGCACTCACGGCGTACGGACAGAGCGGCCAGATGAAGGAAGAAGACTGGCTCAACCCCGTGGCGATCGACCAGCGCGCCGTGTTCGAGGGCAATTCCATCCTGCGCGGCGGCCGCGAACCGGTGGTCGCCGACGGCAAGGGCCGGCGCTCGATGGACAACCTGATCATCGAATAACTCAACCCACAGGAAGCGAAACATGTCGGCGTCGCCCCGCTCCGGAACGGCCCATTCCACGACCCAAACGCATTGGCAGCGCTTTTCGGTCCCGTTCGAATTTCCGGTCGTCTTCACGGAAGGTGTTTTCGACCCCGAGAACACCGCGCTGCGCGATGTGTTGTGCCGGCGTGAACCCACGAAGCGGCACCGGGTCGTATTCTTCGTCGACGACGGCCTGGTCGGCACGGGCGCCGGCCGCACGTCGCTGCTCGAGTCGATCACGCAGTACGCGCAGGCGCATGCCGACGCGATCGAGCTCGCCTGCGAGCCGATCGCCGTTCCCGGCGGCGAGAAAATCAAGTCCGAGCTGCACTTCGTCGAGAGCTTTCAGCAGACGTTGTTCGATCTGCACATCGACCGCCATTCCTATGTCATCGCGGTCGGCGGCGGAGCTGTGCTCGACGCGGTGGGACTAATTTCAACGACCACGCACCGCGGCGTGCGCCACATCCGCATTCCGACGACGGTGCTCGCGCAGAATGACTCTGGCGTGGGCGTGAAGAACGGCGTGAACCTGCACGGCGTGAAGAACTTCGTCGGCACCTTCGCACCGCCGTTCGCGGTGCTGAACGACATCCGCTTCGTGATGAGCCTGCCCGAGCGCGACCAGATCGCCGGCATGGCCGAGGCGGTGAAGGTGTCATTGATCCGCGACGCCGAGTTCTTCGGCTGGATCGAACACCACCAGGACGCCCTCGCGACGCATCAGCGCGACGCGCTTGCCCACTTGATCCGCCGCTGCGCCGAACTGCACATGCGTCAGATCGGCCAGGGCGGAGACCCGTTCGAGATGGGCAGCGCGCGCCCGCTCGACTACGGCCATTGGTCGGCACACAAGCTGGAGAGTCTGACGCGGCACCATGTGCGCCATGGCGAAGCGGTTGCGATCGGCATGGCGCTGGACGCGCGCTATTCCGTGCTCGCCGGGTTGTTGAGGCCGGGCGAGGAGGAGCGCATTTGCGCGCTGCTCGAATTCCTCGGCTTCACGCTGTGGCACCCGGCGCTGGCCAAGGTGGGTGCGAGCGGCGAATCGGTCATTCTGGAAGGTCTGCGCGATTTTCAGGAACACCTTGGCGGCGAACTGTGCGTGACGCTGCTCGCCGACATCGGCGTGGGCGTTGAAGTGCACCAGATCGACCATGCGCGTATGGGCCAAGCATTGCAGTGGCTGCAGGCCCGCGCGGAGCCGGGCTGATGCATCTCCAGGGTCCTGCCGCAGGCCCCGACTTCGGACACCTGACGTATTGCACCAACATCCACGCGGGCGAGCCGCTGGATGACGTGATGGGCAGTCTGGCGCGGCATCTGCCCGCGATCAAGGCGGGCGCTGCCGACGCACGACCGCTCGGCGTGGGCCTGCGCCTGGGCCACGCCGCGGCGACGAGCCTGCGCGAGCCCGGCAAGCTGGCCGAGCTGAGAGACTTTCTCGCCGCGGGCGGCTACTACGTGTTCACGCTGAACGGCTTTCCCTACGGTGCGTTTCACGGCCGCGCAGTGAAAGAAGACGCCTACACGCCCGACTGGAGCGACCCGCACCGCCTGGCGTACTCGAATCACCTCGCCGACATCCTGAGCGAGTTGCTGCCCGCAGGCCTTGACGGCAGCGTCAGCACCGTGCCGTGCACCTACAAGTCCTGGGCGTCGGGCCGGTTGGCGGCGATCGACGACCACTTGCTTCGCCATGTCGCGCACCTGGTGGGCATCACGCAGCGTACCGGGCAGGTGATTTCGCTGGCGCTCGAACCCGAACCCGATTGTTTTCTCGAAACGATCGCGGAGTCCGTGAGCTATTTCAACGAGCACTTGTTCAGCCGCGCCGCCGTGGCTCGGTTGGCCGCTCTGGCGGGGGTGTCGCGCAGCGCCGCGCAAGACGCGTTGCGCCGCCACCTCGGCGTGTGCTACGACGTGTGTCACGCCGCCGTGGAGTTTGAGGATGCAAGCGCGAGCGTCGCTCAGTTGCGGGCCGCGGGCATCCTGATTTCCAAGGTGCAGTTGAGTTCGGCGCTGCGGATCGCATCGTTCGACGCGCAAAGCGCGCGCCACCTTGGCGCGTTCGCCGAGCCGGTGTATCTGCACCAGGTCGTGCAACGTGCGCGTGGCGGCGCGCTGCGCCGCTTTGTCGATCTGCCGCAGGCGCTCGCCGCCGCGCAATCGGAAGGTGACGCCGGCAGGGGCGCCGAGTGGCGCGTGCACTTTCACGTGCCGATCGTGCTCGAGCAGATGCAGCACTTCGGCACGACGCAGACGTTTCTCGCCGAGATCCTGGCGCTGCACCGTGCCGCGCCGATCAGCCAGCACCTCGAAGTCGAAACCTATACCTGGGACGTGTTGCCCCCCGAGTATCGAAGCGCGGATCTGAGCGCGTCGATCGCGCGCGAGCTGAACTGGGTCAAGGCCCTTCTGCTGCAATGACGCTGCAGTGACGCCGCAATGACGCCCCGATGAGATGGCTGCGATGGCGATGAATCTGCGCACCGCGCTGCAGCTCGGCCGGGTGTCGAATCTGCCCACGGTGTGGACGAAC
>JANNKM010000470.1:0-3676 GCA_031396305.1 Rhizobacter sp.
CATCGACGCGCTCCAACCAGTGGCGCAGCAGCCGGCCGAGCGGCGCGTTGGCGGCGAGCCGCCGCGCCAGCCAATCGCCCGCGACAGCCTCGACCTCGCGCACCAGGGTCTGCGCCAGGTCCTGCCGAGCGCCCGCGATCAGGCCACCGAGCAGCGCCGCGCTGCACCCGCCGAACAGGCCGAGCCGCCATTGATCGTCGGTGACGATGCGCGGCGACTGGTCGACCAGCGCAACCGCCGCGACTCTCGCAGTGCCGTGGTCGTGCAGGTACTGCATCACCGTCAGCGCGCCCATCGAATGCCCGACCAGGACCGCGCGGTCCAGCGCGAAGTGGTCCAGCATCACGGCGACGTCGCGCGCCAGCCGCGCCAGCGTGGTCGACGTGCCGGGCCCGGGGCGCGACAGGCCATGGCCACGGGCGTCCCATGCCAGGACGCGGTGCTGGTGCGCCAGCCGGCGTGCCACCGGCATCCAATGCTGGTACGAACAGCCCAGGCCGTGCACCAGCAACACCGGCGTGCCGTGCCCGAGGGCGCGCACGGGAATCGCATAGCCGTCGTCGGCGCTGACGTACACCAGACCGTCGTCGCCACTGCCGGCGCTGCCGAGCAGGCCGAAGTTGCGCACCGCGTCCCACAGGTCCGCGAGACCGGCGAATCGCGTTGCGCTGCGCTTTGGCGTGTCGAAGGGCTCCATCGGTTCGTGCCTCGCAGCCGGCCGAGTGGCGCGACGGCGTTATCGCGCGATGGTAGGCGAGGACCGGGCGCCGATCGCAGCCGCGCGCACCCGAAGAAACCTTGAACCGATCTGAGAAGCCCCGCAACCCATGGTGCGGATGGCCTCAATTCACGAAACGCCAGCCGCAACCCAAACCTCAACCGTCACCTGAAAGGAAACCCACCATGAAGACCCTGAAAACCCTTGTGCTCGCCAAGAGCATCGTTGCTGCCGCGTTCGTTGCCGCCGGCGTGGCCAGCCCCTCGATCAGCGTTGCAGGCGGCGCCAACGGCGTGAGCTGCCCTGCCGGCTATACCGCCACTCCCGACGACTCTTTCAATGGCGTCATGAAGTGCTCACGCGTCGTGACGACCCCTCTCGAGGCTCGCAAGTCGGTCTGCCCCGGGATCGCTGGCATTCAGTTCACCTACGAGCAGCGCGCTGGGGCCGCTGATGCATGCCGGCGTACCGACAACGGCGCCTTGGTAGCAACCGTTCCCGAGCTGGTACTCGATCCGCAGAACTGGAGACGAGACATTGACGGCTCAACCGGCGCCCTTGACCGATTCCTCAAAGGCGGTCAACCGCGCACCGAGTTCGCGTTCCCGCAAGGCGCCATCTTCGTCGGCGATGCTGCGAAGGGTGCCAAGTGCCCCGGCGGCTCAACCGCGAAATACGGCTCCAGCGTGCTTCGCTGCGAGGACGAGCGCCGGGTCTCTGCGTGCGTCAGCGTCGGGAACGTGTACAAGATCGACTCGCGCGGTGGCGTTGACAAGTGCGTTCTCGACGCCGGTGTGTTCGGCACGAACGAGCAAGGGACTGTCCCCTCCGGTGAGTTGACCGCGATCGGTTGGACGCTGGACCTGAACGGCCCTGATGGCGACGGTACCGTTCGCGACCATTGGGTGAAGTTTGCCGACCCCGTCGCAGTCGGTTTCTGAGCACAACGATTGAGCAAGGCTTTCCGGCAAGGCTTCAGATCGGACGCCTTGCGCCTTCAACCCCTAGTGAGCCCCGGCTGCGTGCCGGGGCTCTTCGCTTTGCGCGGCCCAAATGCCACGCTGCAGTTTCGAATCGAACGTCCTGGCGTGAAGGAAAGGGTTCTGCCGAGGTGCCGCGCGGCGCTGCCGTGCGGGCCAGATCTTCGCGCGCTGGTTCGCCATGCGCACGCTCGGGTCCGGTTGCCACCGGGCAGTTTGTTGGCGTCACGCCCACCCTGGTCGGCCCGACTCCGCTGGGCAGCGGTGCAGCCGATGTCGCTGACAACCGCTGCCGGAGAACCAAGTGGGCATCCTTGCCAGCGCCGACGGCCGATTCGGGCTGATCGTTTCGAGTCGACGCCACGGCAAGGTGATCGATGCAAAGTAGGCTGAGCGCGTGCCGGTCCAGGCCGGCCAGGCACTCTTCTCAGCGGCACTTCCTGCTATCGCGGACTGTGCGCAAAGTTGTGGCGCGATCGACGGCCCCGCATCGTCGGTTCCGTTGGGCGCGAAACGAGCGACGCGTGCGCGCGGCCGCTGCGTCTGCAGCGCGGGTACACGGATCAATGCAGCGTCGCCCGCTGCACCACCGGCGTGGAGAAGTCGCGACCAACCAGCGCACGCGCTGAGAAGTAGTTGAGGCGCGCGCGCTCGCTGAGCGTATCGAGATCGACGCGGCCGACCGCGTCGCAGGGGAACGCGTAACCGCGGCCCTCGTCGAACAGCGACTGGAAGCGCAGCTCGTAGCCGGCGAGGTTGTTCGACGAGATCGACGAGGTGTTCATGGCAGTGCTCCGATTCAGTGGTAGCGAGGAGATCCTGTCCATGTGTTGCGGCAGATCGCCACGCGGTTCAACGCGTGAGCGGAACTTGGAGCGCAGCCCGGCGTGGATCCGCGAAGCCAGCGAATACGGCGATCCGAAGTCGTTGCTATCGGTCGGTACCCAAAAGACCTTGAACCGCACGCGCCGGCGATGCAACCCATGAGGCATGGACGCCACCGCGCGCCTTGCCCACCGCCGCACCGCGCACCGCATCGAAAGGAACCTCGCCGTGAAAACCCATCTCCTGGCCCGCCTCGCCTGCAGCGGCTCGCGCCTGACCTCGGTGGCGCTCGGCGCCGCGCTGCTCGCCGCCTGCGCCAGCGCGCCGTCGCCGTCGACCCTGCAGGCGGTTCGCAGCCAGGCCAACCCGGCCGACCGCGCGCAGCGCACGATCACCAACTTCACGCCGGCGCTGCGCTGCATGGACGACATGATGTTTCGCATCGGCACGCGCGACGTGACGCTGATGATGGAAGAGCTGCGCGACGCGACGCAGAAGGTTCCGGTCAGTGCGCGCGACATGATGACCTCGGCGATTTCGGACATGACCCGGCGCTCGCGTGCGGTGCGTCTGTCGGTCTTCGGCAGCGACCAGCAAAACCTGGCACAGCTGCTTCAGCAGGCGCAGAAGTCGAACGTCTTCTCGGTGGTTCCCGAGTTCAACCTGCGCGGCACGATCAGCCAGCTCGACGAAGAGGTCAAGAAGAACAGCTCGACCTTCGGCCTGCTGACCCAGCGCGCCTTCGGTGTGCGCCTCGGCAACGAAGTCAAGTTCTCGGTGCTCGGCTTCGACGGCGCGATGGTTCGCACCGAGACGATGACCCTGGTGCCGGGCGTGGCGTCGAAGAACACCACCGTGCTGGTGCGCCGCGACGCGAGCGCCGGCGATGGCCAGGCGCGCATCCTCAACGCCAACACGGTATTCTCGTTCGCCTCCGGCCGCGCCGAAGGCACCTCGCAGGCGGCGCGCAACATGGTCGAACTCGCCGCGATCGAACTCGTCGGCAAGCTGATCCGCGCGCCGTACTGGCAATGCCTGGGCACGTCGGACGGCGACTCCGAGGTCCAGCGCGAGGTGGAGGACTGGTTCGTCTCGATGGACGAAGGCGAGCGCGTGGTCTTCCTGAAGGAGCGGATGCGCGAGCGCCGCTACT